>NZ_JAMXFD010000001.1:0-19184 GCF_025370875.1 Laspinema palackyanum D2c
CGTTACTACGAACAATTAAGAACGACTGAAGTCGTTACTACGAACAATTAAGAACGACTGAAGTCGTTACTACGAACAAAAGAAGAGAACGACTTCAGTCTTGACGTTAAACAGAATTTTATTCTGACTGTAAAAAGATGCCTAATCCGTTGTGGATGCGGGGGATGATGCGGGGGGGATGTTCTAGGAGTTGACCGCCTAGAAATAGGGTGGTGGAACCGCCTCCGTCTAGGTTTAGGGCGTTGATAGAGCCTAATTGTTGCATGATTTGGGCCATTTCGGTGAGGGTGGGTCCGGGTCCGTTGGTGCGGTGGTGAACGATCGCAATTACTAAGCGACCATCCTCGGTTTGACCGATCGCACTTCGGGAGGCTTTTCCTTCAATAAAGTTTTGATTGAATTGTTCCGCCTCCGGATCTAACACAATCGAATTATTTTTGACTAACACAGGTCCAGCCCCTAAAATGTGAGGAAAAACCTCAAAATAGGAGGGAACTGTGGCGCGATTAATCAGGACCGAGGTGCCGATGGGGAGTCTGGGTAAGGCGGAGGCGAAGGACCGTAAGGTGAGCAAAAACCCAGTTTCTGGGATGGCAAAGGTACTTTCTCCGGCTTTTTCCCCTTGCAGATGTTGGGTAACTTTCCCCCCTTCAACGACGACGATGTTTTCGTTATCAATTAAGGTAGTATAGCTTTCTCCCCAGTCCGGTGTATAGCGAGAAATTCCGGCTTTGACATAGCCACTATTTAAAAATAAAACAGGTAAGGTTTCTCCCCCGCCAGTGGTGAGAGTTTCCTCTAAGCTAAGACGTCCGATAATCGCACTTCCGGCATCATTCCAGGCGATCGCCCCTCGGTTGAGGATGGGACTGGATAACCATCGGCCATTTTCGCGGATTGCACCCAAGGGGAGTTGATTGTTGCGATTGAAAAATCCGGCGTTAATGGCGGCATTGGCACCGAGGCGATCAGCAATTTGACTGAGTGGTGCTAGACCAGGTAAACCGGAATTAGCGGTAATCGGTTTGAGTACCGTGTTGGAGGCGTTGCGATGGTTGAGTTCTAACCAGACGACGGGAAAGCGACTGTCAGCGACTTCGAGGAGTTGTTGTCGCCACCGGACTCCGGATGCCCAGAGGATGTTACGCTCAGTGACAACATCCGGTTGAATGTCGATGATCAGGCGGTTGGGATTGCGATCGGTCCAGACTCGGGGTCGCCACATCTGGGGAATCTGCAATCGTAAGGTGGTACGATCGCCGCTTGTATCCATTAATCCCGTAAATCCAGTCTGTCCCAAGGTTAAAGCAATGGTTCTTTCCCCGGGGGAATCCGTCGCTGGGGTGAGATTTTCCTTGGCGATCGCCCTGGCATTGAGGAGTTCCGGGGTGAGGTTAGCATCCAGGGTAATCACAAATTCTTGTAACGGCAAGGCAGGAGGGCGACTGCCTTGCACACCATCGGGATCTGGATCTTCTTCTTCAGTCCGTTCAATCGGCGTAGAAGTAACGGTAAATAAAGGAGTGCCATTGAGGTCCAAAACGATGCGATCGCCCCAAGGTTGTTCGGGTTGTTCAATCCCCGTCACCGTCGCCCCGGGTGAGGCCACTTCTAAAATTTGCCCCGACTCTCGCAACTGCCACCCCAATTGCTCTGCCAGAGGCGTAAT
Source organism: Laspinema palackyanum D2c (assembly GCF_025370875.1). NCBI lineage: Bacteria > Bacillati > Cyanobacteriota > Cyanophyceae > Oscillatoriales > Laspinemataceae > Laspinema > Laspinema palackyanum. The sequence goes on from NZ_JAMXFD010000001.1 coordinate 1,670, forward strand.
ATCTAAATATCGTCTGCCTTGATGCCAAACCACGGGCAGATTCAACGGTTGCGATTCCGGGTCTGAAAACCAACGCACGGGCTGAATTCGGGCATCATCTGTATTTAAAAACTCTACCCCCATCTGCTGCATCAGGTCCGTCTCGGTAAACCCGTAGCGAATTTGGGTGGGATTTCCATCGGGGGACCAAGCAATCCAATCCAGCGATCGCTCCTGTCCATTCCAACTCAGTTCTGTCCCCTGGCGAAACCCACTGTTGCGAGGACCCTGTGCCACCGGATAGAACCCTGAGTCTAGGTCAGAATCCGTTGACATCACCTGGGGACCGGAGGCAGAAACCACCGGCGTAGCATTCCCAACTGTGGACCCCAGGAGAGAGAGGGCCAGCGCACAAAGCAAAGAAATAGCAAACCCCGGACCCCTTTTGCGAGGTTTGCCGGGGATGGAAAATAGGGAGTCAGGACGTTGAATTAGGCGATCGCCTTCTCCGGTGTGGAGGAGTAAAGACAGCAGCATGATTTCAGGGCGTTTGCGAACCACAGTTATCCTCGACAAGTAGATCCATCGGATAGGAATTGACTCAATCCCAAATTATAGCCCTCTGGTTTCTTTAGCAGTTAGAACAGGGGTTAGAAACCGGCTTTTTTCAAAACCGCTTTGCTGACTTGGCAACCTATTCGGTACAGAAACCCGGTTTCGGGTCCGGGTGATTTCATCCGGTCCCAATACCCGAGGTGGATTCAAACTGCCGCCTGTAAAGAGCAGGAGTAGGCTGTTTCTACATCATCGAATCACCCTGAAACCCTGAACAACCTGATTTATCTATCTTTGCGATCGCACCTGGGGCGCTGCTGCGGCCCCATAGTTCACTCGACAACCGATATTAAACAAACTGGAACCACATTCCAACGGCACCACCTGCCCTTGTAACATGGCACTGCAACTGACATATCCATCATTATTGGTATCCTGAATCATGCATTCAATGGGCGTCGCCTTCGCACTATCCGCCCAGGACCGCATTCCCATCTCTGCTAAGGTATGGTGCCAAAAGAACAGGAATGAGAATAAACCTAAAGCTGCGAGTCCGACTGCGGATCCAATCAGCCCATATTTAAGCCGCCAATCCCCTAGCAGTCTTTGGAACACATTGGGCGCAACGGGTTGCACCTCAGTGGGGTTAGTATTATTTTCTATCTGTGGTTCTTGCATAGTTGTTTCCGACAGGTTTTGCTCAATTTTCTCAATTTTATCGTGGGTTCTCAGGAAAAACCCTCCCCCCATCTCGGTGAGTTCTCCAAAAGAAGGAAGATAACGACTAAAGTCGTTACTACAAACTAAGATAACGACTAAAGTCGTTACTACAAACTAAGATAAACCATCTCCCCTAGTTCTTAGTGGCGACTTCAGTCGTCTGCCCTCCCCTAGTTCGTAGTGATGACTTCAGTCGTCTCCCTCTTCAACCCAACCACCGAAACGCCCGTCGGAGTTCAGCCATCCCATTCCTGTCATACCAGCGACCATGAGCCAGAATAATTTTATCCGGTTCCCAAGCCAACATCTGCTTAAACCCGATCCGGGCTAAATCTTTCCGTCCCAAAAATGTCAGTCGCAAATCAAAGGGTGTTTTCCCATCCGGGTCAACAATTCCCCCCAACCGGACCAATAGCTTATACGAATCTGGCACTTTATGCAACTCAAAATTTTCAATTAAATCCGTCACAATTAAAGTGCGACTCTGACGGTGAAAAAAGACCACTTCATCCATGAAGCGACTTCCCCGAAAAATCACCTGATCCAGGTCATCCTTCCAGTCGGGGGGCGCTTCATCGCTCAAATCTGCATCAAACCTCACTTCAATTTGCTGCTGTGCCGCCCGTTCTCGCACCCCTGCGGAAGCCCAGGATGTGGCTTCTGGATACCGCTTGGCCCAAGTTGCAATGTGAGCATAATGAATTTTATTCGGGGAAATCAGATAACGGACGGGACCGATCGCATCGATTTCAGCTTTCAGACTCTCCGTCATGGCGATCGGGGAATGACACCATAAATCCCCCTTCCCCAGACGCACCAGAGTCATCCGCGTGGGGAAGGGAATAGAAGTGCCATACATCGCCATGTTAACAATGGGTCCATCGGCAATCCAGATATTCTCATCCACAGGTTTCAGGATGGCGATCGGTTCGTATAGAGCAAAATCAGTCTGATTCATCTTCTAAAATAGGCGTCAGTCCTGTTGGTTTGAAAAGTCTGCTTAAAATTAGGCAGTCCAGGCGGGGGAAAACGGGATTTACTGGAGTTGAATCTCGGCCCCAATCACCCGAGTGTCATCTAACTGGTTACCAACAACTCTTAAATTTGGGGCTTTGGCGGTGTTATGAATGTCATAGCGCTGATTGTTTTTGAAAGTATTCTTTCCCGAAACGGTTTCTGTTCCTAAATCCGGCTGGGATTCCCCGATCGCCACCAATCCATCCCGGCTATTGTTGACAATTGCATTGTCTCGCAACATCGGACGGGAAGAATGAGAAATCACCAACCCATCAATATTATTCTGAATCTGATTATTGGCCACTAACGGGGTGGAATTTCCCCCGATCGCCAAACCAAAGCCAGTATTTTCTATCAAATTGTCTCGAATTTCTCCGGCTGCTTCATGGGTGAGAGAAATTCCATTTCCGCCATTTTCAAAGATGTGGTTATTCTCAATTGTCGGCATTCCGGTTCCGGTGACAAATATTCCTTCACGGCCACTTTTTGTTGTGGTACTATTGCGAATTCTGGGATTAGTGGATTCTACCCATATTCCTGTTCCCGATTGATCGGGATTGGTGACGGTGATACCCGCGATTTCCGTGCGATCGCCCGGGAGAAGGGTAACCTTTTGTTTCCCCCAGGTGGGACTGAGGTAATCGCCACCTCCGATAATCGTTACCCCTTGTCCCTGCTGTTTTTCGTTGCCTCGCAGGGTCACCCCTGGTTTGATTTTCAAGGGGAAGGTTTCCCCGGTTTCTGCGCTATATTCCCCAGGCGCTAATTGGATCACTGTCCCGGGAGAGGATTGGGTTAAAGCATAGGCGATCGTGCGAAAGGGTTGGGTTTCTCCCTCTCCTGCGGAAGGGGTATCGGTTCCCAGGGTGGAGTCTACATAAAGAATTTGCTTAAATGCCGGACTGCGTTTAGGAAGCTGTGGAGATTCTCTCCCAACGGAGGAATTGTCAGTCACGGGTCCTTCGTTGGGGTTGACGATGAAAATACAGCCATTTAGAGAGAATGCGAACAAGGCGAGGGCCACAGGTTTGAGTTGAGTGAACATTTTTCTTTACTTTTCCTTAAACGATTAATCAAAGAGTTTGATTTACCCCATAAGCAGGGGTTATAATCCCGACTATTTTAGGGGATGAAAAGTTGCTTTCAGTGACACTTAATGGAGGGTTAGCGCGTCTGTAAAATCGCAAGGGCAAGACGACGGACCCCGAGGTAAATCCCTGATGGCACAATTTTAGCATCCAAAAATCGCCTCAGAATTTAGCAGTGATGGCGATCGCCATAGTCTGTGTTGCAAATCACAGAACGTTTCTGACGGCGATCGCATGGTTTTAGAGATATAGATCCGGCTCGTTTGTGTCTTCGATCGCAAGTTGAATTAGATCTCGATCGCCCCCCATTCTTTAAAAAAGCTTCATAATAAAAAGAGAGAATGTAAGGAATAAAATGCTATGAATCCCTCTATTAAACTTCTTCCCCATGCAATTTCCGAACTTATGGCCCAGGTGAGCGCTACTCGGAAAATTACCCTAGCCGATCGATATGGATTGATGGCGGCTATTTTAGAAGAATCTCTGGAGGAAGAAGATAGGTTCTCAATTGATAGACTCCTGCGCTCTTTACGGCGAGGGCGACTACAAATTGTTGATGAAATTTCTTCTTTGCTCTGTAGTGGATGAAGGTAGGCGATCGCTATCAAGCCTTCTTGTCCTCTCCCCTTGCTTATGCATCTACCCGGTCCAGTTTTAACCTCAAAACCGTAAACCAGACCCTTATCCCACTGCTGGCTCTAATAGTTGGATTATCCCCAGGTTGGCATCAATTTCCACCTCAACTCCCACAGGAACCGTAAATTTATCTTTAATATGACCGATCGCTGACCCATACCAGGCAGGAATTCCCAGGGGGCGAATCCAATCAGATAACACTTGGGGTAAGGTCAACGAAGGTTCATCCCCTTCCCCCGCTTCACATCGAGTACATTCGGCAAAAATAAATCCCGAAATTTTATCGAGAATTCCTGCTAATTTTAACTGCGTTAACATTCGGTCCACCCGATAAATATCTTCCCCTATTTCTTCTACAAATAAAATTTTATTCTCCCAATCTGGCAAATAAGCCGAACCGACCATTGCGCTTAAAACCGATAAATTTCCGCCCACTAATTGGCCTCGGGCTTTACCTCCGGTGATAGTTTGGGAGCGAGTCAGGGGAGGATTTTGCATCCGCACCGATTCGGCATCCAGCAACAGGCGTTTAACATAATTGACGGAAAATGGATTCCAAGTTGAGGTGGCAACGGGACCATGAAAGGTAATAATGCCACTGCGGGCATAAATGGCGAGTAATAATGAAGTAATATCGCTATAGCCCATAATAATTTTGGGGTTTGAGCGGATGAGTTCATAGTTTAATAAAGGCAAAATTCGGCTGCATCCCCACCCCCCGCGCATGGTTAAAAGAGCTTGAACTGAGCGATCGGCAAACATGGCATTCACATCCGCAGCGCGATCGGCATCTTGACCCGCGAGATAGCCGTATTCATCGAGTAAATGGGTTCCTAACTTGATATTTAAACCCAAAGCGGCTAATTCTTTGCGAGCATAGTCAATATCTTCTTGTTCAATCGGACTAGAGGGGTTAATCAAACCCACGGTATCTCCAACTTTTAGGCGAGGGGGTTTCAGGATAGAGGGAGGGTTGGCAGTAGCAATTGTCGAGGCGGGGATCACAGAGGCGATCGCACTCAGTCCGCAGAGTGAGAGAAAATGACGGCGATTCCAAAACACTTTAAAATCCGCTTACGTTTTATAAAGGGAAAATCGATCCTGTTTATTATAAAGGATTGCGATCGCCTTCAGGGTTCAGGGCCCCTTTAACCCTCGTTCCCCATCGTGATGGGAGGTTTTTTCGTGCCGTGGGACTCACAAAATCCCGATGACAAACGACCTACTTTACCCCTTGGACCCCTAGCTGCTCGGGGCGAAACCCAGCTATTTCAGCACTCTCAGCAGCAGCGACTGGGTGAAAATTGCACTTTACTCTTGTCAAGCATCCAGTTTCCGATTATCCTATTTTAGCCTTTCGCAATTTAAGGTAGAATAACAAGGAGGTCTCTGGGTGAATAAGTCAGTTTTTACGGAAAAATATACGCGGTTTCGGCGACTGCTAATCGAGATTCGGCAATCGAGTAAGTTAACCCAGGTGCAAGTCGCTCAACGACTGCATAAACCCCAGTCTTTCGTCTCGAAGTACGAACGGGGGGAACGCCGTTTAGATGTGGTGGAGTTTCTGGAAGTGGCTAAAGCACTTGAGGTAAATCCTTCAGAGTTACTGACTCAACTCGATCGCCCAACCGTAGAGCAAGGTTCCACAACCCTCGGTGAATTTTGAAAGCGGCGATCGGGCAGTCACCTGAGCTTAAATGAGTCGCTTGTTCACTCTCTAGTCAAGTCTTCAGGGATTTGAACATCAGGAACTTGTTAAGCTATAGCGATTCGGGAATGAGGCGGGGTGAAGCACAGAGGCAACCCCAATTCCACCGGATTTTATAGAACAGGACTAAAAGGCGATCGCCCTCAACCTCTGCACAATACTCACTTATTCTGTACAAGACAGAGGGAATTTTATGTTAAACCCGATTAAAAAACTGTTGATTCCTTCTGGATTAAACAAATCTTACATTCTTTTATTTTTAATTCTATTTTTAAGCATATTTTCTTCTTACTCTTGTATTAATGGATTGTGGATAGACCGGGAAATGTGCGGGGTCTGGCTGGAGGAACTTTCTATTAATTTAATTGCCGAGGTCACGGGAATATTACTGGTTTTATTTTCAGTTAACAAAACCGTTAGAGAAAGTCGAGAAAAAGAAAAAAATAAATTTAAAGAAATCGCTTTTAGGCAATTAAAATTTACGATTAGAAAACAAATTTATTTATTTTTTGAAATCCTCAAGGCGTCAACCCCACAAAAACCCGACAAACCCTATAAAAAACTAGAAGATTTATTTGATGAGACTTATTTTCGGGAAGTTCAGAACTTAGACCTGTTAACAATGGCTCCCGTGTTAACCCCTGCCGGAGAACCGATGGACTGGCTAGATTACCTGGTCTCTGAAAGCCTAAACCTACGCACCGCCCTGGGTCGCGTCGTCGATCGCTATGCTTTTTACTTAGAATCCGAGGTGGTTGATTTAATGGAAGAAATGACCGATGCCAGCTTTATTCGCTTCCTCACCTCCCTGTGGGAAGCAAAACGCTTAAACGGATTAACCTCCAAAGGAGATTTACTGTTTGCCTGTGAGGATATGTTCCGCGAGTATGCCGATTCTTTGGTCAAGTTAGTTAAATTTTACAATGAAAACGTGACCAGCGATCGGCAAATCATTATCGATGAGCAGCAATGGCAGGAATGGTGGAACCATAAAGGTAGACCACAGTTAGGAGATAGCCGTATCAAAATCGAAATTCAATAATTCTATGGCCCTCAACAATCAACTCCCCCATCTACAAAACCTGGGGGGTATCCGTTTTAACCGTAGTCACAACAAAATGGGGTATTGATCCTCGCCGTTCCAAATGTAGGACCCCCAGCACTCTACTCCTGAGCAACTAATTAGGGCCAAATATCCGATTTTTGCTCCTAATTAGGGAACAGAGCCCCGGCGATGGAGTGGCGATCGCACCGAATGCAGTGAAATTCATCCGCTTGACTCCAGTCCTTGTCTGAGTTAACCGTTAAAATCTGCGGCGAGTTTTTCATCGGGTTAAAATTGATACAACTTCACTTTTTTTCTGCAACTATAAGTAATAGATGTCGTAGCGTTCAGGTTAGTGATATGGCCGGGGTCCTCAAGCTCGATATCCGAGAAAGTAGTGAAGAACTGAAAAGCCTTCTGGCTAAACAAACCACAGTGAGAGGTCGAGAAAGAGTTCAAGCTTTATATCTATTAAAAATCGGCCAAATTAAAACCCTCAAAGAGCTTTCTATATTATTAGGACGAGATACTGCCACGATTTATCGGTGGTTCCAAAAATATAAAAATCATGGCTTACAAGGAATGCTGTCCATTAAAAAAGGCCAAGGCCGAAAACCGGCAATTCCGCCCAATACCATTGAACGATTAAAACAAAAACTCCAAGGGCCGGAACGATTTGATAGTTATGGGGAAGTCAAGCGATGGCTTAAAGAAGAATGTGGGGTAGAAGCTTCCTATAAAGTGGTCCATGAAACGGTCCGTTACAAACTAAAATTTAAACTCAAACCCCAACGCAAAAGACGGATCAAGGCATCGTCCAATTAAAGCCACTCTTTGACCCAATTTTTATCCAGGTGACTGGCAAGAGTAGGGGCCGGTTATCCCTTGCCAGTCAGGGGATTGCTGTCCCGTTCAGGGGTTACCCCTCTGAATTCATCCCAGCGATAAATCCTCGTCGGGCGTGCGATCGCATATTATCTTCACGCAGTTCCATCAAACAGACTAACTCCTCCCCTTTACCATAGTCCGGATTGCGCTCTAAAAAGTAGCGAACATCGGGTTTATCTTCATATCCCTCTTTAATATCCGCCCAACTTCCTCGCAGATGTCCTCGGGAAACGGGAAAGCGAATTAGTCCCGTTTTAGGGTCATAATCTGAACCAAATTTTTCCTCGGCTAAATAGTCCATTAGCCGTTGCATTTCTGGAGGTGTCGGATAACGATAGGTGGGATAAAATTGATGAGCAAATAGGGGTAAATATCGATAGGTGCGATAGCCTTTAACAATCAGAAACCAATATAAAGGTTCTGTAGGAGCTTGAGCTTTAATTTGACCGGCTAATCGACACCAAGCTAAAGGGAGCGTTTGTTCGCCCCAATAGTCGCGATGCACGATGGTATCCCCTGAAAAAACCGCTCGTTTGGCTTGGGTTTCAAACTCAAAGTCCCAGATAGCCACCGTAGAAAATCCCTGCAAATTTTTGTCTGCATCCCATAAAGCAATTACATAATTTTTATGATTCAAATCATCATTAAAAGTTTCAAAACTGGTGCTTTCATAATAAATTTCATATAATTCATACATAGTTTTGCGTAGTTTTGCATCGATGTGATATTGCCGGATAATTTCTGCGACTAGCTTGCTCATAAGGGAGTGATTCAATAAAGGAGAGGACAATAAATCGGAAAAAATTGGCAACTGTAGTCCGAAAAATTTAGAGGGACCTTTGATTTGGAACTAGGCTTAATCTTATTCAGAATGCACCCCATCAGTTTATCAAAAACCCTGGGATCTGCTGGAATAGTGGGGGGTAGCTGGTAAAAACCGGGGTGCGATCGCCCCCTTGCTGGCCATTGTTAGGGGACCCAGTGGAAAAGGATTGCTTAAACCAGACTCCAGAGATGGGAGTGTCCGGGGAAATATTGGGCAAAATGGTTATTCCCCACGCTCTTATTTAGGGCTACAATTTGAAAGCAGCACTGAGGCCAATAGCTTTTGCCAGAGTAGAGATTCGGAATCCGGATGTGATCTTCAACGCGGGAACCCCCAGAAACTGGAGTCGAGCCGTTTGAAGGGAAGGGGAAAATCGGGCAACCCTTACCCGGAGAGAACTTGATAGAATGGTTAAGAGTTCCAGATATTAAAAAAGAGTTCAGATTGGAGCAAAACGGACAAATCAGGGTGAGACTGAAGAAGTTGAAAATTCAGAACTTGAAACGTCAATGAAACGGGTCGCACTACTAATCGGAATGAGTCAACATGAAGCGGGAGAGGACGAAGACCCTGGTCTACCGCCCCTGCCTACGGCGAAACAGGATGTATCTGCGATCGCCCAGGTATTGCAGCATCCCGAACAGGGCGGATTTGCCCCGGCCGATGTCCAACAACTCATCGATCCCGACCTGCAAAGTATCCGGTCCGGCCTTGAGGTCCTGTTGCGCGATCGCCAACCCGATGACTTGGTATTACTGTATTTTTCCGGTCATGCGATCGCTGACTCTACGGGATCGCTGCATTTTGCCACAAAGAACACCACCCTCAAACACCTCACGACTACGGCGATCGCAGCGGACTTTTTGCAGGCACTGTTGTACACCAGCGTCGCCCAACAACAAATTATCATCCTAGACTGCTATTTCAGTGGGGGGACGGGTTGGGTCGATGTCAAACAGCAATTGGGAGGCTATGGAAAAGCCATTCTCACCGCCTCCACCACCTTTCAATCCCTAAACCGTTGGGGCGATCGCATCGCTCATCCCAATCCCGCCATCAACTGTCTCGACTATTCCGCCAAACAACATCATTTGGGACTCTCCACCTACACCGCCTACTTCATCGAAGGCATTGAAACCGGCGGCGGGGATCTCAATCGCGATGGCAGAATCTCTCTGGACGAATTGCACCACTACGCCAGTCAAAAGGTCCAAATCATTGCTCCCGCCTTGCAACCGGCGATCTACGCACTCCCCGAAATTGGTGCCATTGCCCTAGGTAAAGCCCCCCAAGAACACCCTCACCTAACCTATCAATTAGCCGTTGAAAATTTTCTCGGACGCAGTGGCGGCACGCTTTCCTTACTCAGCCTCCGCAGTTTAGAAATTCGCCGAGAAAGCCTCGGGATTTCTGCCACGGATGCCTTGATTATTCAAGAAAATGCCCTAAAACCCTATCGACATTACCAAACTAAATTACAACTCTATAAAACTGTCGTTAGATCCGTGATGCAGCTTCAGGAACTCCCCCTGAGTCCTGAAATTGAGCAAGATTTGCAACATTTACGCAGGGATATCCTGGGTCTGGGGGAACTGGATGTCCGGGTCATTGAAGAACCGCTGTATCCCTCGGATCTGGAGAAAAGTTTTCCCACCTTGATGGTCGCCTGGGCGAGTATAACGGTCCTGTTGGTTTTCGGCAGTTATTCTATATATAAGTACCTGACGGACCCAGTTCCTTCCCCGGCCATCTCCACCTGGCTGGACGCGATCCCCATCCCCTCCTTTTCCCTGGCAACTCCCGATCCCAGTCCGGAAGCGGAACCGGAATCCCAAACTCAACCGGAAACTAAACCGCGACGACCTCCGAACAAAAGACTCAGGCCCTTACCACCCCGTCCCCAGGCGGTCCCGTTTCAGGTCCCGACCGAGGACCCCCTGGTACTCACGGGTCATGTCGGCCCGGTTCAGGGACTGGCAGTAGACCCCCAAGGCACTCTGTTGATTAGTGGGAGTTGGGACAATACTCTGAAGATCTGGGATTTAGAAACTGGGGAAGTTCGAGAAACCCTCAGATCTGAACCGCCGAGTGTGATTCGAGATGTGGCCCTGGACCCCTATAGCCAACGCTTTGCCAGTGCCAGGGATGACGGAACCATTGAAATTTGGCAACTCGATCGCCAAGGGTCGGATCTGACGGTGGAGTTAGAACAGCGCATTGCGGGCCATTTTGGGCCGGTTTACGCGATCGCCATTAGTCCCGATGGACTCACCCTGGTGAGTGGGTCTCAAGATAATACGATTAAAATTTGGGCCCTAGAAACCGGGGATCTCCTCCATACCCTCACGGATCATCGAGGACCTGTGCGTGCCCTTGCTATCAGTCCCGATGGACAAACCCTGATTAGTGGTGCCGGAGATGGCACGATTAAAATTTGGGACCTGGAAACCGGCGAGTTGCAAAATACCCTCACGGATCATACTCGTTTGGTCCGAGGACTGGCGATCGCCCCCGATGGCAAAACCCTCGCCTCTGCCAGTTGGGACCGCACCCTAAAAATTTGGGATCTCACAACCGGCGAGTTACAAAATACCCTGATGGGTCATACGGATTCAGTCGTTTCGGTTGCCATTAGTCCCGACGGTTCCACCCTCGTCAGTGGCAGCGATGATGACACCATTAAACTCTGGGATTTGTCCAGCGGGGAGGAACTCGCCACCTTCACCAATCACCGCAGTGATATCTTTTCCCTCGTCTTTAGTCTCGATGGCAAAACCTTCGTTTCTGCCAGTTGGGATCAAACCATCCAAGTCTGGCGATCGCCTTAGTTCAGGATGAAGGAAGGGGGAGATTTGGAGAGAAAGGCAAGTCTCCCCTCTCCTCGCTTCATCCTCAGTAACTTGCTTCCTATCTGATTTGCAGGAATCATGGATCTTGATACGGTAGATGTTGGCCAAAGGTTCCGAGGCCGCTTGGAACTCTTGGCCGTTTCCGGTCAAAAATAATTTAGATTGAGAAGAATTTACTCTTCTGTCTTTTCTCGATTTGAATATGATTAGCCCCCAGAATTTGCTGAAATTCCTGGAAGTTTTCATCGGTAAAAATTCTTTTGGGAAGCGTGTAGTAACCCTTCACTCGATGAACAATTAAAAAAATATTTTTTGATTCAAGTACCTTGTCTATTGAACTCCATTCAATTGTGCTTTTCCTCATAGCATTTTTGTAACTAAACCCTGACTCTTGTATCTGAATTAAAACAGGATCTTTTAAATAAAGTCGCGACTTTATCCATAACAGAAATCATTGCTTTGCGTCCCAAAATGGGGTAGGACAATAAAGCAAATCCGCTACCAATCAATAATCCTTTCAAAACTATTCTACCAATAGCTGATCCTACACTATTGACTATGGCAACACCCAATAAAAATATAAATAAAAAAATAACAATACTCATAAAGATTAGGATTTTCAGAAAACGTAAATAGGGCTTTGAATTATGGCGAACTATCAGTCCTTCTTCAAGCTCTTGACCTTTTAATGTAAACCTTAGAGAAATGGCCATAATTTTCCTCGATTAATCGATATAAAATTAAGGAATCAAAGATGGATGAAGCCGTGCTAAACTGATAGCTGGATGAACCCTAAACCTTCATGGGGCATCCTCAAGCCAGTCGGGAGATTTTTCTAGTTTAGGTTATATTAAGCCAAAAAAGAGTTGACCGGGTACTTTTTCATAATTTATTAATCTTTTGTGATTGGTCATTGGTCATTGGTTGTTGGTCATTGGTTATTGGTCGGTGAGTATTCAACAATCCAAATGACAAATTACAGATGACAAATGACAAATCACAAATGACCAATCACAAATGACATTGGGGGATAACGGAGACACGCCATAGATTAAAATCAACTAAACAGCAGTTAATCACAACATCAGGAGACATTGACCTTGGCTACACTTGGGGTTAATATTGACCACATTGCCACGATTCGACAAGCACGGGGAACCGTAGAGCCCGATCCCGTTGCCGCAGCTACTTTAGTCGAACTCGCCGGTGCCGATGGAATTACGGTGCATTTGCGCGAAGACCGGAGACATATTCAAGACCGGGACGTGCGTTTGCTGAGGGAAACCGTCCGGACCCATTTAAACTTAGAAATGGCAGCGACGGACGAAATGGTAAAAATTGCTCTGGATATTAAACCCGATTATGTGACCTTGGTTCCGGAACGTCGAGAAGAATTGACCACGGAAGGCGGACTGGATGTTGCCGGACAACGCGATCGCATGGAGGGAGTAGTGGATACCTTACAATCCGCTGGAATTCCCGTCAGTTTATTTATTGATGCCGATCGCGATCAAATTGAAGCCTCAGTTGAAGTTAAGGCGCAATTTATCGAACTGCATACCGGACAATATGCAGAAGCCAAAACCGAAGCCGAACGCGATCGAGAATTAGCTATTTTAGCCGAAGGCTGTAACCAGGCTATCTCTTCCGGGTTGCGGGTTAATGCCGGACATGGACTCACCTATTGGAACGTCTATCCCATCGCCAACCTGTTAGGAATGGAAGAATTGAATATCGGTCATACTATTATCTCTCGCGCTGTTTTAGTCGGACTAGAACGTGCGGTTCGAGAAATGAAACAAGCCATGAAAGGCCAATAATAAGCCCTCTCAAAATACATATTTTTCTGTAGAGGTTGCTTTTTGCGTTTAAATTACGATTAGGTGATGCCCGCTTGTGGGGACTGAAGAAGGGTAAAATTTTTACCGGGGATGTCCCGGTAAATTTGCTTTTAACCAGCACCGAATGAAGCGATTAAAATTGAGGGAATTCTCCCCGGGCAAAAAGAAGGAGCCGGATTAATTGGGGCGGGACAATCTAATCTAGGCAAGGGGGGAAAACCCTCAGCGATCGCCAGGGGTCCGGATCCGGTATCCCCGGGAACTCCGGGGATAATTTTGAGAAACTTTGCCAAGAAAATCGTGTAGGTTTAAGGTTCGGAGTTGATTTTTTTCCGCATGAGTTACTTTAATGATGTACGATACTCGATCGAGACTTGTACAAGCCAACAACCACCATGCAAACTTATCACTACGTTCTGGCTAGCCAAAAATTCTTATTAGAGGAAGAACCGTTTGAAGAGGTGCTCAAAGAACGGACCAGACATTACCACGAAACCGAAAAAGAGATTGATTTTTGGCAGGTAAAGCAACCCGCCTTTCTGGAAGCGCCAGAAATGGCCGAAGTGAAAGCCAAATGTCCTCAACCCTCCGTGGCGGTGATTTCGACCAATCCGCAATTTATCACCTGGTTAAAATTGCGTCTGGAATATGTGCTGACCGGCCAATTTCAGGCCCCCTCTGAGACCATTCCCGATCCATTAGCCTCCCAAGAGAGTTAAAGAATCCGTTAAACTGCCTGATTAATACTTGGAGAGAGACCCGGGATCATAACTATGCGGCTATCCCTACGAACCTGTTTGAAGCGATCGCACTCCTGGCTAAGTCCAGCATTCCTCGCCCTGAGTGGGTTAACCCTGTTCGCCCCTCATGGTCATGCTCAACCGACCTATCCAGCTTGTCAACCCCCCCTCCCAGACGAGTATCTGGTCCTGGTCCCCACGGCAACAGTTGCGGCTCAGGAGGAGATTCGGCGACTGCTTCCAGGGGCGATCGAGACCACGGTTTGTAACTATGTGAATGAAACCGTCACCCGTCTTGGGGGGTTTGGAAGGGCGGACCAGGCCCAAGAATGGGCCCAGTATGTGAATACTCAAGTCGGAATTGCCGCTTATGTAGTCCGTCCTGCCGGTGTGGCGGCTACCCCCAGTCCTCTCCCGGTCATCCCCTCGCCAGGGGCCTACAATCCGCAACCCCTAGGAAACGGCTATGCCGTCTTGGTGGATTTTTTCAGTAATCCCCAAGTCGCTGGGGACTTGTGGCAAATCTTGAGAACTGATATCGGATTAGTCTCCTACGGACAACGGCCTTATCTGTTAGCCGAATGGACCAGTCAACAAAACCGGGCCAATGAGATCTTGCGAATCCTGAGCGATCGCGGTTTTTTTGCAACCGTCGTGGATAGCGGTAACGTGTTTTTATTAGACGACGCCGTTCGCTTGGACTAATCCAGTCTATGTTCCCCTCCCTATGTCTTGGGGAGGGGACCAGAGGTGGCTCAATCAGTTCAGGTTAGTTAGGGAACTCCAAAAAATAAAACCCGCAAAACGTTCGTAGTGACTCCTTGAGGAGTCATCTTTAAAGAAACCCCGTCAAGGGGTTACTACGAACGTTTATATGATTTTTATTTTGCAATCCCCTTAATAAGCCTGACCTGCAATATAGGCAATACAAACCCCTAAAATCGCCCCGACAATCACCTGAAACGGAGTGTGCCCGAGGAGTTCCTTCAAACGGGCTTCATTCAAATCGTGGTCTTCACTAAAAAACTCATCCACAATTTGGTTGAGAATCCGGGCTTGCTTTCCAGCCGCTTGCCGGACTCCTGCGGCATCATACATCACGATCACCGCAAAAATTGTAGCCAGAGCAAACTCCGTACTATTCCAGCCTGCGGTTTGGCCGATGCCGGTTGCTAACGCGGTAACCAAAGCGGAATGAGCACTGGGCATTCCGCCCGTTTCCACCATAACGCGAAAATTAAACTTACGATTTCTCGCGAGTTCGATCGCTAACTTTGCTGATTGAGCGATCAAACAGGCTAGGGTTGCAACCAGCAGCACGCGGTTGTCGATGATATTGCCGATCTCCTGCATGGTGTTTTACGCCTTTTAATTACTGCGGTTGGTGATAAAGTCCGCGAGGGTCAGGAGGGGGAGAGCTTTATTACCAAAACTCGCCAATTCTGCCTTAGCCTGCTCAATTAATGCTTGAGCCTGCCGAGTCGATTCTTCTAACCCCCAAATACTGGGATAAGTCGCCTTTTGCGCCTGCAAGTCTTTTCCTGCGGTTTTGCCCAACTCTTCCTGAGTCTTGGTAATATCGAGAATATCATCAATGATCTGAAAGGCTAATCCAATATTTTGGGCATACCGGGAGAGTCGTTGCACATCTTCATCAGACGCGCCTCCTAAAATCGCCCCACAAACCACACAGGCTTCGAGTAAAGCCCCGGTTTTATGGGTGTGGATAAAATGGAGGGTTTCTACAGAGGTATCAGTTTTGCCTTCGCATTGCAAGTCTACGACTTGACCCCCAACGACGCCATCGGCCCCAAAAGCATGAGCTAATTGGGCGATCGCCTTTAAAACCCGAGGTGCCGGAACATTCTGAGTTTGGGTTGCCACCACTTCAAAGGCATACACCAACAACCCATCCCCGGCCAAAATCGCGATATCTTCTCCGTAGACCTTGTGATTCGTCAGTTTACCCCGACGGTAATCATCATTATCCATCGCCGGAAGGTCATCATGGATTAAGGACATGGTATGCACCATCTCCAAGGCACAAGCGGTTGGCATCGCCATATCCACCGTACCCCCAACCAGTTCACAACTGGCTAAACACAAAATCGGACGCAGACGCTTGCCACCCGCCAACAGGGAATAGCGCATCGCCTCATAAATTGTTTCCGGGGCCTTGATCGGCAGAGATTGGTCCAGTGCAGCTTCTACCAAAGCCTGCCGTTCCCCTAAATACGTTGATAAATCAAATTCGGATTGTTTCCTTGCGGAATCCGTATCATTGGTTAAAACCATCCCTTCCTTCCTCGTACTTGTCTTATGAGCTGACGATTCCACCGCTGGAGGCGGTTGGCATTGATGATGAGCTTACGCTGCTTTTGGCACCATTTACAAGTGATCTCGGCGACTAACCCTAACCCTAGCAACTGGGCTAACTTTGGGCGCTTGCTGCTCCTTGAGTCTCAAACTATTGTAAGGGTTTGAGGTATTTTTACCACTTGAATTTTTTGAAACCCGATAGGGCGAAAAAGGGAGTTCTAAGGGGCTACTTTTGGCTCCCTAAGAACTCCCCCGCTTAAAACTCCCTGTTTACTCTAATCCTAAGCGCCGGATATAACTTTCCACGGTATTCTGTAACAGCAGAGTCACGGTCATGGGTCCAACCCCCCCGGGAACTGGGGTGATAAATCCAGCCACATCTTTGGCGGAGTCATAGTTGACATCCCCGGTTAGCCTTGATTTTCCTTCATAATCGGTGACTCGGTTGATGCCAACATCGATGACGATCGCCCCGGGTTTGACCATATCAGCGGTGATCAGTTCAGGACGTCCGACGGCTACCACTAGGATATCTGCATGGCGGGTAATTGCGCCTAAATCCGGCGATCGCGAATGCGCCATTGTGACAGTTGCATCCGCTGCCAACAACATTAAGGCGATCGGTTTACCCACCAGAATACTGCGCCCGACAATCGTCGCCTGTTTGCCTTTGGGATCAATGCCATACTCTCTGAGTAGGGCCATCACCCCGGCAGGAGTGCAACTACATAATCCCGGTTCCCCGCGCATCAACCGTCCCAAATTCACCGGGTGCAAACCATCCACATCTTTATCGGGATGGATGTGATTAATGGCAGCAACAGCATCGAGATGTTTTGGTAACGGCAGTTGCACCAAAATTCCATCAACGCGATCGTCCTCGTTGAGTTCAGCGATCGCCTGCATCAATTCTTCTTGAGTCGTTTCCGTAGGGAAATGCCGTCCGTATGAAGCGATCCCTACTTTGCCACAGGACCGTTCCTTGTTGCGAACATAAGCAGCAGAGGCGGGATTATCCCCCACCATCAAAACCGCCAACCCCGGAGGGCGACTGGCTTTCTGGGCTAACGCTTCCACCTGCGATCGCAGTTGGCCTTGAATCTTTTCAGCGACGGCTTTCCCGTCTATAATAACGGCTGTTTTGGACATGATAGGCTTGGGAGTTGCTGGAACACTCCGGCTACAGCAGTGAATATTGCTCTCTTAATTGTCTCATAGTCTGGAGCGGGGAGATGGGGGAGATGGCGGAGATGGCGGAGATGGGGGACGTTCGTAGTAACGACTTTAGTCGTTCTCTTCAGTTC
>NZ_JAMXFD010000001.1:19284-38081 GCF_025370875.1 Laspinema palackyanum D2c
GTAGTAACGACTTCAGTCGTTCTCTTCAGTTCGTAGTAACGACTTCAGTCGTTCTCTTCAGTTCGTAGTAACGACTTCAGTCGTTCTCTTCAGTTCGTAGTAACGACTTTAGTCGTTGCTATTTCAGATTTAAAATCACCTCTCGCGCCACCGCTTCCACCACATTAATACTCACCGAATTTCCCAACTGATAATAAGCCCGATCGCCCTTCGGATGCAGGATAAACTCATCGGGAAATCCCTGCAACCGCGCCGCCTCCCGGGGAGTAATTCTCCGCACTCGCCCCTGATGATACACCCCCAACCGATTAGCATCACTTGCCACTAACGTTACCGCAATTTTTTGCGGATCTAAAAACTTATAAACCTCAAAAGAAAAATTACCCGAAACCGGCTTATATTTCCCTTGGACAATTTTAAGATAATTCTTCCCCACCAAAGACTCTAAAATCTTTTCCAACTCCGGAGAATCAAAAAACGTAGCAATTTGCTCCTGACTCAGCAACTTCCCATCTTGCTCTTTTCCAAATTCGCTATTGCGCCGCTTCAGGATAAACCGATTCATCAACTCAATTTCATCCGCACTACATTCCCCACGCAAGCCCAACTCCCAAGAATGAATCGAATTCCCCCCGCGATAGTCAATTAATCGCATCCCATGCAATCCATTCAAATCTCCATCTAATCGCTTCTCCAAAGCCCTCACAAATTCTGGGGAACAATCATAGTCTTTCGGGGGATTATCTTCTAAAATGTCCGCCACCGTGACAGGTTTCGACGCCGGATCACCTAAAGAAAGTGGTTGGGGATGATACGAATGAGAATCTTTCGGACCGGGGTCAGAAACTAACCGATAGTTAGGAACAGCATTGAACAATCCGACGAGATAAACCCGCAAACGATTTTGGGGGAGTTCAAAATTAGCACTATTCAGCACTAATACATCAAAACTATAGCCTCTGACTTCCAACTCATGGTGAATTGTTTTAATGGTATTCCCCCCATCATTAGTTAACAAACCCCGCACATTTTCAAACAGAAAAGCTTGAGGCTGATAGGTATCCATTAACCGAATAATTTCAAAAAATAGGGTTCCTCTCGTATCTCCAAATCCGGCCTTTTTACCCGCAGCGGAAAATGACTGACAGGGAAACCCCGCTAATAACACATCATGAGGCGGCAGATTTTCAAGAGTCCGGACATCACCTTGGGGAGACTCGCCAAAATTCTGCTGATAAACCCAACCAGAATCTGGCTTAATTTCGCAACTCAAAACACAGTGAGTTTTGAAAGAAAGTTTTTGGGCGGCTTTCTCAAAGCCTAACCTCATGCCACCAATACCCGCAAATAAATCCACAAAGCGGATAGTTTTCATCGGGAAATATTTTTAATCTCATTTGTTGTTTGTAATGGGTCATTTGAATTAATGCCAAATGACCCATTACAAACCCTCTTAATCCACGCCCTCAATCGGCGCAAATCCTTGGCGTTGGACGTTTTCGCTGACGTGACGGGGTTCTAAAAATTGCAGCAGGTAATCCGGTCCTCCGGCTTTAGAACCCACTCCAGACAGTTTAAACCCACCAAAGGGTTGTCGCGCCACGATCGCCCCGGTAATGCCTCGGTTAATATAGAGGTTACCCACCTCAAACTCGGCGTAGGCGCGGTCAATATGAGAAGGGGTTCGGGAATATAACCCGCCAGTTAGGGCAAAATTTGTCCCATTGGCAATCTCTAACGCTTCATCGAAATCTTTAGCGCGAATCACCGATAAGACGGGACCAAAAATCTCTTCTTGGGCGATCGCCGCATCGGGTTTCACATTGCTAAAAATCGTGGGTCCAATAAAATAACCTGTCTCAGGAACTGCCATTTCTAGGACTAATTCCGCCTCCGCTTTTCCTTTGGCAACATAACCTTGAATGCGATCGCGCGCATTGGCATCAATCACGGGCCCCACTTGGGTACTCGGTTCCTCTGCTACCCCAACATTCAGCGATCGCGTGGCTTCAACTAACCGATTCACAAAGCTGTCATACACGGGTTCTAACACAATCACCCGCGAACAAGCAGAACATTTTTGTCCACTATATCCAAACGCTGATTGCACTACCCCCGCCACTGCTGGATCGAGGTCCGCACTTTCATCGACAATCACCGCATTTTTGCCACCCATTTCGGCAATCACCTTTTTCAGGTGTTTTTGTCCCGGTTGCAAAATCGCCGCTTCCGCATAAATTTGACAGCCGACTTCTTGGGAACCCGTAAACACAATGGTATTCACATCGGGATGTTTCACCAAATGAGAACCTACGCTTGAACCTTTACAGGGAATATATTGAAAGACTCCCGATGGAATTCCCGCTTCGACTAAAATTTCTGCAAATTTAGCCGCAATTACCGATGACACTTCCGCCGGTTTTAATAAAGTGCAATTTCCAGCAACCAAGGAAGCAACTGTCATGCCAACGGGAATGGCAAAGGGGAAATTCCAGGGAGAAATGACAACGGTAATTCCTCGGGGTTGATAATGATAGCGGTTGGTTTCTCCGGCGACATCGTAATTCACCCCGCTATTGAGTCGTTCCATTTCATCGGCATAATACCGACAAAAATCAATTCCCTCGGAGATTTCTGCATCACATTCCCGTAAGGGTTTGCCGACTTCTAATACCATCCAAGCGGATAATTCATGGCGGCGTTTTTCCATTAAATCTCCGGCTTTGCGAAGCAAGTTTGCCCGATCGCCTGCCGGGGTGGTGCGCCATTGAGTTAAGGCGGATTTTGCAGCAGCGACTGCCTGATCCGCCTGTTCCACAGACATTAACCCAATTTTGCCAATCACTTCGTCAGGATTGGAGGGATTAACGGAGTTCACGGTATTTGGCGCATTCACGCGATCGCCATTAATTAAAGGTAGATAAATTTTACCCAATTGTTGGCGAACAGAAGCTAATGCCGCTGCTGCTTCTTCCCGTTCTTTCGTCTTGGCATAATCGCGATCGGGTGCCGCATTGGGTAAGGCTTTATTGTGAATGGCGATCGTCTCATCCCCGTTCGGTTGCGGGGGACCAATTAAACTTTCAATCGGGCGATCTTCCTGACTTTGCCGCACAAATGAACTATTGGCGGTATTTTCCAACAAGCGGCGAATCAGATACGCCATCCCCGGGAGTAAATCTCCATAAGGACAATAAACGCGCACCCGGTATCCCTGTTGCACCAAGGCTTTGGCGAGTTTATCTCCCATGCCGTAAAGCACCTGCATTTCAAAGCGACGGCGAGGGATATTCAGGGTTTGGGCAATTGCAATGGCATGGGCTTGAGATCGGACATTATGAGACCCGATCGCCCCATACAAATATTCGTGATTTTCTAACAGCAACTCTGTCATTTCTTCAAAATTAACATCGGTTGCTGCTTTATCATTAAAAACAGGTTGCGGCCAATGTTTTTGAATTGCTTTAATCGTTTCTTGGTCCCAATACGCCCCTTTCACCAAGCGCACCGTCACCGGATTTCCCCGTTCTTTAGCCCAGTCAATCAATCCTTGCAAATCTTGTTTACTATCGCGCAAATAGGCTTGCAAGGTGACTCCGATATCTGTGCGACTGCGGAATTCTTCTTCCATCAGCAATCGCTTGAGAATTGACAGGGTGAGGTCTTTATAATGATACTGTTCCATATCAAAATGGACCGCTGCACCGACGGATTGGGCGTGACGCAGGAGGCTACGAATGCGATCGATAACTCGCGCTTCACTGCCCTCAGCATCAATGGGGTCAAATTGGGAATAAAATGCCGTTAATTTGACCGAAACCTGCACTTGGGGAATGGTTTCCCCATCGGCTTCATCAATTTGAGGAACCTTAGACCATTTTTTAGCCACATCGGTTAGCTGAGTCATCAAATCGAGGTAGCGTTCTAAATAAGATTGCGCCTCAGCTTCGGTAATCACTGCTTCCCCAAGCAAGTCCATTGTAAAGGCCATTTTGTCTTTTCGCAGACGTTCAATGGTTTTGAGGGCTTGCTTAATGTTTTCCCCAGAAATATATTTTTGCGCCAGGGTTTCTACGGCAGTGGATACGGTTGTTGCAGCAATTTGACCGGGAACAGAGTCTCCTCCACTAAACCCAATTAGTTTTTTGAGGGCGTCGGGGAGTTCGACTTCTTCCACCGTCAAATATTCTTGTAAGTGACGGGCAATTTCGGGTTTGCTTCGTAAGGCGGGGAGACAGTCAATAAAGCGAAATAGCTGGACCCGTAAACCGGGGTTGCTCATCGCCCAATCGAGTATTTTATCATCCCAACGCATTTGGTCTTGCAATTGGGCGAAAAATGAGCGCTTTTCCTGGGTTGCTGCCAGGAGTTGCTTGGCAATTTCTTGAGTTTTGGCTTCGTAGGTTGTGTTTTTGGACGCTTGTACTACCACGGCTGACTTTACCCTTTTTTGAGGCTAGATGATGGGTCAGGTCTCCGACGCGATCGCGCCTTTGACTGCCAAACTCAATATTATAGCTTTTTTTAAAGTTTTCTTCAATAAAAATCCCGGTTGGACCCTGAAATTCTCTAGCATTTCTACTCAGGTTACTGAGAAATATTAGACCGATTTAATGCAATAAATTCGTGATAATTTTTGGATGATTGGAGTTCCCTAGGCAGGGACCAGAAACCGGGTTTCTTGCCAAGTTGTTGCGATTTGTCACAGAGGGTATGTAGAAACCCGGTTTCTTATCTTGGGTAAATGACGAACAATGGGGATTTCATGTAGGGGCGCAATGCTTGCGCCCCTACAAATACACCTTGACAGTGCAAGAGTTTATCCCCCATATTCAAAGAGGATTTCATTGCGTTGCACAGCATCGATATGACCTTGACTGGAATACCCGTTAAACAGGTTATGGACCGCTGACGGAGGAAGTAGTGTCGTCTGCCATGTCTGCAAAAATTGGGTTAAGAGTTTATCCTGTTCTTGTCGAAATCCATCTAAATAATTGCCTCGGTTGAGAATCGCAAAACAAATCCACCCTTTATCCTGGGTGGGGAGGATTCCGGCAAGGGCACTGACATCCCATAAAGTGCCAGTTTTTACGACTGCACCCCCGGGAATCTCTCGGTAGTCCATTGTTCCACCATCCCGACCCGAAACGGGAAAGAGGTCACTTAAGGAGAGGTTTTGGGGTTGTAAAAGTTGTTGAATTGCCATAAACATTCCACAAGCGGCCCGGGGAGAAATTTGGTTTTCTTGTCCTAAACCCGACCCATTAATCAGTTGAATTTCTGATAGGGGAACTCCGGCTGCTTCTGAGGAAAGTTTACGAACTTGGTTGACGCCGCCCAAGGCATCGGCTAACATTTGAGCCATGACGTTGTTGCTGTAAATGTTCATTTGTTGCAACAAATCACGCAAGGGCAAGGACCGATGGCGGATTAAGAGGGTTTGGTTGGGAATGGGTTGGGAGGCGATCGCAATTTGTCCGGCGATCGCGACATTGGGCTTATGAGTCCCCGGTGCCATTTGCCAATAGGCATGGGCCGCCTCATGGGTCCACAGACGCTCATCGAGTGCCTCTCGCAACATTTCGGCACTCACCTCGGGATTCTCGTAAAAATTCATCGAGAAATTGCCCGTAATAATTAAATTACCCGTCACCTGGCGAATTCCCATTTGATTCAGGGTATTCCCCAGGACGATCGCCTCTTCCCAAATGAAAAAGGGGTCATCTCCTCCCGTGACAATCAAATCCCCTTGTAAGACCCCATCGACAATTTTACCCGTGGTCCCAATCAGGATTTCAAATTGATGATCGATGTCCCAAGTTAATAAAGCAGCTAAAGAGGTGGCGACTTTCGTAATTGAAGCGGCAGGGAGGGGAACGGTCCCCTGGTGATTGGCTAGGAGTTGATGACTCGATTGCACCCAGACCCCTTGACCTTCAGTCTGGAGGCCCTTGGCGACTAATCCCTGCAAGTATTGCTGCACCTGTTGTTCAGTGGGTGGATCAGCGATCTCCGCCAGAACATAGCCGGGAATCGCGGGTCCTAGGACTAACTCCACGGCATTTTCCCGAGAGAGTTTTAGCCCAGTCATATCTAACCACACCGAGAGCAAACCGGAACTGAGTAAATCCAGCATTACCACAAATTCTTCAAGCGTTCTTTATCCTTTTTACAAGGTTTTGTACGCCATACCCTAAAAAGACGCCTGGAATCATGGGGGCGATCGCCCGGACTCAGAACTCAGATTTCGCTTCTAAACCGGGGTTTCTAAGGCTTATAAGAGTAAGTTTTTTACACTCCTGGTGATTGACTTTACGATTCACTGCAAAGACGGGCATTTCCCTCCGGGCCCCTCCCCTGTGTCTTGGGGAGGGGCCCGGAGGGAAATGCCTTTTCACGAAAGAATCCCCAAAAAAAAATTATCCCCAGAAAACGGATCTTAATATTTATGCGATGGTTTAAGGCTTCTGGTAAAATTTGTAAGGTTTCTATGACTTCGATCAATGGGATCTTCACGGGCACGGATCGCTATAGATGCTATGGGCGGGGATAATGCCCCTGCAGCAATCGTTACGGGTGCGCTTCAAGCCGCCTCGGAGTTGGACGTAGATGTTCTTTTGGTCGGCGATCCTGAAAAGATCGACTCCTGCATCAAAGAACATCAAAAAGACGCCAATTTCCCTAATCTGAATCAGGTGGAAATTATTCCGGCTGAGGAAGTAGTGGAAATGCACGAGGAGCCTTTAAGCGCTTTAAAACGGAAGCGCAACGCTTCCATTCGAGTGGCTATGGAATTGGTCAAAAAGAACCAAGCTCAAGCCATTGTTTCAGCAGGGCACTCCGGTGCGGCAATGGCAGCAGCCCTCTTACATTTGGGGCGGCTGCCTGGAATTGACCGGCCAGCTATTGGTGCCATTTTTCCGACTATTGTTCCCAATAAATCCGTTCTGATTTTGGATGTGGGGGCGAATGTGGACTGTCGTCCCAAGTTCCTAGAACAGTTTGCGGTGATGGGAACGATTTACAGCCAATACGTTTTGGGGGTAGATGAACCCAAGGTGGGGCTGCTCAATATCGGGGAAGAACCCTCGAAGGGCAATGATCAGGCCGTTCGCACCCATCAGATGTTGGTTGACAATCCATTGGTTCCCTTTTTTGGGAATGCGGAGGGTCGCGACATTCTGTCGGGTAACTTTGATGTGATCGTCTGTGATGGCTTCGCTGGCAATGTCGTCTTGAAGTTCGCTGAAGGGCTTGGGGAAATTGTTCTGAATATTCTCAAAGAAGAATTGACCCAGGGAATCATGGGGAAAATGGGGGTTACCCTGTTAAAACCGAGTCTGAAACGGTTTAAGCAACGGGTCGATCACGTTGAACGGGGAGGCGGCTTATTATTGGGAGTAGCCGGAATTTGCATTATTACTCATGGCAGTTCCCAAGGCCCCACAGTTTATAATGCGATTCGCTTGGCAAAAGATGCGATCGATCACAATGTGCTCGATCGAATGCAGTCCCAGTTTGAATTACAAAAACAACTCACGGCAGTACCCGAACCGACGGCTGAAAGTTGACGGCTGAAAGTTGAGGGCACCGATCCGGCTGCGATCGCGCCTTTGGATACTCTAAACAACCGCGTATGACTCAAGAACCGACCGAGGGAGAATCAGTTTGAAAGAAATAGGGGTAGGCATTGCAATTACAGGAAGCGGTTCAGCGACTCCCGCGAACGTCCTAGACAATCAAGCGCTTTGTCAGATGGTGGAGACTTCCGATGAATGGATTGAGTCTCGCACGGGAATTCAGTCCCGACGGGTGGCTTCTGTGACAGAATCCCTCACGGAATTGGCGACTCAGGCGGCATTCAATGCGATCGCCATGTCGGGGATCCAACCCATAGACCTGGATTTGATTGTTCTGGCGACTTCCACGGCAGATGACCTGTTTGGGAGTGCTTCCAAAATTCAGGCCAATCTAGGTGCATCTCGGGCAGTTGCCTTTGACCTCACCGCTGCCTGTTCTGGGTTTCTGTTTGGTTTCGTCACCGCTGCCCAATTTATCCGCACGGGGGTCTACAAAAATGTCCTCGTTATTGGGGCAGATGTGCTTTCGCGCTGGGTGGATTGGGGCGATCGCCGTACCTGTATTCTCTTTGGCGATGGCGCGGGGGCTGTGGTCATGCAGGCCAATACCACTCGCGATCGCCTCCTCGGTTTTGAGTTGTGCAGTGATGGCAGTCAAAATGACTGTCTAACTCTGGCTTTCCAACCCCAGGAAAAAGCCCTCACTCCTACCCTGTCCGTCGGCCAAGGTACTTATCAGTTCATCCAAATGAACGGCAAAGAAGTCTACCGCTTCGCCGTCAAACGAGTGCCGGAAGTGATTGAAAAAGCTTTATATCGCGCCGATATCGAGGTCGATCGCGTGGACTGGCTGTTGCTCCATCAAGCCAATCAGCGCATTCTCGATGCCGTCGCCGTCCGACTCAACATTCCCACTCATAAAGTCCTGGGCAATCTCGCCAACTATGGCAACACCTCCGCCGCTTCTATCCCGATCGCCTTGGATGAAGCCGTCCGCGAAGGCAAAATTAAACCCGGTGATGTCATTGCCGCTGCCGGTTTTGGTGCAGGACTGACTTGGGGTTCTGCCATTTTTGAATGGGGCTAACTGATAGCGTTCTACCCCCCGCACCCAGGGTCGCGTTCCATTCGCAAAGGCTGGAGGCTCTCCTGGGCGGGGATCAGAGCGAGTTAGGAGCAAACAGACTTTTAAAAACAAAATGGGGGATGAACCTAGTTCTTTACCCTCTCTTTTTTGAACCATCACGCACGACCAATTGACAAATGACCAAAACAGCATGGGTGTTTCCCGGACAAGGTTCCCAAGCCCTAGGCATGGGTGTAGATTTAGCAAACCTACCCATTGCTCAAGAAAAATATGCCGCTGCTGAAGCGATTCTCGGCTGGTCCGTTTTGGACATTTGCACCAACGCCGAAGATAAACTCAGCAGCAGTCTGTACACTCAACCGAGTCTCTATGTTGTCGAGAGCATTCTGGTTGACTTAATGCGCGATCGCCATCAACAACCCGACCTCGTTGCTGGTCATAGTTTAGGCGAATATGTCGCCCTCTATGCCGCCGGTGTCTTTGACTTTGAAACTGGATTACAACTGGTCAAATATCGCGCTGAATTAATGAATACCGTCGCCGGGGGTCAAATGACTGCCCTGATAGGTTTCAACCGGGAACAGCTTGATGCTCAAATTAGTGCGACTCCCGATGTCGTCCTCGCCAATGACAACAGCGATGGACAGGTGGTCATTTCTGGAACTCCCGAGGCGGTAGAGTCCGTGATTGCAGCTATCAAAGTCAAACGGGCGGTTAAATTAAATGTGGCCGGGGCCTATCACTCCCCCTTCATGGAACCCGCACAAGCTCAGTTCCAAAAAGCTCTCGATGCGGTTCCCTTTACCGATGCCCTAGTTCCGGTTCTGTCCAATACCGACCCCACCCCGGAAACCAAAGCTGAGTTATTAAAACAGCGCCTCTCTCGGCAGATGACGGGCTCAGTGCGCTGGCGGGAAATCATGTTACAACTCCCGCAAGAAGGCATCGAAAACGTGATAGAAATTGGACCGGGCAAGGTCCTGGCTAATTTAATCAAACGCGCTTGTTCCGATTTAGTCGTCGCGAATGTCAGCACAATGGCTGACTTACCCGCATAATTTTACCCAAAACAGACGCAGTAATATTCCGCGTCTGTTTTCCTCTGAATTCTTCATTGTTGATTGCTCATTTCTTGTGGAAAAAACCCGCGAACCTGTTGCCAGCTTAATTCTGTATAACTTGTTTAAGTGGTCTGTGGTGAGTCCCCTGCTACATACCTACTTCCGGGGGCGGATTTATGGCGCTCAAAATGTGCCCCTGTCCGGCCCTCTAGTGGTGGTGAGCAATCATGCCAGTGACTACGACCCGCCGATTCTGGCTAACTGTATGAACCGTCCGGTTGCTTTTATGGCAAAGGAAGAGTTATTTGAGGTGCCGGGTTTAAAACAGGCGATTTCTTTGTATGGGGCCTATCCAGTCCGTCGAGGAGAGAGCGATCGCGCGGCAATGCGATCGGCATTATCTTCCCTAGAAGCAGGTTGGGCAACAGGGCTATTTTTAGACGGCACTCGCAGTCCTGATGGTCGCATTCACAACCCCAAACTCGGTGCGGCCCTGATTGCCGCTAAGGCCAAAGTACCTATCTTGCCGGTGAGTCTGTGGGGAACTCAGGCGATCGTCAAAAAAGGGCATCTCGTTCCCAAACCCGTTCCGGTGACTATCCGCATCGGCGAGGCGATCCCCGCCCCAGCTTCCACAAAGCGAGAAGAGTTGGAGGCAATAACCCAGCACTGTGTAGAGGTAATTCATGGGTTACATGATTTAGGCCGGTGAGGGGATATGGGGGAGATGGGGAGGATGGGGGAGATGGGGGAGATGGGGAGGATGTTCAACATCACGACTTCAGTCGTTCTCTTCGTTCGTAGTAACGACTTTAGTCGTTTTCTTAGTTCGTAGTAACGACTTCAGTCGTTCCCTCGCTGAAGCTGTGACAGACACGATGAGCGAATTAAGAGAACTGGAGGAGCCGCAGAGGGGTGCGTTACTTGGCTGAAGCCAAGTAACGAGGAAACGACTAAAGTCGTTACTACGAACGAAGAGAACGACTGAAGTCGTTACTACAAACAATCTCCCCCTCTCCCCCATCCTCCCCATCTCCCCCATCTCCCCTAATCCTCCTCCCCGTAGGCTGGGGCAAAACTGGCCCCTGTGTGTCCGGTGGTGAGCCACAAAATGGCTCTGGCCCCATCGCGGATGGCTTTTTCGATGGGTTCCGGCGATCGCCCCGAGGGGACGGGGAGGGGCTTGAAGCTAATCCCCCGACTCCCTAACACAATCTCCCCAATCACTTGAGCTCGGCGCATATGATCATCGGAGGTAATCAAATAAACACTCTCGATCCCCTCGGACTTTAACTGATCCACGAGGGTGGTAAAATTGGTAACGGTATCCTGGGCTTGATAGTCTAAATGGACCCGTTCCAGGTCTATTCCCGCTTTGGAAAAGACCCATTCCGCATATTCTTGATTGCTGCCTCCAGAGACCCAGATTTGTAAATGGGGATGGTTTCGGGCAAATTCTGCGGCAAATTCTTCTCGCTCTAAAGCCCCCCCCAAGACTAACAGGGCTTGGGGGGTATCAATATAGTTTCTGATTTGTTTGTAGGCGATCGCGCCCATCAGGGACAATCCCAAAAGCAGCCATACCAAAGATCTGCCTGGGGACTGCTTCGTTTTTGCACTCCCGTGAAGTCTTCCTTTCAGACAGATCTTCAACAACATATCTCAAGTTACCAACTATTGATTGAGTAGTCACCGAACGAGCCACCCGAGTTCATGATCCACGAACCGGGTGCAAGTTTTCGTACTATAGACTAACAGAGAACGGGACTGGCCGGATTTGAACCGGCGACCTAGCGCTTCAGATTTGTGTGAGTTTCTTCACTCTCTGGACTATTCCTTCACCTTAGACTTGAGGTCCGTAGGTGGTGGCCGTTACGTTTGAGGAGGGTTGTACTTTATAGCGTAGACTGTCCGGGACGTAAGGAGTAATGAAACCGAGAAATCGTTTTCCCTCTTGAGTTCCCATTCTCAATCGATAAGCATCCGCCGTTTTACTCAGGCCCCACTTAAATCCCCAAATTTCCGAAAAATAATCAATAATGATTTTATTTTCCCATTCGGAGAGGTTGGTGTTTAGATATAGTTCTAGGGCATGAATTTTTCCATTCCTTTTTTTAAAGGACTTGGACCCTCGGTCTAAAAACCATAAGGCGATTCCCGCAGGGGTTAAGAGGTTCAGAAACTTAGCCGTGACGGTTTTAATCCCGCCGCAATAGAGTTTCTTCACCAAGACCCGAGTTAAGGGAATTAACTTCGGTTCTAAACAGAGGAGTTGCTCTCCCCGGTTGGTGGTTCGAGGTCGGATGCTAACCGGCTGTTGGGTGATCTGTTCGAGAAGTTGTTTTTTAAACAAAACGTAATTCTCTTGGGTTGCTCGATGGGAAATATAGAAATTGTTTTGATTTCTTTTTCCCTGACCCAATAACATCCCCACTAAAACGCCTCGTTGTTCTACTTTGGATGCGACATTAAAGTCCATCTCTAATGGCTCTCTCAAACCAGTCTCTGCACCTTCCTTTGACAGCTATAACTTTATAGGGACCGGATCAAATGTCAATTCTTTCCGATGCCTGCGGTTGTTTAGCCATTCAAAGGCTTGGCTCAAGATTACCTTATCTGTCCATTGGCTTTGATTGGAAAGCTGAATTCAGACTTAGGCTTTCTTGAATTTGACCACATTCACTCCTGGAGTTTCCTCCAAGGTGCCCGATGCTTCAGGAGGCGCTTGCTCTATCCAACTGAGCCACAGCCCCAAGGCTAATTTGATTGTAGCAGAACTGGGGACAACTCGTCTGCTTTTTTACGGGTTTAGGGTGTTCTACTGGGAGGGTGCGATCGCCTATAAACCCTTGATTTTTGGGTGGATTCTGGAGATGAAACCAGAGGCAGGCGGGGGCGATCGCCTCGTCCCCGTGAGGGTCCTAGACCCCAGCAAATCTCTTTCCGAGGGAGGAAGAAATCAGGGTCTATCGGAGGGTGACAAACAATGAGGTTGCGATCGCCATCACTTCACCCGTTTGGTTTCGTCACCTGAAAACGGGAAAACGCCTCACTATTGAGGGTAGGAAACATCACAGAAATCAGGAAATGCTCGTCACTGAGAAGCTTTGAGCAAAAGGCGATACTAAATTCATCAAAGAAAAGAAGAAGGGACCTGACTATGATTCGCATCCGGGACATCGTGCAACAAGCATTGGCAATGGGTTATCTGACCGTCGAAGCTGAGGACCAGCTTAGAGATCTGCTGAGTGCCAAGTATGATTTAGAAGACTTGAATGCCTTTATGACCCTACAGCACGCCAGTATGTCCGGACGGATTAAGCAGCAGTCTAGGCTCCTGCGCTACAAGACGACGGGGGAGGAGAGGATCAACCCGGTATCTCGTCAGGCGGGATAACCGATGATTCTGTTCCGCCCTATTTTGGGGCGGCTTTGATTTTGGGCCGTAGAAACTTCTCCCCAACATTGCAAGTTAAGGATTAACTATTTGTCAGAAGGGGAGCCTCAACGGATTGGTTTAGAGTGAAGGGGCGATCGCCAGCCCTGAAAGTTTAATTAAAATTGGATATGTTATCCTTTTGAGAATTTTTTAAGGAATCCGGGGAGCTCCGCTTGATATTGGAGATTGCTCTCAAATTCCGGACCCCAGTGCCATCGGTGGTGCCTTGCGGAAAAAAAATCCAGGAGGGGGTAAAACCCCCACGGGATTAGACCCATCACCCCCTATAATAACGGGGATAACCGAGGGGGGCTGATTAGTCCTAGCGTGCATCAAACTCAGGAGAACTCACGGCATGGCATATATTATCTCAACCATCAATATGAAGGGGGGCGTCGGAAAAACAACCCTAACTGTTAACCTAGCCGCCTGTTTAGCCAAAGACTATCACAAACGAGTGTTAGTCGTGGACCTGGATACTCAAATTAGCGCCACCCTCAGTTTAGTTTCTCCTCATGACTTTTCTAAACTGCGGAAAGAAAAACGCACCTTAAAGCATTTAGTCAATGATTTTATTCAACCCATTGACCAAAAATCATTACCCATCCAAGATATTATTAAACCCTATATTGGAACCGTTAAAGGATTAGATTTACTCCCCGGAGATTTAGAAATTTATGATGATTTTATGGTCTCGGAAGTATTGCATAAAAAGGCTTTGCGCCTGGGCAAAGATAACTTTGAAGAAGTCTGGACTAAATTAGAGCAAATTTTAGTCCGGGGAATTTTGGAACCTGTGATGAAAGATTATGATTTCATCATCCTAGACTGCGCCCCCGGTTACAATTTATTGACGCGCAGCGCCTTAGTTGCCAGCGACTATTATCTTCTCCCAGCTAAACCCGAACCGCTATCTTTGATTGGAATTCAGTTATTAGAAAGACGCATTAACCAACTCAGAGAAGTTTATAAAAACGAAAATTCCCTGGACTTAGACATGGTGGGAATTGTGTTTAGTATGTCGGGGAATGTACTCACAGGTAGATACTACCGACAAGTCATGCGCCGAGTCCATGATGATTTTGGAGAGACCAAAATTTTTAAAACTAGAATCCCAATGGATGTCAATGTCTCTAAAGCGGTGGATAGTTTCCTCCCCGTTTTTCTAACTCATCCCACCTCCATTGGTGCAAAAGCATTTTCACAATTAACTGATGAATTCATGCAAAAACTGCAAATCATCGTTGAAATGAAAGAGCAGAGAAACAAATTAAACCTGGTTAATTTAGATTAAAAAAAATTTTTTGGCTAAACTAAGGCTTTCTATAAATTTCATCAGAAGTTGACAGCCATTGCAGTGACTTAGGGAACTCCAAAAAATAAAACCGCCAAAATGTTTGTAGTGACTCGTTCAGGAGTCATTTTATTCAAGGAAACCCCTGAAGGGGTTACTACGAACGTTTGGATGATTTGTTTTTTGCAATCCCCTTATGCTGATAAAATAATTCTCTCCCATCTACTCAATCCCAGCAACGTAATTAAACACCATGATTTGGCTAAGTTCGGGTTTGAAAACTGCTTTTCTGGCTGGAGTGGCTGTGGTATCTGGGCGGTTATGCCAGCCTTTTCCCTTGTTTTTTCCCGTGGTTCTGTTTTTGGGAATCGCCTATCCTTACCGCCTGCTGGAATGGATGCGTTGCCGATCGCAGGGTCAACCCATTCCTTGGGTGAAGTTGCGCTGGCAAAGTTGGCGGGAAGGTGTCAATGGATTAATTGTGCTATTTGTCTCTCTCTTCGTCGCTCTCCTCCTCTCCATCCTAATCACCGGAGGAACCCTGGTTTTGGTCTTTTCTATACTAGCGGCGGTTTTGGATGACTCGTTCACTCCCGAGTTAGCTGGGTTGTTCGGGCGTCATACTGCGCAGGGTGTGAGTCCGAGTCTCTCGTTTGGAATGGCAATCGTCTGGTTTGCGATCGCCACGGGTCTGTATCGCTATGAATCCTGGGCGCAGCAACGACGAAAATCACGGAGGAAGACTCCTCGTCCCCCCTACCAGGTCAAACCCGCCCCACTGGATCCGGTGGACTTGGACCTGGATCACCTTCGCAGTGATTTGGGGTTGACTCAGATGAAAGCTCGTCAACGGCGTCAATCAAAACCGTAATTTGATTCACTATATATAAATATAATGAGAAGATTGCATTCCAGTTATTTTGTGACTCAATACAGAGGGTGAGAAGTTCTGGATGCAGAAATTATGCCCCTCACTTGAGGGTAAGTTTTTGGGGCTAGAAACCGGGGTTCTGGCGATGATTTGGGGTGAGGTGGCAGAATTTGGGGCAGACAGCCGGTTTCTCACTTGGGGGCTAGAAACTGGGGGAGAAATCTGGTAAAGTGAATTGATCCTAATACCAGACAACTAGCAGATGAACATTCGGATTGGCAACGGTTATGACATCCACCAACTCGTGAGCGATCGCCCGTTAATTCTCGGGGGCGTCCGGATTCCCCATGAGTTGGGATTATTGGGTCATAGCGATGCGGATGTGCTGACTCATGCGATTATGGATGCCATGCTTGGGGCCTTGAGTTTAGGGGATATTGGACTGTACTTTCCCCCCAGTGACCCCCAATGGGCGGGTGCAGATAGTTTAAAATTATTAGAGCAAGTTCATCAACTGATTCGAGAACGGGGATGGGAAGTGGGGAATATTGATTCCGTCGTCGTGGCAGAACGACCCAAATTGAAACCCCATATTTCCGCCATGCGCGATCGCCTTGCTCAAGTCTTGAATATTGAAGGCGATCGCATTGGAATTAAGGCCACCACCAATGAAAAACTAGGACCCGTCGGACGAGAAGAAGGTATCGCCGCCTATGCCGTCACCTTATTAGTCACTCAACCCTAAACCAATCGCTACAATAAAACATCAACCCAAATTCCTACAACACCTTGGAGGAGAGCGTCTCAATTATGATTAAAAAATATTGGAAACAGGGAGTGGCGATCGCCCTCACCGTTTTGGTCGGCCTTTCTTTATCTTCCTGCAATCCCGCCCAATTTAAAACCTCCGCCTCCCAAACTCCCTTAGTCTTGAGTATTCTCAGCGACCCCAAAACCTTTAACTCTGCCCTGAGTGAAGAATCTCCTAATATTTTTGGCTATACTTACGAAGGGTTAGTCGCTGAAAATCCGTTCACCGGAGAAGTCGAACCTATCCTGGCCGAATCCTGGGAAATTTCCCCCAATGGATTGCGAATTATCTTTACTTTAAGAGAAAATTTGCAATGGTCTAATGGTCAACCTTTGACCGTTGATGATGTTGTTTTTACCTATAACGACATTTACTTTAATGACAAAATTCCCAGCAGTACCTCTGATGTGCTGCGGATTGGCGAAAGTCGCGCCTTTCCCACTGTCCGAAAACTGGACAATCGCCGGGTAGAATTTACTGTAGTCGAACCCTTTGCCCCCTTTTTAAGAGCCGCAGGATTGCCCATTTTGCCCGCTCATGCACTGCAAAAATCCGTGGAAACCTTAGATCGCGAAGGAAATCCCGTCTTTCTCTCCACCTGGGGCATTAATACTCCCCCAGAGGAAATTATTGTCAATGGTCCTTACAAACTCGCCAGTTACCGACCCAGCGAACGAGTTTTCTTTGAAAAAAACCCCTACTACTGGCGCAATCCTCAGCCTTATATTGAGCGAATTTCTTGGGAAGTTGTCGAATCTCAAGATACCGGAGTCGTCCAATTTTTATCGGGAATTTTGGATAGTATTTCCGTCAGGCCGGAAGATTTTTCTTTACTGAAAAAGCAAGAGGAACGAAATAACTTTAAAATTTTATATGAATTAGAACCGGCTCCGGGAATTACCTTTATGACCTTTAATTTGAATAAAGGTCGGTTGGAGGATAGCAATCGTCCCGTGGTGGACCCGATTAAGTCGCGCTGGTTTAATTCCCTGAAATTCCGACAGGCGATCGCCTATGCAACGGACCGGGAAACCATGATTGAGAATACCTTCCAAGGGCTAGGAAGACCTATCAACTCTCATATCTCGGTCCAAAGTCCGTACTATCTCACCCCAGAAGAAGGCTTAAAAGTTTACGACTACAACGTAGAAAAAGCCCGAGAACTGTTACAAGAAGATGGATTTACTTATAACAACCAAGGCCAACTTTTAGATTCCGAAGGGAATCGGGTGCGCTTTACCTTAATTACCAATGCCGGTAATAAAATTCGCGAAGCAATGGGTGCGCAAATCAAGCAAAACCTGAGTCAAATCGGCATCCAAGTTGATTTCCAACCCCTCGCTTGGAATGCGGTGATTACCAAATTATCCGATTCCCTAGATTGGGAAGCCCTGATCATTGGATTTGGCGGCGGAACCGAACCCCATTGGTCCTCTAATTTATGGTTACCGGAAGGGCGACTGCATATGTTCAATCAACCTCGCCAAGTCGGACAAACCCCGTTAGTCGGGCGAGAAATTTCGGATTGGGAACGACGCCTGGGGGATCTTTATATTCAAGCCTCCCAGGAAATTGATGAAGCAAAACGGAAAGAACTCTATGTCGAAACCCAACGGATTACCCAAGAATATTTACCCGTGATTCAGTTAGTCAATCAACTGTCAATGACCGCCGTTCGGAATCGCGTTAAAGGGGTGGAATATTCTAGCCTAGGGGGAGCATTTTGGAATATTTATGAATTGCAACTGGAGGAATAGTTGTCTGGTAAAATGGCAGTTCTCAGGGCAAAAACCCTCAACTCAATCGCACCGCACGATTAACACCCACCCATGAATCCCGAAACGCTCCAATCTTTATTAGAAGCCGTGGCAGCCGGTAAAATGAGTCCATCCACTGCTGTAGAAGAGTTAAAATATCTCGGATTTGAGCCGGTGGGGGATTTTGCCCGAATCGATCGCCATCGGGCGTTGCGAACCGGCTTTCCAGAAACCATCTGGGGTCCAGGAAAAACCCCGGAACAAATCGCTGATATTATACTTTCCATGCGGGAGCATCATCCGGTGGTGATGGCAACCCGGATTGCTCCCGAGGTGTTTGCCGAGATTGAGGACCGGGTACATGGGTTGTATTATTATCCCACGGCGCGAATCTGTTCGACGGCGATCGCCTCTGCAACTGCAAAATATCCGGGCAAAATTGGCATCCTTTGCGCCGGTACTGCGGACCTCCCCGTCGCGGAAGAAGCGGCGATCGTTGCTGAACTCTCTGGGTTTGAAGTCAAACGATATTGGGATGTCGGAGTGGCCGGAATTCATCGCTTACTCGCCAGTTGGCGGGCGATCGCTGAGGCGGATGTCCTCATCGTCGTCGCCGGGATGGAAGGCGCATTACCCAGCGTCGTCGCCGGTTTAGCCAATGCACCCACCATCGCCGTTCCCACCAGTATCGGCTATGGAGCCAGTTTCAATGGATTAGCGCCCTTGTTAACCATGCTCAATTCTTGTGCCGCAGGTGTGGGAGTCGTTAATATCGATAATGGCTATGGTGCCGCCATTTTAGCCGGACAAATCTTGCGAACCGCACAACGAGTAATGGAAAAAACCGATCCTTCGGACTAGGGACAAGAAACCGGGTTTTTGCCTGAACTCAATGCA
>NZ_JAMXFD010000001.1:360936-438683 GCF_025370875.1 Laspinema palackyanum D2c
CGGTGGCCAAATCCCACAGTTTCAGGGTTTTATCCCTAGATGCGGAAACCGCTTGTTTCCCCCAAGGTGTGATGGCGACTGCATATACCCAGCTACTATGCCCCGTGAGGGTGGCCAGTTCCGACCCGGTGGTCAAATCCCACAGTTTCAAGGTTTCATCCCAGGATGCGGAAACCGCTTGGTTACCCGAAGGTGTGATGGCGACTGCATTTACCGGCCCACTATGGCCAGTGAGGGTGGCCAGTTCCGACCCGGTGGCCACATCCCACAGTTTGAGGGTGTCATCATTGGATGCAGAAACCGCTTGTTTGCCGTCTGGGGTAATGGCGACTGCGTTTACCGTGGAACGATGCCCGGTGAGGGTGGCCAGTTCCGACCCGGTGGCCAAATCCCACAGTTTCAGGGTGTTATCATTGGATGCGGAAACTGCTTGTTTACCGTTGGGGGTGATTGCAACTGCCATTACCGAGTCACTATGCCCGGTGAGGGTGGCTAGTTCCGACCCGGTGGCCAAATCCCACAGTTTCAGGGTGTTATCATTGGATGCGGAAACTGCTTGTTTGCCTGAAGGTGTGATGGCGACTGCATTTACCGACCCACTATGCCCAGTGAAGGTGGCCAGTTCCAACCCGGTGGCCAAATCCCACAGTTTCAGGGTGTAATCTCTGGATGCGGAAACCGCTTGTTTGCCCGAAGGTGTGATGGCGACTGCATTTACATCGTTACTATGCCCTATGAGGGTCGCTAGTTCCGACCCGGTGGCCAAATCCCACAGTTTCAGGGTTTTATCATTGGATGCGGAAACTGCTTGTTTACCGTCAGGTGTGATGGCCACTGCATTTACCCCGTCACTATGCCCGGAGAAGGTGCGAAGCAGGGGTCCTCCTGGGGGAGTGAGATGAGCCGTCAGGGGTCGAAACCAGGGTTTTCCTCGCCATTGTTTCGCTTGTTGCAGGAGGGTTAGAATCTCTGGGTCAGAAAATGACAACAACCGCCCCAACAACTGCCCTGCTAACTGGCTATTATCCTCTGCCAGCACATGAG
This sequence comes from Laspinema palackyanum D2c, assembly GCF_025370875.1. Classification (NCBI taxonomy): domain Bacteria; kingdom Bacillati; phylum Cyanobacteriota; class Cyanophyceae; order Oscillatoriales; family Laspinemataceae; genus Laspinema; species Laspinema palackyanum. The sequence goes on from NZ_JAMXFD010000001.1 coordinate 361,981, forward strand.
CCGACAGCCGTAGCGCCCCTTGAATCCGTTTTAACCCCGGTTGCTCCTCTGCTGGCAGCAACGGCAAGAGTAAATCATAATCATCAATCAGGGCCGTGATTCCCACTGCGCCTAACTTCTGTTCCAAAAAGCCCCAATCCGTTAACCAGGCTTTCATCCGCTGCACCTGTTTTCCCTTTGCCCATAGACGGATTTGGTTGCGTAGTATATACAGCCGTTTTTGAGAGGACTGTTGCTGAATCCAAGCTCCTAATTTTGTCGTCATAGGGGCGCACCATCGGCTAGATTGTCACCCATGCGCCGGTTAATATCTTCTAAATCAATCCCTGAATCTTCCGCTTGCTCATTGAGAAAGTCGCTGAACGACGCATGATAAACGCTGTAGCACTTTTCTCTCTCAATCGTTTGAAAGCGCAAAAACTGCTCCCATTCTTCCAAAACTGAACGCACGCGAGATTTTGAGAGGCCCGCCAACTCCGCTAATAACGGGCGGGAAACAGGTTCTGGAGATTCTGAGAGAACATAAATGATGCGAATTTTATCAATCGGTAACGGGTCGGTATTCATCCCCATCAATCGCCAATGTTTTTGATAATACCGTTTCAACCCGAAGGGCAAACTGTCCAGGGTTTCACTCTCATACAGTCCCTTGTCAATGTCATTCAAGACATAGCGCAAATACATAAAATTATTTTCACTTTTCGCCACCAGTTCCGTAAAAAACTGCTCTGGGGTGGAGTGGCGCGATGTCACCCAGTCCTGAATCTGGGGACTCTGCTGCCAGCGTTTCTCGGCGTAGTGACGGGCATCCCGCGCACTTTCTGCGGGATACTGCATTAAATCAAAGGTGGTTTCATAGTCACACAGGGGCAGGGTTAGTTGTTTCGGGCGTTTGGAGAGGATAAAATAGACCTGATCCGGTAGGGTATCGGGTAAATAGAGGAGATTACTGCCCGGGGTTTGGCTGGAGGCATCCACCTCATCTAAGGCATCCACCACCACAATTAATTTTTGTCCTGGGGGTAAGGTTTTACTCGCTTCCCCCAACAATCGGGCTAACACATTGCCATCTTCTGTGGTCTTTTCTGGCAACTGAGGATAATCCAGGTGATAGCCCTCAATCAGTTGTCTGCAAATATTTTCTAGGAATTGTTGCGGCTTAATTATCCCTTGGGCTTGAATATTAAAATGAGTGAGACAGCGCCCTTGCCATACCTCGACTAATTTGGCGAGAATGGCACTTTTCCCTACTCCTGGGTCAGCTTCCAGGATAAAATAGCCCTTGGGGTTCTTGTGCAAAAAGTCCCGAATCGCGGCAAATACATATTTGCGCCCGACAAAATCTTGGATTTTCTCAGCAATCAGGGTTTCACATTCTTGAGGAATCGGTAAGCGGGGTTTGGTGAGGTCAAAATACTGCTGTAAAGTTCCCCGCAGTTGGCCCAGTTCGTCTCGGATGCCGGTCTCTAAGTGGGTTAAAATCTGGATGATATCTTGTTGTTTGAGCGCCTGTTGGTGGGTTTGGGCGAGATTATCCCGGAGTAAATCCAACACCATCCCACTAAACGCCGGTCCCCCTTCCCGGGCATCTTGTTTCAAGACTTCCCGCAGGTTATGGGAAAACCGTTGATGGAGATGTTGACTAATGGCATCGATCGCATCTTGGTATTCGCTAACCTCTGCCGGTAAATGGGGTTGGTGTTGTTCCATCAACCAGGTAATCAGCTTTTGCCAACTCTCTAAATCCAGAGTGGCGATCGCCGTTTCAGCAGCATTAGCGGCGAAAACATAGCGCAACTGGGGTTCTCGAATGGGGAGATAGTCCCCGGGACTCTGGCGATCGCGCTCAATTTGGAGCCAGTATTGTTCCGTTTCCTGGGCTAAACTCTTTAATACCGGGGCAATATCGCGATATTTGTCTTCTTGGGAGATATGGAGAATTCCCAAGGCGATCGCCCTTCCTGCCGCTTTGGGTAAATCTTCATTGGTTAAAACTTGGGAACTATCCCGCAGTTTTTTAGCCAAATCGAGTAATTTGGTAGCCGCCATGCTATTGAGTAGGGGTGAAGCAAACTCTGCTAACAGGGGGATTGCCGTTGCGCCACCGGCTACCACGGACCCGATGGAGAGGAAGGCGGTTACTCCTAAGAGTAGCTTATGTTCTTTAATAATCTGAAGCACCATAAGGAAGGCAAGGGGTATTAAGGGTGGGCAAAGTGGAAGTTGCGACTACAACAGGCTATCTGCTGTTTTATTGTACCCTTGGCAACCCACCCAGAAACCGGGTTTGGTGCATAACTTTTGCTACATCACCAAGATTGTCGAAAGAAACCCGGTTGATTGATGTCTTGGAATTAGGAAGAACTTTTTCAAGTCATCGGGACATCCGATCGCCGGTTAGTCCAGATTCCTCCAGGTTCCAGTGTCACCAGCCGATTATTAGGGGTAAATAACTCCCAATAGGACAAGTCAAAATCATCCTCTAAGTCGGGAAACACTTTCAACTGATAGCCATTAGTGAATCCCACAATCAGCACTAAATCAGGATAGTTCGTTTCAACATCCGTGATAGTCGTGCCTTCAATAACCTTCACTTTCTCCTTAAACACTTCTGCGGGTTCTGCTGTACTGGTAATGATACCACTAGCGGATTCCAGACTCCACTCAGAACCCCTTGTCCCTAATATCCATTCTCCTTTGTATTTACCCGCCATTACTTTCTGCTTATAAGGAATTTTCCCTCCGATATCCAGGGTTAGTTCATCCCCATAGCTTAAACGCGCTGCCCAACAGGTTTGACCAATAATGCTACGAATAATCGGTTTCAGTTCACTAAGGTCTGCATCTACCGTGATTTTTTGAATTGTATCTACTGTCATACTTTCCTCTTTCAGTCAATTTGATGAAATAACTTTGTATTTTGATAAAATAGTCTTACTCAACAACTTACTATTATAATATTGTTGATGCTTCAAATGACGGAATACTGTTTTCATCTGTTTAAGAATGGGGTAATTTTTGAGATTTACCCCATCCGTACTATTTTGTGAAGGTAAAGGTTTTAACCTCAAGTAGAATTAAAAAAATACTTCATCAGCAATTTTCTCCTAATAATTTACGACACATAAGGTTTCTTATCAATAACAGTTTTTGGGTATTTGTTTGAGATTTGAGGGATTTTTGGTTTAATTTTTCTTTTTTAATGATTAGGAGCTTATCAGGCTAGCTGGGTTCCCCAAAGAACTCACGAGCTTTTTCTATCAATTCTTCCCAGGTAAAATCCCCGCGATCCTTGCTGCCTCCACATCCGGCCTTTTTTTCAGCCTCAATAAAGTCTCCAAAGTCTTTTCTCTCGTCTCTGTTCATCCTAAATTTCCTGCCAATATCGTCAATTTGCTTTTTGTCTCTTTTAGGGGCCATTATTTTTTCATCCACGTAAAGTTACTGACCAAGCTCTTTAGCTTGGTTGAAAGGGTGTTTAGTGCCATAAGAAATGTACATCACTCCTTCGATATAGTTTACAAGTGACGCGCAGCTCCTCGCTGACTTGCTAACTCAGCGGCTAACTGCAACGCCGATTCCATACTAGCGCAATCGGCGATGCCTTGTCCGGCGATATCGAAGGCGGTGCCGTGGTCGGGGGAGGTGCGGATGAAGGGGAGGCCGATGGTGGTGTTGACGGCTTTATCGAAGGCCATTAATTTGACGGGAATTAAGCCTTGATCGTGGTAGAGGGCGAGATATGCATCATGGGCATTTGTAGCGGTTCCAAACCAAGCTTGGCCCGGTTTTACCCAGAGGGTATCTGGGGGAATTGGTCCATCAATTGTGGCTTGAGGATGGAGGGTTTGTTGTTGTTTAATCCAGGGAATTAACCAGTCTTTTTCTTCGGTTCCAAGTTGTCCGTTTTCTCCACTGTGAGGGTTGAGTCCGGAGATGGCGATGTGGGGGGTTTGGATGCCGAAATCTTGGCGCAGGCATTCGATTAAGAGGTCTAATTTCCAGGTGAGAAGTTCCGGGGTGAGGGCGTCGGGGACTTGGCGTAGGGGGATGTGGGTGGTGGCGAGGAGGGTGCGGAGGGTCCAGTGGCTGTGGGGGGATTTGGCGACGAATAGCATTCCGAAGCGTTTGATTTGGGCGCTTTCGGCGAGGAGTTCGGTTTGTCCGGGATAGGGATGTCCCGCAGCTTTCCAGCCGGTTTTGGCGATGGGTCCGGTGACGATCGCCTGGAAGTCTCCGGCAAGGGTTCGGGCGATCGCCGCTTGCATATAAGCAAAACTGGCGGCACCACTGGCAGCATTGCCGGTCCCGAGGGCGATCGCCTCCTGGTTAAGGTCAATATCTAGGATGGGAAACTGTTCAGGATCGGCGATCGCGGTTTGTGATTTGAGTTGTTGATAGCACTGTTGCAGCAGTTTCCGACTGCCGACGAGGGTGATTTGACAATTTTGGGCGATTTCGGGGTCTGCTAGGGCTTTGAGGATGACTTCCGGACCAATTCCGGCAGGGTCTCCGAGGGTGACGGCGAGATGGGGACGGTTGAGGGTTGAGGGTTGGGTTTCCATGAGGGTGCGGGTAGGCGATCGCAGATCCAGGCATATCTTCGTTACAACCCGCAGGCTAAAGCCTGGGGCTACACAGGCGAAGCCTGCCTTCGCAGGCTAATCCATAAAACCGACTGTTTACAACCAGATTTTGGTATTAAAAATCTATTGTACTCTTTAGCCTGCGAAGGCAGGCTTTGTTCGTGTAGCCCCAGGCTTTAGCCTGCGGGTTTTGGGTTCCTGGCCCTGAGTGGGTACTAATGGGGAGTTGTTTTGGCACGCAGCCCAGTTGCTAATATTTCTCAACCTGTTTGGTCAGTCGGTTGATTTCTTAAAACTTAACAATTTGAATGAAGTCTGATGGGATGACCATGATAATATATTAGAGGACAAGTGTTTGTTGCTATTTTAACGTTTTAGAGCGACGGCTCTTTATGATTATCGGTTAACAGCACGCAAACGATGCCTAAATAAAAGTTAACCCGGTTGGATCGCCATGAACCAGACAAAACCCAACGAGCATGAGTCAATTTATCAGTTAAAAGTCACCATCAAAGAAAGTGAACCTCTGATTTGGCGCGAAATTCAGGTTCGCAGTCACATTACCCTGTATAAACTCCAGCGGATTTTGCAAGTGGTGATGGGATGGGGAAATACCCATTTGCATCAATTCACCATTGATGGAACTTGTTACGGTCAATCTCACCCGGAATATGGCTTAGAAATGAAAACTGAGCGCAGGGCGAGACTAGATGAATTAGTGCCGGAAGAAAATGCCAGCTTTATCTATGAATATAACTTAGATGATAGTTGGTTGCATCACATTACTGTGGAAAAAATTCTGGAACCGACGCCTGGGGTACATTATCCCCGGTGTGTGGCAGGAGATCGCGCTTGTCCTCCTGAAGAATGTGGCGGCATTCGCGGGTATGCCGAGGTGTTAGAAATCCTCAAAAATCCTGAAGATCCAGACTATGCAGAAACCCGAGAATGGGTGAAGGAAGATTTTGACCCCGAGGTATTCGATATTGAGGAAGTGAATCGACAGCTTAAAGCGATTCGATAAATCCGCTTAAGGTTGGGGAAATAGACTCGACAATCTCTCTCGCCGTCTTGTCAGGGTAAATTTAAGATACCCTGACAATTGTGCTGTGGGAGAAGGGAGAAGGAGTCAGATGACCTCAGAGGAAAGGGAACAGAGATAAGTCCTCGGGGATTGGGCAAAATAGAGGGCGATCGCCTACAATTAACAAATCAGATTGAGGACCCTTGACCTTTTTATCAATCAGGACTTAGCATTATGGGGCTAACTATCAGTTATGATTTTGATTTAGGCTCAAACTCCATTGAACTGGCCCGGGAAAAAATCCACGCCTTGCACAAAGCGGCGATTAACTTACCCTTTGAAAAGGTGAGTGAAGTCGTGGAATTAGTCGCGGAACCCTGCCGAGATCAGCGAAATAAAATGGACGAACTGCATCGGTTTTTACAATTAGAGGCAGCCCGGGGGATAGAATACGAAAACTCCTACTTTTTTGTAGATCCAGTACAGTTGATTGCCTTTACTGTATTACCGGGAAAGGGATGCGAATCTGCTAATTTTGGACTGGCATTGTTTCCGGAAACGACGGAAATTAAACTCAGAAAACCTGAACCCGGTGCAGACCCGAATGAGATAAAACCCTGGGGTTGGGAGGATTTTAAAATAAAACTTGAGGAAAAAAGAACTGGGAAAATAGATGAGACCAAAGTAGAAATTCGTACTATACCCACAAATTTAACCCATTGGTCTTGGTCGAATTTTTGCAAAACCCAGTATGCCAGCAATCCGGAATATGGAGGAATGAAAAACTTTCTGAAATGTCACGGATTGGTTATTCAAATGTTAGATATTGCCCAGGACCTGGGAATTTTAGAATCAGTTTATGATGAAGGGGGATATTGGGACAGCCGCAACACCCAAAATCTCAGTCAGTCTGTGGGGAATTATAATGCGTTAGTTGCTGGAGTTGTGGGGGGATTGAAAACCCTATTGACCCAAGAGGGAATCAAGGCTCAAACCCAGGCCCCGATTACCGACTATCCCAATTATGAATATTTGGAGGCGGAAGGAGAACAGCAGATTAAGCGGCAGCAAGAGAGGGAATAAAGCCCCGATGAACTGAGGGTTAGGGTGGCGAGGAGGCGGGGTGAAGACGCCAGAGTTTAATGGTTTTATCATCACCGCCGGTGGCTAAAGTGCGTCCATCGGGGCTGAATGCGATCGCAAAGACATAGCTAGAATGGTCCCGCAAGGTTGCCAATTCTTCCCCAGTTTCTACCGCCCAAATCTTAATGGTTTTATCACTGCTGGCACTGCCTAAATAGCGACCATCGGGACTAAAAGCCAGGGAGCGAATTCCATCCGTATGTCCGGTTAAGGTATGAATTAATTCCCCAGTTTGGGTATGCCAAAGTTTCACCGTTGAATCGAGACTGCTGCTGGCTAACATTTCTCCATCGGGGCTAAATTTAACACATTCAATCGGATTAGAATGAGCCTGAATGGTGCGATAACTTTCCCCGATCGCCACGTTCCAGAGTTTGATTGTACGGTCCCAACTGCCACTGACTAAAGCCCTGCCATCGGGACTAAATGCCACAGTAACCGTGGGTTTTTCATGACCTCTGAGCGTTTGCAACGCCTGACCCGTGTTCGCATCCCAGAGTTTAATGGTGCGATCCCAACTGCCACTGGCTAAGGTTTGACCATCGGGGGAAATAGCGACAGATTCGATGGGTTTGCGATGACCTTCTAGGACCCGGGTGACCTCCCCAGTGCGAACCGACCAGATTCGCAGGGTTTGGTCGAGGGACCCACTGACGAGCACTTTACCATCACTGCGGAAGGCGATCGCGTTCACGAAGTCCGTATGACCGAGGAGGGTCTGACCTTCATCGCCGGTGTGGGGGTTCCAGAGGACGATGGTGGTATCCAGAGAGGCACTGGCTAAGGTATGTCCATCGGGACTAAAAGCCAGGTCAAGGATGGCGGCAGAATGGGCGGTGAGGGTGTGGCTACAGGTCCAGGTGGGAGAGGGATTGATCATGAACGTTGGCGATCGCGAAAATCTTAAATTTTTCAGAGTATCGAGTTCAAGGGTGCAATCGATGAATGCTAGATCTGCTCAACGGATCGGTGCGATCCGGCTCAAGAACCCCAATTGACTCATGCCGTATTCTACTATAGCGAGTTGACCCTAAGATAGACCTTAACCCTTTCACAATCACGAGACCCGGTAAACTGAATTAGAAGCAATTAATATGACAAGCACCATGAACCCTTCTGCGACCTTTGATTTCGAGGATGAAAAATTTAAGGCACCCCCATCTAAATTATTGCCTTGGTGTCAGATGATTAACCCCAGATTACATCTGGATGGACTCAAGCCTTATGGATTAGCGATTAAACTCGATCAAGCCAAGGCATCGGGGTTTACACCGGATGAAAATTGGCAACCTGTGGAACATGAATTTAGTACGGGGGCGATCGAAACCCTACTGATGACGACAACACCCAGAATGCTGATTGTGCGCCAGGGTCCAATTTGCTTAAAAGACCGGATGACTGGCGATATTGTCGGGCGGTTGTCGGATTTTTATGATGCATTTAAAGCCGCTCGCCCCAAATATAAAACCTTCACCCGCTATCTGATTTTCTTGGTGGGACAAGACCAAAAATTACTCCATCAAACTCCTCTGCGTTTAACCTTGAGTGGCTCGTCTGGAGCCGGTTTTGGCATGGCCTATCGCTATGGACAAGCCGGAACAGTCACGGGATTTACGGCGGAGTTGGAACAGGCTTATGCAGATTTTCGCAGACAACCCTATACTCCAAAAGGCTCGCTGTTTCATGCTCATGGCATTTTTTGTCCGACCTTTGAGGCGGTAGAAAAAGGAATGGGTAGTAATACAGCATGGGTGGCTAGTACCAGTGATTATGAGCATCCAACCGCCAGCAATTTAGCGGATTATATGATTCCGTCAAATTCGGAAGAATCCGCTTTAATTTGTGAGACTTTTGAGGAATATAAAGACTTTGGTCAAGATATTCCCAAAGTTGAGACACCGAAGGTGGAAACGGCAACTCCCACGAGTACGTTAGAGAGCAATGCTTATGCGTATGAGGATGAGTTTGAGTATCCGGAACCGCCTTATTAAGCGCATTAAGAAGGGTTCGGTCCCGGAAAATGCCCGGGAAAGATGCAAAAATGGGGCGTCTCTAGGGTGAAATTGGGGCGATCGCAGGGGGGATGATTTGCCGAGGCGATCGCCCTATTTTGACTCATCAACTGGGGGATTCTCCGTTTGCAGCCCGATCGCATATTTAACCTTGGTCCCGGTTAAATATGCGCCCCATAAATTTGCCCCGTCAAGGTTGGCAAAACTGAGGTCTGCTTCCGTTAAATCCGCCATTTTTAAATCCGCACCGCGTAAATCAGCGCGAGTAAAATTAGCCCCAAAAAGATTAGCACCATCCAGGAGGGCCTTATTCAGATTCGCCCCTTCTAAATTCGCCCCATTCAGAGAAGCTTCCAACAGATGAGCACCTTCTAAATTTGCCCAACTCAAATTTGCTTCAGCTAAAGAGACTTGCCTGAGATTTGCACCGCGCAGATCGCATCCACTTAAGTTGGCTCCATTCAAGTTACACTGACTCAGGTCAACTTGTTGTAAGTCAGCTTTGCTGAGGTCGATTTCGGAAAAAGTTCGGTCTCCTGCGGCATAGCGATCGATGAGTTCTTTAACGTCCATGTTTTATCCCTGAAAAAGCCATCTGATTAACTCCCTAGTCTACAAGGAATTGACAGATTTTTAAGCTGTTTTCAATACATTTTAGGCCGATCGCGCGCAAGAACCCGATGGATCGGTCGGTTTCCTGACGCCTTGGCGATCGCAGTCCTGTCTTATTCTGATGACACCGACTTGCCTTCACTCCACTGAGAATAGGGATAAGTAGACAAATTAACATTAAAGTAGCGCGGGTCATCAGAGACTTCTTGACCAATCCACTCCGGCAATTCTACCCCTTGATTTTCATTGGTGAGTTCAACTTCGGCCACAATTAAGCCTTGATTCTCTCCAAAAAATTCATCCACTTCCCAGAGTAACTCGCCCAATTTGATTTTATAGCGGTGTTTTTCAATTAAAGGGGGAGTACAGAGATGCTCTAACATAAATTGAGCATCTTCTAGGGGAATCGGATACTCAAACTCGGGCCGAGAATTGCCCTGGGATGGGCCTTTAATGGTGAGATAGCCTTGATTCCCCACCTGGCGCACCCGTACTGTGCGACCCTGACTATTGGCAATATAACCTTGTCGATAAGGAGTTCCCACAGCCAGCGATCGCCATCCTTGAGTTTTGACTAAAAATTTCCGTTCAATTTCTATAGCCATCTTTAAAGAAGATCTCCTCTAATTACCCTATTTTAAATTAGCCCGCAGATGCGGGCTTTGTCTTGAAAGAAACAGCGTTAAGGCTGCCAGACTTGATTTAATGACTCGCCAGAAAAGCCGTGACTTCCGTCGGAAGAGGTTGAGAGGCGATCGCACCGGGTCGGGTCGTCGTCAATGCTCCCACTGCCATCGCATATCGGACCACCTCTTTTGCCTGATTCGGGTCTTCTAAATATTTGACCCCATGCATACAAACCTGATGAATAAACCCGGCAACAAAGGCATCTCCGGCCCCCGTTGTATCCACCACATCCACTGAAAAACTGGGGATTACCCCTTCATTTTCCCCGAGACAATAGGTACAGTCTTTGGCTCCAGCGGTGACTAATACCCCTTCTACATTACCAAGACGATACTTAATCGCACCGGCATCAATCGTATCAAACAACCATTGCGCTTCATCATCGGAAATTTTTAAAAAATCAACCCGTTTAATTAGGGATTCAATTATCTCTTTAGATTCGCTCGGGTCGGACCAGAACATATCGCGGCGATTGATATCAATGGCAATTTTAATATCATATTGTTCCGCCATATCTAAAGCGCGGAAAACGGCTTTTCTGGACTCAGGAAAGGCCAGTTCTAAACTGCCTACAACTAGAAAATCTGCCTGAAAAAACAATTCATGGGGTAACTGATCCGCTTGCAGGCGAGTATCGGCAAATTCCGTGGTGTCAATTTTCCCGAACCCGGCAAAACTGCGATCGCCATCCTCAGAACGGACCACATACACCTTGCGGGTGGGGGCCGTATCATGACGCTGCACCCCGCTACAATCCACGCCAATATCCTTAAGCAGATTCACCAGTTCGTCCCCGGCGTCATCTTGTCCCACACAGCCAATAAATCCGGCTGGAGTCCCCAATTTCACCAAACCAGAGGCCACATTTGCCGGTGCACCGCCCGGATAGGGAGTCCAAGACTCAACCTCCTCATAAGCTTGACCCGGGCGATCGGCTAAACAATCAAATAGAATTTCCCCCAAACACAAAACTTGCGGATGACTCATCACTTTACTCCTAGATGGCAATATATGCTTCAATTTACAGCCTACAAGAAATCGAGCATCTCTCTCAAGTCAGGGATTGATGACCCTACAAGAAAATTAACCGGAGAGAATGGGGGTAACAACGAGTGGGTTGGGGTTTATTCTTGGTTTTTGGCTTCTTGAATTGCAGCAGCAATCCGTTCGCCAAATTCCGGGTCGATATTAGCCAGAGAAAGCATTTGTAAATACTCTTGTTTCGTCAATCCCGCTTGGGCGATCGCCTTGATTGAGGCGCTTTCAATTTCCCGTTCGATGCGTTGCGACTCTAGGGAAGTCGGTGCCGAGAGCAATTCTTGTTCTCGGCCCTCAATTTGACGCAAGACTTGTAAATAAGCCCGGACAAACTGAGAAACCTTCGCCGAGGGGATCGTGTTGGTATCAAGGGTTGGGCGATTGGGAGTCGCCTCGGATGCGCGGTCCGGGACGGTTAAGGGATCGGGAGCAGTTTCCGAGGCGATCGCGCCTCCGATTCCCCCGAACCATAAGGTGATCACTATTCCTAAAAGAACTATGAATTGCGGGAATTTTTGGGATATGAATTGCGGGAATTGATGCTGGATGAAATTTTTGATTTTTGGAGTCATGGTTTAGGTGATTTTAGGACAATTTTTGGGATAATTCATGGGTTGACAATCCCGGAGTCTAAATAGCTTCCCATACTTTAGGGATGGGGAGGATGGGGAGGTGGGGGAGGATGGGGATGATGGGGAGGATGGGGAGGATGGAGGGATAACGCCTGAAGGCGTTACTACGAACTGGGGATAACGCCTGAAGTCGGGATGTTGAACATCTCCCCCATCTCCCCCACCTCCCCCACCTCCCACCTGCCTCCAGATGACTAAAAGACAAATTAAGCGTAAAATCCATGAGATTTGAGACAGATTTCCGATAGAATCAGTACAATATAGGTAGATATACAGAGATAGGAAATGCTTATGACTGGCGGGGACTCTCAGACCCATGTAACCCTTTCGGAGCGAGAGCTACAGGTCATTGAACTGGTAGCATCTGGTTTGACCAATCAGGATATAGCAGAATCGCTAGAAATTAGCAAGAGGACGGTGGATAACCATATCAGCAATATTCTGAACAAAACCAAAACCGCGAACCGCGTGGCATTAGTCAGATGGGCCTTACAGTCGGGTAAGGTGTGCATCGATGATGTGAATTGCTGTACCTTACCGCAATTAAGCGACGAAGAACCGGAACCACAACCTGTTTATGAACGTATTGAAGACAGTCCAGAGATTGAGGACCTAGGGTAAGCAGTCATTAAAGATGGAAGAGTTAAAAACTCAGGGAACCGAAGACAATTCGGTGCAATATGAAATCCCAGGATTGCCATTAACGGTGTATCGAGAATTGGCAGCGCATCTGCGGCAGGTTCAAGGGGTAGAAGTTGAACTGATTCCCCAAACTGCCGCAGTGTTTAATTATTTTGACAGCCAAATCGCTGGACTATCAATCCAGTATGGACCGGATGCGGAACCGATCGCACCTCAACGGGTGGAACAAATCCTAGGATATTACCGCGATCGCCATCGTCGGAATTCCTAGGATATTTTGGGTCATAGAATCACCAACACGGGTTGATTTTATCTGGGAAATAGCAGCAATCGAAAACGAAGCAATGGGCGCAATTCAAGCATTACGAGGAACCCGAGACATCCTGCCAGCAGAGGTAGGTTATTGGCAAAAAGTAGAAGCCGTTGTCCGAGAAATCCTCGGCAAAGCCAGCTATCGAGAAATTCGGACGCCAATCTTTGAACTGACATCCCTATTTGAACGGGGAATTGGGGAAGCGACGGATGTCGTGGGTAAGGAAATGTACAGTTTCCAGAGTCGGGGAAAAAAACCCTACTCCATGACCCTGCGTCCCGAAGGCACTGCCGGAGTGGTTCGTGCCTATATTGAGCAGAAACTGCACGCCTCCGGGGGGGTGCAGCGGTTGTGGTACACCGGACCGATGTTCCGCTATGAACGACCCCAGGCGGGACGGCAGCGCCAATTTCATCAAATCGGGGTGGAAGTTCTCGGCAGTGCGGACCCTCGTGCCGATGTGGAGGCGATCGCGATCGCCACGGATATCCTGCAAACCTTGGGACTGAAAAACCTGCACCTGGACCTCAATTCCGTTGGGAATAGCGAAGACAGACAACGCTATCGAGAGGCTTTAATTGCCTATCTCACCCCTTATCAAGCCGAATTAGACCCAGATTCCCAGGACCGACTCACCCGTAATCCCCTGCGAATTTTAGATAGTAAAGACAAACGGACTGGAGAAATTGTCCAAGATGCGCCGAAGCTGGGAGACTATCTCTGCGACGAATCAAAACGGCACTTTGAGCGCGTCCAGAACCTGTTAACCCAATTAGGAATTCCCTATCAATTGAATCATCGCTTGGTAAGGGGATTAGATTATTATAGTCACACGGCTTTTGAAATCATTTCCGATGATTTAGGGGCACAAGCAACCGTCTGTGGCGGGGGACGATATGATAATTTGGTCAGCCAATTGGGGGGACCGGAAACTCCGGCTGTGGGTTGGGCGATCGGCTTAGAACGGTTAATTATTCTACTGCAAGAACTGGATACCCTTCCCCAAAGTCCCTTAGATTTTTATGTGGTTTCCCGGGGGGAACAGGCGGAAGAGAATGCCTTAGTCTTAGCCCAAAAACTGCGTCATGCCGGATTTAGCGCCGAAGTGGATTTAAGCGGCAGTGCCTTTGGCAAACAGTTCAAACGAGGCGATCGGTCTGGTGCCGCTGCCTGCTTAATTTTAGGGGATGAAGAAGCCCAGAATCAAACTGTCCAAATCAAATGGTTAGCAACCGGAGAACAGAAAGCAATATCTCAATCCGACCTCTTAGCCAACCCCGACGAACTCCGCCAACAATTACAAACCACCCATCCCCAACAATTGCCATAAGTTCGTAGTAACGACTTCAGTCGTTCTCTTCTATCTGTTAAAACTAACAGATTACACAGATTACACAGAGATTTTATCTGTGTTAATCTGTGTAATCTGTGGTTTATTAAGTGAATGGCATTCTGAATATGAAGGGAATTCATTATGAAATCCTAAGATATCCAAAAATCAAGGATTGATTAATCCAAGATTATCTTATTTATAAAACCTGCTTCTCAGATTGGGAATACCTAAATCTTAGGGTCAATTTCTGAGGCTTTATCGGTATTTTCCGAAATTGGGATTCGTAAATTTAAAACAATGACTAATTGATTACTTTGAATATTTATATTAGTGATATTTACCATGCTTTTATCCGGCAGTAAGTTATCGACAGCGAAGGATTCTCCTGAGTTAGTTTTATAGCCTGCTTCTTCCAACCACTCTGTAATATTCCTCCAATTTTCGACTTTACCATTAGTTTTACTAACTAAACCTTTCACATACCGATACAAAGTAGCACAAAGGTCTGTTTCCACACCCTTGGCATTCTTTCCTAACCGTTGTGCTATTTCACCCGGACTACAACCACAGAGCAATCCTCTTAGATGTAGCTTTTCGACTGGAGTCAGTCGCTTCCCCTTCGCTGATGCCAAATCAGTGTACAGCGCATCTAAGTCCCAGTGCTTTCCTGCCTCAATAAACTGTTCGTCAGTAGGTAACATTTGGTGGCTCCTCTGAATTCCTGATGGAATCTTAGCATAATTCCTGATGTAACTCAGGAAAATGTAGCCTTCTTCGCCACCGGGCCCTTAAATATTGCTGCTTAACAGGAAACATCTCCGCACCGTTGTACTATTTCTGGGGTAGGCCCCTTTCCCCTCGCTGATGCCAAATCGGTGTACAGCGCATCTAAGTCCCAGTGCGTTCCTGCATCCGGAAACTGTTCGTCAGCCGGTAACATTGGGTGGCCCATCTGAATTCCTGATGTAACACTAGCAAAATTCCTGATGTAAACCAGGAAAGCATTAATTAAAAACCGCTTATTCTAGAGTAGAGGAAAACCTCTAAAAGAGGGTAACAATGAGAGTCAATACAGACAATAGACACCAGATTAAGACCCGGGAAAGTAATCTTGATCTGCCTATAACCAAGCCAGACTAACTTCTTGAAATTTCATTCGGAAGTAAAGCCAATTACCCGACCTCAACAAGGTGAGTTGAAGGCTATACCTACTTCAAGATTTATCAATTTTCCCTGACTTTCTTTAGATTTTGTGTGCTTATGTCAATTCGTATTGACAAAAAATTAAACCCCGTGGTGAATCAATGAGGATCTTAAGTTATGACTAAGAAGACGTATCGAGATAAAAACTGCGATCTAGATGTCTTAAATAAACAGATCGAATCCTGGTTCTCAGACCAAGGATATGAAGTTCAAGGGAATAAAACTGCAGGGTCTTGGTATCTACAGGCTCAGAAAACAGAAGGCTGGAGAAAAGCAGTCGGAGCATCTAGAGCTTTTACAATTTTGATTGAGGGGCAGCCCAACGACTTCTCTGTTGAACTCGGAACCGGAGAATGGGCAAGCAACTTAGTGGCGGGTGGAGTAGCTGCGGTACTCACTGGAGGTGTAAGTATTATTGGGAGCGGTTTGGCAACTGGATGGGCTAAAAAGATAGAAGGGGATATTTGGAAGTTTATAGACGAACAGATTATTTTTAAAGCCAAAGTGAAATCCGAGCGAGAACTTACTCTATTAAAAGAGCAAGAATCTATGCAAGACAAGCTCAAGCAGCTACAGGATGCTTTCGACCAGGGTTTTATTGATGAAGTAGCTTATCAAGCCAAAAAACAGGAAATTGAACATAAAGCTCAGGATAATCTCAAAAATACTGAGTTAAATGAGAAACTGATAAAGCTTAAAAATGCTTTGGATTCGGGAATTTTAAGTTCCGAGGAATATGAAAATAAAAAAGCGGAATTAATTTCTCAATCTTCTCATGCAGAATTAGACAATAAGCTGTCTCAAATTCGAGCGGCTTTAGCCTCTGGAATTTTAAATCAAGAGGAGTTCGATATCAAAGCATCGCAAATTCAAAAAGAGATTGCTTTTGCTGAAAAACTTAAGCAATTAGAGAATGCTAAAAATGCTGGAGTTATCACAGTAGAAGAATTTGAGAAAAAGAAAGCCGCGTTACTTTCTTAAAAAGTGCAGATTCCATCTCGGAAATTAAGATAAGGGGGTAAAGCTATGTCATGCAATCTCTCCAGCTTTACCCCGCATCATCAATAAAATGAGCCAAAATGAATAGATTAAGGCAATGCTATTATTTCATCACTTAGAACTACTTCCCGTTATCATAGGACAACTTTCAACCTGTACCAGTCCTGACCCCACACAAATGGCTGCTATAGTCGCTTTAATAGGAGGAGTTTTCCTTTTTGGTGGTGCTGGTATTATAGCTATGTCGGCTGTTGCCACTATAATGGTACAACAAATCCTTGCGGGGGCTTCACTGATGGCGATCGCTGCTGCGATCGCCACAGATATGCAGACCACAGGGATGTCTTTAACTATTCTTTCCGGAATAGTCACAGAAATTAAAATGATATTGGGCTGCTAAGTTATGTGATAATTTTAAGCAAAAATTTCAACCAGACGGACAGCAAAAATGCTACATCCTCACGCAATTTATGTCGAGAGTTGTAACAACTTAGGCTTTTAAAAAATAGGACATATTGTCGGGATTTGGTAAATTAGGTAGCCTTGTCTAGGACCTCGTAGCCAACCCTGGCGAACTGCGCCAACAATTACCACCCACCACTCCCCAACAATTACTTGATGTTCAACCGAGGTAAAAAAACCACAGATTACACCGATTTTCCCAGAGATTTTATCTGTGTTAATCCGTGTAATCTGTGGTTCTTCCTCTAAAAATTATTTCTCAATCGGTTGAAATTCTTTATGGGGATAGGTTTTAACTGGGAACTGGAAGATGGCAAAAATGGCCTTCATGGTAAAGATAAACATGGATACGGTTCCCAAGGCGAACACAATATCCCCGGGTATCCTTAGCCAGACGGTCCATCGCATCCAGGGGGAACCGATGACTTCGGCACTTCGGGCGTACCAGGTTCCGTATTCTACGGATTGGGCGAGTTGATAGAATCCGTTGGGTATTAAGCCAAAGATTAGCATCATGACTAATCCGATATTAATGGCCCAAAATGCGAATTTAATCCAGCGATCGTCCCAAGCGTCATCCGGGACGAACTCGCGTAAGGCAAACAGCATCAGGGCGATCGCCAAGCAGCCATAGACCCCAAATAAGGCGGCGTGAGCATGAATCGGGGTGGTATTGATTCCTTGGGAATAATACAGGACAATCGGTGGATTAATCAAGAATCCAAACACCCCTGCACCGATTAGGTTCCAGATACAAGTGGCGATGAAAAATCGCAAGGGCCAGCGATAAAATCCTTCGGCTTCTTTGGACAATTTTAAGGTTTTTAAAATTTCAAAGCCTATCAGGGTTAGGGGTACGACTTCTAAGGCGGAAAAGACGGACCCGATCGCCGCAATAAAAGAGGGAGTTCCAGAAAAGTAAAGGTGATGCAAGGTTCCAATCACACCACTGCCTAAATAAAGCAGGGTGGTCAAATAGGTGGCACGCAGGGCCGATGACCGCCGTAAAAAGCCTAATTCACTACATAAATAGGCAATCACCACCGTGGCAAACACCTCGAAAAATCCTTCAACCCAAAGATGAATTACCCACCATCGCCAATATTCGGCAATACTCAAGGGCGTGTGATTAGTGTACATCAATCCCACGGAATAAAACAGGGGAATGGTGATGGCGCTATACAGGAAAAAGTGACTCAATCCAGTCGGGCTTTTTTCCTTTTGTAAAGCGGGTTTAAATCCGCGATACAGTAACCACAGCCAGAATATCATCGCGACAATCAGCAGGATTTGCCAGACTCGCCCGAGTTCAATATATTCATAGCCTTGATGTCCCCACAAGAAGCTATTTTTGACACTGAATAGCCCTTGCACTGCTGACCAAGACCCGATGAGGGAACCGACAACGACGACGGTTAATGCCCCCAATAAGATGCTATTGCCGAGGGCTTGTCCTTTCGGTTCATAGCCACTAAATCGCGGTGCAAAATAGAGTCCAGCGGCTAACCAACAGGTGGCAATCCAGAAAATTGCCAGTTGTAAATGCCAGGTTCGGGTGGCGGCATAAGGGAGATAGAGGTTGAGAGGAATGCCATAAAATCCTTCCCCTTCTACGGCATAATGGGCAGTAAACATTCCCATCATGATTTGTACGAGAAACAGTGCCATTGCTACGCCAAAAAATAGCGAGGTAACTTTTTGGCTGGGGGTGGGAATTCGCACGGCGGGACGGGCGGGTACGGGCAATACTTCGTCGTCATCTTCTTTTAAATAGATGAATAGAAAAATTCCCATTCCGGCAATTAAAATGATGACGGAAACGATGGACCATATCAGAAATTGGGCCGGGGGTTGGTTGCCAATTAAATCATCATGCGGCCAATTTGCGGTATAGGAAAAGGGTGCATTCGGACGATTGGCGGATGCTGCCCAAGAGGTCCAGGCAAAGAACGCGGTGACGTCGTGAATTTGACTATCATCTTTAAACCAACCGGAGGGGATGGAGTGAATTGCTGACCCTTTGGCTAGGAGTTCATGATAGTCTTTAAAAACCTCTTTAAGTCCTTGACTTTGAGCGTCAGTTAAGAGGAGTTCTTGGGTTTCGGGACTATACCGATTGGTTTTAAATTGTTCACTGACTCGCGCTTGCAAACTGGCGCGTTCGGGGGCGGGTAATGCTTCTAAATCCTTTTGAGAAAAGCTAGGATTGTTGTTGTATAATATGCCAGCGGTGGCTAATCCCCAGCGATGTAAGACATCAGCGGTCCAGTCCGGGGCGAGGTAGCTACCATGTCCCCAGATGCTGCCGATATCTTGTCCTCCGCGAGAGAGGTAGATTTCCTGTCCGGATTGGATGTTAGCTTGGGTGACGAGGATTTCTTGATTGGGCGATCGCACGATGTCGGGAACGGGTGGGGCATTTTTGGAAATGACCGCCCCCGCCCACAGTAATACACTAAAGGCAATGATACAAATCAGGGCTAACCAGGCGGGTAAGGTGAGTTGTCGCCTGACCGGACTGATTGCACCTTTGGCATCTAATAGGGTTGAATCTGCCATTGCAATATTTCCCCCAATTTATCGATGGATTATTTTCAACTAGCTCGATGGTAGCGAATTTAACTGGAAATTGACAGGTTTATAAAAGTTTATATTTTGATTAGGTACTTTGGGGCTAGAATTTGATGATTTCTACCCATTTGGTGTTGACAAGTTGCAGAAAACTGTCAATAAATGTAAGAATTTATGGGCGGAGGGAGAAAATCAATTCATACTTTATTTGGGTTGGGTATGAAGTGCAGAAGAGATGCAGGCCGATGATTGTATAGTTTAGGGGGTGGGATATAATCCCCCGTTGCTTGGTGCAACGGGGGATAACGACTGAAGTCGTTACTACGAACTGAAGAAACGACTGAAGTCGTTACTACGAACTGAAGAAACGACTGAAGTCGTTACTACGAACTGAAGAAACGACAGAAGGCGTTACTACGAACTGAAGAAACGACTGAAGTCGTTACTACGAACTGAAGAAACGACTGAAGGCGTTACTACGAACATTCAAGGTTAGAGAACGCCTTTAGAACTGGGGATGGTGGTGGCGCGACGGGGGTCGATTTCGGTTGCCATGCGGAGACTGCGGGCGAAGGCTTTGAAGGTGGCTTCGATGATGTGATGGGAATTAATGCCGTCGAGTTGGCGGATGTGTAGGGTCATTTGGGCGTGATTGACGATCGCCACGAAGAATTCCCGGACTAATTGGGTGTCATACGTTCCCACTCGTTGGGTGGGAATGTCTAAGCCATAGCTTAAGTGAGGGCGACCGGAAAAGTCTAAGGCAACTTGAATCAAGGCTTCATCCAGGGGGGCGACAAAGTGACCAAACCGGATGATGCCTTTGCGATCGCCCAGGGCTTTACCCAAGGCTTGACCTAATGTAATCCCCACATCTTCATTGGTATGATGGTCGTCAATTTCTATATCCCCGGTAGCTTTTACCTCCAGATCAATCAAGCCGTGAGAGGCGATTTGATGTAACATATGGTCAAGAAACGGTACACCTGTAGCAGCAGTACAGTGTCCTTGACCATCGAGATTAATCGTCACATGAACATCGGTTTCCCCGGTGGTGCGTCGGACGGTGGACATCCGGGGGAGTTGGCCTAAATTTTGTTCGGAGTCAGCTTTTGGGGTAGTTTCGGAAGAGGAAGTTGGGCTAATACTTGTCTGCATAATTGGCTTGGGTGGCGATCGCAAAAATAGTCTTAATCTTGATCTTATCTTGTCGGTGGGGAAACCTTGAAAAATTAAAATTATAGATGGCTTGAATCATGGAGAAGAGATCTCCCCAAACCCCCCCTTAAAAAGAGGGGCTTTTGGGAATTGAAGCCAGAGTTTTAATCCGTAAATTCTCTATTTTTCAGGGATTACATTCCCATGATGCAGTAGCCGGAATCGACGTAGATGATTTGACCCGTGATGCCGCTGGATAAGTCGCTACAGAGGAATGCAGCGGTATTGCCGACTTCAGTTTGGGTGACGGTCCGGCGCAGAGGGGCCATTTCTTCTACATGGTGGATCATGTCTAGGATGCCACCGACGGCAGAAGAGGCGAGGGTGCGGATGGGACCGGCAGAGATGCCGTTGACGCGGACATTTTGGGGTCCCATTTCAGCAGCAAGATAGCGGACATTCATTTCTAAGGCAGCTTTGGCAATCCCCATGACGTTGTAATTGGGGATAACGCGGACGCCACCGAGGTAGGTGAGGGTGACGATGCTGCCGCCTTGGGTCATTAGGGGTTTGGCGGCAGCAGCGAGGGAAACCAGGGAGTAGGAACTAATATCCAAGGCGCGGGTAAAGCCTTCGCGGGAGGTGTTGCTAAAGTCTCCGGAGAGTTCATCTTTACCGGCAAAGGCGAGGCAGTGGATCAGGATGTCGATTTTGTCCCAAGTTTCGCGGATGGTGTCGAAGGTGGCTTGAATTTGGGCGTCATCCTGGACATTGCAGGGGACGAACAAACTGGGGTTGAGGGGTTCGACTAATTCTTTGACTTTTTTTTCTTGACGGCCCTTTTCATCCGGGAGATAGGTGATGCCGAGATTGGCCCCAGCTTTGTGGAGTTGTTGGGCGATACCCCAAGCGATGGAACGGTTGTTAGCAATTCCGGTGACTAAGGCGTTTTTTCCTGTTAAATCTAGCATGGAGGGTTTATTCTAGTAAAAATTACTCAGGAGCACGGGTTGGGCTCCAGGGTGAGGCTGGGGGGATCTCAGAGTCCTCTCCACAGGAGGAGTCGCCCCTGATGGCAGTTGACCGGCTACGGTTGCAGCCTGGAAATGAGGCCAGAGGATGGACTCGTTCGAGTCTACCGTCCTGGGTCTGTTCCCTAATTTGATTGAATCACAACAGGGGACTCTGAAACGCGGGGATTCGCCGATCGCAATTCTGAGGAGGTGACCCCTCTTTGGAAATCGCAGATGAGAAGATTTTTATCCAGGGATTAGCCAACTGGGGGCAATTCTGTATCCCCAAGCACAAAAAAACCGCGAATCGTCCGTTTAAGTAATGTAAAGTACAAAAGTCAGAGAACTCTAACAAGAGCGGGTCGGTAATGACAATAAACCGTTAGCAAGTTATCAAAAAAGAAGATACGACATGACAACTAGAAGGAACGGATATGGTAATGACCCAAGATAGACCGCTAGCCGCAGTATTCCGTCAGATGGGAAGTGGATCGTTTCCCCCAGTGGTGGAGAATTACGAGCGAGGAAAGACCATCTTTTTCCCTGGGGATCCCGCTGAACGGGTTTATTTTTTACTCAAAGGTGCCGTTAAGCTGTCCCGAGTCTATGAAGCGGGAGAAGAAATTACCGTGGCCCTGCTGCGGGAAAATAGTGTATTTGGGGTACTCTCCCTGATTACGGGCCATCGTTCGGACCGCTTTTATCATGCCGTTGCCTTTACCCCAGTCGAGTTGCTTTCGGTCCCGATCGACCAGGTGGAAAAGGCTCTCAAGGAAGATCCTGAGTTGTCAATGTTGATGTTGCGCGGCCTATCTTCCCGGATTTTACAAACGGAAATGATGATTGAAACCTTGGCCCACCGGGATATGGGATCGCGGTTGGTGAGTTTTCTGCTGATTCTGTGTCGGGATTTTGGGGTGCCGACTGCGGAGGGGATTACGATTGATTTAAAGTTGTCCCATCAGGCGATCGCCGAAGCCATTGGCTCAACTCGCGTCACAGTCACCCGTTTACTCGGGGATCTGCGCTGTGAACAGATGATCTCGATTCATAAAAAGAAAATCACCGTTCATAACCCGGTGGCGTTGAGTCAGCAATTTACTTGATTTGAACAAAACAAAGGTCAACCTTAACAGCATAGGGTTCAGAAAATCAGGGGATCGGGGATCGGGGTGAGAATGAGTTCAGTCTTCCGTTGATTTTCTGCCCTGGGGGGATGGTCACTGGATACCCTTGGCTTGAAGTTGTTTGTCCCAAAACCGAGGTAATCAGGGGACGGGTAAGGAAAGAAAGGGCGATCGCCTCGGGATCGGGAACCGATGATCTGGGCATCGGGTGTGAGAGGTTGAGTCCATGCAGGCATTCAGCGAAAAAAGGGGAGAATACTGCTATCAGGATCGGCATTTGGATCTGTTATAGTGCAAAAGAGCGGAGCTTTGCCGGAGGTCCTAGCAGAGTGTTTTAGCTCCGAAAGTTTTTGTCTTGGCTAGATCTGGACGGAGTTGAATAAGTAGTGATGACGAGCGCATACGTCCTGATACTGGCTGTCTTAGTCTTGGGGGGGTTGCTCGCCACCCTGGGCGATCGCCTCGGCACTAAAGTCGGTAAGGCCCGGTTGAGTCTGTTTGGTTTGCGCCCACGACAAACCGCTACGGTGGTCACCATTGTAACCGGATTAATGATTGCTGCCTCCACCTTGAGTATCCTATTTGCCACGAGTAAATCGTTGCGAATCGGTGTGTTTCAACTGGATGAAAAACTCAAAGAATTGCGAGAAGCTCAGAAGGAACTCGTGGCAGTGGTGACGCAGAAACAGCAGGTGGAAGCTGAACTCAACCAAGCCCGAGAACAGCAGGAGGTGGCGCAACAACAATTAAATGAGATTGATCGCTCATTGCAAGGGGCGCTCCAAAAACAAGCGCTGACTGAGGCTCAACTGAATCAGACTCAGGGCGAACTGACTCAAACTCAGACCCAACTCAGCGGCATTCAAACCGATTTTCAGAAAGCTAGAACCGAGCTGAGTGTGATTGAAGGGAAATTCGATGGCGCTCAAACTCAGCTTGAGGAAGTCTCCCAACAGGCGCAGAAGTTGCGGGATGATATTGCCACCCTGCAATTGGAACGCAAGGAGTTGATTGAACAGGGGGAGCGCGTTAGAGCGACGATTGTCCAACGGGATCGGGAACTGGCTCTCAAACAGGCTGAGATTGAGGAGCAAAGGCAGGAAGCAGCACAGCAACGGCAGTTGCTCACGGAACAGAAAAGCCAACTGGATGAGCAAATTCGCCAACTGGCGCAACAGCAGCAGCAAATCGCTGTTCAAGAAGGGGACATAGCCGAGCAACAGGCGCAAATGGCGGCACAGGCGGCAGAAATTGCCGAGCAAAAGCAGGCGATCGCAACTCAGGAACAGGAGTTACGGGAACAGGAGGAGGAAATCGCCAGCCAGGAGATGGAGATTGCCCAACAACAGCAGGCGATCGCCCTACAGGAGGAGGAAATCGCCCAGCGCGATCGCCAGATTTCTGAGCAGGAAATGGCAATCTCGGAACAGCGCACTTTGTTGAAACAGTTAGGCACTCAACAAGCATTTCTCCAAGGGGAAGTTCAAAGTCTGGAACGGGATTTTCAACTGTTGCGGGAAGGAACAGTTGCCATTCGCCGGAATCAGGTGTTAGCTTCCGGGGTCCTGCGGGTCCTGCGCCCAGAAACTGCTCCCGAAGCGACGAAGCAATTGTTAACGGAAGCAAATTTGGCGGCGATCGCCTTGATTCGTCCGGGAACAACTCAACGGAATGAATGGGCGATCGCGATTACAGAGACGGAACTGGAGCAACTGATTGGTCAGATTGATGATGGTCAAGATTATGTGGTCAGAATTCTCTCCGCTGCCAATTATTTGTTAGGGGAACGGCAGGTAAATGTGTTTGCCGATGCAGTACCTAATCAGGTGGTTTTCAACGAAGGTGAACTGGTGGCAACGACTTCGGTTCGCCCCGATGAAATGAGTGAAGATGAGATTAAAGAACAATTGAATTTATTGTTAGCAGCAGCGAACTTTAGAGCAAGGCGATCGGGGATTTTAACCGATGCGATTCAAGTGGGAGATGGTCGTCTGGCGGCTTTGATGGAATTTATAAAGCAGCTTCCCGACAATAATGAACCGGGCATCATTCAAGCAATTTCTGCTGGTCCAACCTATACCTCGGGTCCACTGACTTTAGAATTTACGGTGGTTCACCAGGGAAAAGTTGTGTTTCGCACAGATTAGGGGAATCGGGTTAGCTTTTGCCGGTTTGGTTCAGGGTTAATCTGAATTAAGGCCAAGGAATAATAGCTGGAGTCATTGCCAGATTAGTTTCCAGTGATAGGGATAATTTAAAAGGAAAAGAAGCAATGGGTAACCCTCAAACAGACCGAGTAATTTTGGGCTTCGATCCGGGCCGGTTAAAGTGTGGAATTGCCGTGATGAATAGCCGGGGCAAACTGTTGGTCCATGAAGTGGTTCCGGCAGAAGAGGCGATCGCGGTGATTGAATCTTTTTTTCAACAATTTGGGGTTGACCTGCTGGTGATTGGCGATCGCACCACCTCGAAAAAGTGGCAAGAACATATTACCGAATCCCTGTCTATCCCGTTACCCATTGTGCAAGTGGATGAGCGCTACAGCACCTTAGAGGCGCGCGATCGCTATTGGGAAATGTATCCGCCTCGGGGATTGACAAGACTAATTCCCCAAGGAATGCGCCAACCTCCCAGGGCGATCGATGATATCGTGGCCATTCTCTTAATTGAGCGATATTTAGCTACCTTACCCGGTTGAAAATTCATCCCTCAACCCAAGGCAACACCGCTACAACTGCGCTCGAATGGTGAAAGAATAGTCTCCCCCGGGTTCGAGTTGATAATCGCATTTTTCTAAAAACCGTCCCAAGGGTTCTTGAATTAAAGCGCGTCCTTGGGAGGGTTCGATCGCCAATTTACCCACACGAAAACACCAGCGGAAACTCCAACTAAAATCTCCGGCACTGACTTCCCCTTCTAGGGTGCCCCGTTGCCAAGACTGATTCAGCACTCGAACATGGGCAGTCGTTCTAGGGACTCGCTTCCTACTCACGGCTTTGTTCCGACCACACTGCGACTATTGTAAAGACTCATGGCTTTTTCGCAGCCTTCCTTGAGACTGAGTTCGATCGCATCCCGAACCAAGTACATCACCTCCGATACCACAGGTTTCTCATCCGGGGTAAACTTCCCCAACACATGAGAAATCGTATCGGTTTCCGCTTTCCCATCCCCGGGTTTGCCGATCCCCACCCGTAACCGGGGGAAGTCCTGGGTACTTAAATGGGCGATCGTGGATTTGATGCCATTGTGACCCCCAGCGGAACCAGAAAGGCGCATCCGCAACCGTCCCACCGGCAAATCCATATCATCATAAATCGTCAGAACCGATTGGGGGGGCAGTTTATACCAATCCGTCACAGCGCGAATCGCTTGTCCGGACCGATTCATATAGGTAAGGGGCTTGAGTAGATAAATTTTATTGCCTTTTGGCCCTCGACCCTCGCCAAATAGCCCCTGAAAACGGCGGTTTTCTGCGAGGGAAATTTGCCAGGACCGGGCGAGCATATCGACGGCAGCGAACCCGATATTATGGCGGGTTTCATGGTATTTGGCTTCTGGATTTCCCAATCCAACAATCAGTTGAGGAATCACCAGAGGAACAGATGTCTCGCTTGCTGTCATGGCAGTTTTGAAGTCAGGTGTTAAGGTTTTGGGTTGAGATTGTCGGGGTGGTTGCTGATTTGTTCATGCCGCCTCACCTAGACTGGGATGGCACCCTGCGGGAGATAGGGGGAGGCATGAAACGAGGAATCCCGCCAAGGTAGGGGCTTGGGCTGGATTCGCCCCCTTCCTTCGTGGGATAATTTTAAGATTGGCAATGGAGCATGACAAGGGACAAGAAGCTGAGTTTCTACCATCGGGGTAGCTTTTTGGGTCCAGATTAGGTCAAGAAACTCAGTCGTCTAATCGTTACTGTACCGACACTCTAGCCTTGTTCAGAGGACGGAATGGCTTCTTCGCGGGAGACGGAACTAGCGACTTTCTGAGATTCAGCGGGTTTAGCCGGTTGAGATGCCTCAATTTGTTGTGCCTCGCGCTTGATTTCGCTTTCAAATTCCCGACTGGCATCCTGGAATCCGCGAATCGCTTTTCCCAGACTGCGACCGATTTCCGGCAACTTTTTGGGTCCAAAAATGAGAAGGGCGATCGTCAGAATCACCATGATTTCGGGCAAACCCATGCCAAAGATATTCACGCAGACCTCCAACAGAGCACTGGTTATTAGTATAGAAAAAAAAATCCCGGTCAAACCGGGAAAGCAGGGATACGGAGGATCCCTGCTCTAGGGGCGATCGCCGTAAGTTAGCGCCCGAGGGTGGTCCAATCCACATCGACTCCATTGAGGAGCAACGAAGAGTTATAGATTTGCAGGATAATCACTAAGAACAGGAAAAATAGCAGCATGAACACGCCCATCAGAGGGGTGGTGCCCCAACCCGGGGAGACTTTACCATATTCTGCGTTTAACGGTCTGAGTAGATTTCCCAATTTTGTTTGCTGTGCCATGCGTCACCTCGTTATTCTGGACGGCGAAAATTAATGTTTTGTAATATTCTATAGGAATCGGTCTCATAATTTTACTCAAAATATGGAAAATCTCGAACCGGCAACCGTTCTTAGCATCGGGATTGGCGCGATCCTCGTAGCGATCGCGGCTTTTTCTATCTACACCTCCTTTGGCCCCCCCTCTAAGGAATTGGCTGATCCCTTCGACGATCACGACGATTAACCCCTGGATCCAGCGTCTCCGGGCGCTGGACCGGGCTTAATTCAGCCCCTTGGTTTTCTTATCGATGAATCAACCCAGGAGGTTCGCCTGAGATAGACTACCCACGGTCAAATAAACCGAGGCGATCGCTTCCTTTCATTTCAACCCCTCAACCTAAACCGATATAGGTCTGTTTCCATCATTTAGACAATAAAGTTAATCGGTTAGAGTATTGAGCAATTTGCCCCTACATTTAGACGGGCTAACAAGAAAGAGTCAATGCCCAGTCTGGCGCTATTATTCTTCACATCTGAATCTGAGAAGTGGGAACACAGGGCTGTTTTGCTAAACCCCTTGAATTTTGTACCCTACCCCGAGAATTTCTTGCCACCAGTTCCATTCGTCCTTGAGAATTCATAATCCATCCTTCTGCTTCTACCAATTGCTCCATCGAGGTTGATTCAATTGAGGTGGATGCAACAGACTCAGAGGGAATTCGGCTATTTTTTCGAGGTAATTCTTCTAGGCTTTGCGGTCCTAAGTCTATCAAAAGAGCTTCATCACTAATCGCTTCCATCGGATTAGGAGGAAGACCACCCCTCCCTGTTATAATAAATTCACTTTGTTGCTGACCTGAACGACAACTAGAATCAATTTGTTGCGCGGGGTCGGCTAAATTAACCGCTAACTCAACTAATCCGGAGGTGGGGTCAACTTCCGGGGTATTAATTCTAACGGTTCCAATCAGGGAAGAATTGGCACCAGTTGCCGTAATATCACTCGTTAAATCATTGGTTTGGACTCTAAATTCGGTTCCAAAAATCCCTTCGGCTTGAATCGTGACAATACCTCCCTGGGATTGCTCAGAATTAGCGCTGATGTCACTATTTTCAAAAGCCCCCAGAATAGCGGTATCCAATATAATATTCCCACCTGTGGCGCTCCCGGTGGCGTTCGTGGTAATCTGGCTATGACGGCGCAGGAGAGTTGAATTTGCGGCGATCGTGATGTTACCTTGGCTACCGGATTCCGTTTCACCCAGTAAACTTGCTTGGTTGTCTAGCAAAATTTCACCAGCCCTCACCGTCAGCATCCCTGGAGAAAAAGCACCTTTAGCGCTAACTCGGATTTGAGATCCATCAAAAAGAGAGACTTGCTCCGCAGTAATAGTCACATCTCCTGCATTTCCATTTCCAATGGTTTCAGAAGAAATACTCGCGCCATTTAAAAGTAATAACTGCTCAGTTTCTACAGTAATACTTCCGGCATTACCCGTGACCCCGGAATTAACAAATGTCTCTAATTTGCTCCGGTTTCCCCAACTATCGGAACCCCTCAAGGTTACCGATTCACTAGCGCGCACTGTCAGAGTACCGGCATTACCTCGGGCATCTGTAGAAGAAGAAATGACGGCTCCATCTGATACGGTTAACTGAGTTGTATTAATCGTGATGGCACCCGAATCAGCCAAAATTTCCGGATTGGGAGTAACTTCAGTCTGAATGTCCAGGGAATTTTGAACTTCCATCGCAGAGGAAACAGAGGGTTCGGTTTCTACCTCAAGAGAACCCGAACCCGTCTGGATATAGCCGCCAAATCCTTCCCCATCTACCCCACTCATACTCACTGACTCCCTAGCCCAAATATTCAGAATTCCTGCATAACCTTCGCCAAAGGTTGTAGCTGAGATAATTGCTCCATCTAACAGGGTTAATTGACCCGTTTCTATCGTCACAATTCCCGCATTGCCAGTTGCATTGGAACGAACTTCAGCAAATAACCCACCGAATCCCCCGGAGGTATCTAACCCACTAAATTTAATTGCTTCAGTTGCCAGAATCGTTAAATTTCCTCCGTTCCCTTGACCCCGAGTAGAAGCAGAAATTAAGGCTCCATCAAAGGTTAAAACTTGGTCGGCTTCTACTCTTAAACTACCCCCATTTCCTGTAGCACCTGGAAAGACTTCTGCGATCGCCACACTGGGAAGCCCCAAGGAATTAGCACCGCTGAATTCCACTTGATCAGAAGCCAATAACCGAATATCTTGCCCGGGTTGATTTCCCAAGGTTAACGAAAGCAGGGCTGACCCTTCCTGGACAAAAAGCGATCGCCCTTGCAATGCGATCGGACCCCCCCCTTCACCGCTGGTATCTAACGAGGCAGCAGTTAATTTAATATCTCCAAAATTTCCCGCCTCTGAATATCCAAATTCCCAGAAAGGGTTTAAAAGGTTCAATCTAACGTAGCTATTAGCCCCCACACTTCCTAGTTCAATCTGTCCTCCAATGGCGGTTAAATTTCCTCCAATCAGCTCAATTTCACCCCCAATTAACGCTAAGGTATTATTCTGAACTTGTAAGCCGGTTGGTCTATTTTCCCTCAGAAGAGACCCCCGAACTGGCTCAGTTAAGGTCAGATTATTTCCCGGTCCCTGTACCATAATTTTCCCGGGATTTGGACCCATTTGTAAACCCACAGGTAGGCTCACTGTTAGTAAGGGTATAGTCTCAGTGGGTAAGGTACTGAAAGAGGTTCCGTCGGCAAAATTAAGGCGATCGGCGGTAGAAGCAAGAAAAGAACCCCCTATATTTAATTGGGCATGGGGTCCAAATACAATCCCATTGGGATTTAGGAAAAATAAATTTGCACTCCCATTTACCCGAATTAACCCATCTATATGAGAAATAGAAGAACCTGTAACCCGACTAAAGATATTTTCAATATCCAAAGGGTTGTCAAAAATTACTTGATTATTAGTAGGCAAAGAAAACTCTTGAAAACTATGAAATATATTGCCTTCAATTTGAGTTCCCCCGTTAATAATATTCGTGGTTCCTTGATGGATTACGGTAGTATTCACAGGTAGGGTAGCATCGGGGATAATTTGAGCTTGTACTGGGGAAGCACAACTCCAAAAAATCCACCCCAACAATTTACATGAATATATAATTACAGAACTTTTACAGCTAGGATAATTGTTTTTATTTTTGGACCTATTACTTCTGTTGAATTCGGGATAATTATTCATTCATCTTTCTCCCTAATGTTTCCCTATTGAGTTATTTTACTGATTGAACCCTTTTTAAAAGTAGAGGGGTCCTTATTAGATTCTGGTTTAACTCCAGAAACTATAACAAATTTTAGCATTTATTATAAAGCAGTTTATGCTTATTTCTTAAATAATGAATTAATTTAGCTTGGTTTTCTGGAATTAGGCACCGAGTGACCATTGAGTTGGCACGGACGCGGTAATCAAATAAGACTTCGGGGATATGATAAAACTCCCACCCTTGTTCTAGGGCACTTAGCCACAAATCCCAGTCTTCAAAACCTAATTTATGGGGAATATTGGGGTCATATCCGCCGCAGTCTTGCCAGAGGGTTTTTCTAAAGATGGCACAGGCATCGATATAGTTGCCTTGCAATAATCGAGTGGGGTCAAAGTCGGGGACTTGCCAAATTCCGGTGCGATCGCCCATAAATTCCACATCCCCATAAACCACTCCCACCCGAGGAAATGGGTCTAAAATATCAAGGCCCTTGATAATATAATCGGGTCTAATTTTATTATCAGCGTCTAAGGGTAAAATATACTTCCCTTGGGCTAGTTCTATGCCGACATTCCGGGCAATCGCCAACCCTTGATTTGATTGATGGATGAGTTTGTATTGTTGTTTTTGTAAATAATCCAGCACTTCCAAGGTTAAGGGTTCCGTTGACCCATCATTGATGATAATCAATTCAATGATAGCCTCAAAACAGTCCTCAACGCTGGCGATCGCATCTAAAAGATATTCCCCTTGATTGTAACAAGGAATGATAACAGAGAGCGCAATTTCATCCGGTTTTCTTGTACTCATGGTTGTTGCTTTGATAGGGATTGTCACAGGTTACCCAATTTTGCTACAATGCCGCAAGTAATCAAGAGCATAACCTGTATCTAAAATGGATATCAAAGTGTCGGATCATCCTAAACCCTTAAGGGGTAAAGTAGCAGTGGTGACGGGGGCGAGTCGTGGTGCAGGGCGAGGAATTGCCTTGGTTTTAGGGGAAGCGGGGGCGACTGTCTATGTGACGGGACGAAGTGTGCGAGGTTCGGCAACGACGGATCATCTGCCGGGGACGATTGAGGAGACGGCAGAAGCGGTGACGGCGCGAGGAGGCGTGGGAATCCCAGTGCGTTGTGATGCGACGCAGGATGAGCAGGTGGAGGCATTATTTAACCGGATACAAAGTGATGGACAGTTAGATATTTTGGTGAATAATGCCTGGGGGGGTTATGAAGGCTATGATGGGAAAAATTGGGCGGATGGGACGGAGTTTTTTGCGCCGTTTTGGGAGCAATCTTTGCAGCGTTGGGAGGGGATGTTTAACGCAGGGGTGCGATCGCATTTAGTGGCGAGTCGTTGTGCGGTGCCCTTGATGTTGTCCCAGCAGCAAGGGTTGATTGTGAACACGATCGCCTGGGACCGGGACAAGTATTTGGGGAATCTGTTTTACGATATGGCAAAACACGCGATCGCCCGGATGACGTTGGCGATGGCACGAGATTTGGAAGCGTATAAAATCGCCACAGTGGCAGTGGCACCAGGTTTTATGCGAACGGAACGAGTCTTAGATGCGCCGGATGTTGACTTAGCACAAACCGAGTCTACGGAGTATATCGGACGGGCGATCGCCGCCCTCGCCACAGACCCCAATGTGCTGGAACTTTCAGGAACTGTGCTGACAGTGGGGGATTTAGCGGTGGAATATGGGTTTACAGATATTGATGGCAGGCAAATCGCAGCATTTCGTCTGGAGGATATGTGAGTTCTCAACTGGATATCCTGTTAGCAGATGGGTTTACCTTGTATGAGTCGGGTTCTTTGACCCTTGCCGAACAAAAGTTTTGCCAAGTCTTAGGGATTGATGCAAGTCACCCCCAGGCATTGTGCGGGATGGGAATGCTGTATTATCAGCAAGGACGATATGAAGATGCCCTGGATTACCTAGAACAGTCTCTAAAGTTCGATGCAAATCAGGCAATTTGCCATTATACTCGGGGGTTAGTATTGGCAAAATTGGGTTATCTGGCAGAAGCGAAAACTGCCTATTATCAGGCGGTTATAGTTGATCCCAGTTATCTAAATGCCTATTCTGAGTTAGGAAATGTCTGTATAGAAATCGGAGAATTGACCCAAGCGGAATCTGCCTATCGAGAAAGAATTGCTCTAAGTCCAGATTGGCATAGTTATGTGAGTTTAGGGCATTTATTCATCGCCCAGCAGCGGGTTGATGAGGCAATATCCGCCTATCAAACCGCCTTAGAGCTCCAACCCCGTCATCCCGAGATTCTCTCGTCCCTTGGGATTGCTTTTGCTGCCAAAAATCATCCCAATTCTAGTCTGTATTTAGGGTTTGCTGCCTATCGCAAACAGGAGTATGAAACCGCCATTGCCCATTATCAACAGTTTCAAAACACTGACGAGGGAGAGATAGAGTTTTATCTCGCTCTTGCTGACTGTTATCAACAGTTGAATCAGTGGGAAGAAGCAATTTCCACTTATCGTCAAGGGATTGCCCTCCATCGGGAAGCAGTCGAACTTTATTTATCTTTTATTTTAGCTTTACAGAATTGGGGTAAAATTGAAGAAGCGCGGCAAATTGCCGATGAAGGCTTAGTATTTCGGCCCTATTGCTTATCCCTAAAATTAGAAAAAATTCGTCTGTTTCCAGTTCTATATGAAAACTTAGAGCAATTAGAGTTTTATCGAAACCGATTTATTACAGAATTGGATGATTTGATTCAAAATTGCGCTTTAAATACAGAATTCGCTCAAGCACAGGCATTAAATGCTATAGCAGTCAATACTAATTTTTATCTCCAGTATCAAGGTAAAAATGATTTGGAGTTGCAGCAAAAATATGGACAATTCGTGCATCAGGTGATGGCAGCAAATTATCCCCAGTGGGTCAAACCGTTACCGATGCCAACCCTGAAGTCTGGGAAACGAATTAGAATCGGCTATATTTCTGCTTGTTTGCAGTGGCATACCGTGGGAATGGTGTTTTCCGGGTGGTTGGAACATCGGAACCGGGAGGAGTTTGAGGTGTATTGTTATAATGTGGGACAACAACGCGATCGCCTCACGGACTGGTTCCGCATCAACAGTGACTCCTTTTATTCTATTCCCGATGATATTCCAGCAGTTTGTCAGCAAATCCAACAGGATAGTTTGCATATTCTAGTCTTTTTGGATATTGGAATGTATGCACCCATGACTCAACTGGCGAGTTTACGTTTGGCCCCGGTTCAATGTGTTGCTTGGGGACATCCAATTACCTCGGGTTTACCCACTCAGGATTATTTTATTTCCAGTGATTTGATGGAACCGGAGAATGCTCAGACTCATTATTCAGAACAACTGATTCGGTTACCCAATTTAGGAATTTATTTCCCCAAACCCCAGATTCCTGAAATTAATAAAAATCGGGCGGATTATGGGATTTCCGATGATGCCGTGATGTATTTATCCTGCCAATCTTTGTTTAAATATTTGCCGCAATATGATATAATATTTCCGGCGATTTGCCAAGCGGTGGCAAAAGCAAAACTGGTGTTTATCGGTCACAAAAATCACCTGATTACCGCGCAATTTTGCCAGCGTTTGGATGCTGCCTTTGCTGAAGTGGGATTAGATTATCAGGAGTTTTGTATAATTTTGCCCAGACAGAGCAAGCGGGACTATTGGAACCTGCTTTCAATGGCGGATATTGGGTTAGATACCTTTGAGTTTACGGGATTTTTAACAACCTTAGAAGCAGTTGCGGTAAATTTGCCCCTCGTCACTCATTTAGGCCCCTTTATGCGGGGTCGTCAGTCAGCGGGAATTTTGAGAAGAGTGGGGGTGACGGAGACGATCGCCCAAACCCAGGAAGATTATATTAAAATAGCCATTACATTGGGATTAAACCGGGAGTGGAGAGAGGCGATCGCCACCAAAATCAACGAGGGCCATCAATGGTTATACCCGGATAACACCGGACTAAAAGCATTAGAAGACTTTTATCGGGCGATCGTCCAGGAAAAAGGATAAACAGGGAAACATGGGCACTTATATCTACCTCCACCCCCTCCACCCAGGACAAATGACAAATGACAAATGACAAATCCCTGAAACCGAACCCCCCTCCCTCCCGTCCCATAGTCAAATAATTCGGTGCATCCCAAATTATTTCACCTCTTGAGAGAAACCAAATGTTCGCACCCAAACTCGCATTATTGACCCTTTCAGCGATCGTCCTGTCGATCGCCCAAGTTCAAGCGCATCAAACCGGAGATCTGGAAATCGGATCCTACCTCGAACAATTCAAAACTGAAAAAGGAGCCAACCGTCGGGAAGCAGTGAAAGGATTGCGGCAGATTGGGACTCCCGCAGTTCCCCTCCTGATCACCGCATTGCAAGATGCCGATGTAGGAGTCCGAGGAGGTGCCGCATTTGCCTTGGGTTCAATGGGTTCGGATGCAGAATCCGCCATTGCGTCCCTGATCGCTGCCTTAAATGACTCACAAGAGTCAGTGCGTCTGGATGCTGCCGTGGCACTTAGACGAATTGGCACTCCGGCAGTGGAGGAACTCGCCATTGCCTTGCAACACCCGGAGATAGAAGTGCGTCGGGGTGCTGCCTTTGCCTTAGCGGGAATTGGTGCCACTGCCAAACCGGCGATCGCCCCCTTAGTCACCGCCTTACAGGATCCAGATGAGCGCCTTGCCTGGAATGCTGCCATTGCCTTGCGCGCAGTCGGGTCCCCGGCAGTCCCCGCCCTCAACCAGGCCCTGATGCATGAAAATCCCCGAGTCCGGAATGCCGCTGCCTTCGCCTTGGGAAATCCCACTTCCCCCACTACTGGAACGAGATCTCCGGTGGCACAATCGGAGGATGAAGAAGTCCCGGAAATTTGCCGAATGTTGCCGAATCCCTTGTCCCCAGATTTGAGTATCTGTGAAGCAATGCCGGTTCGGGAACGTCCCCAGGAGTTGCGCGAGAATCTGGATCAAGTCAATCCCAATCCCTGTGATTTTTCACCGAATCCCTGCGAAAACATTCCGAGTCAGATTGACTCCTCTGCCACCCCATCTCGCCGCTTAATGTAATTCCATTGAGGAATTCCCCCCCGTTCAACGTCACGCCTTCAGGCGTTTCTTTGTTCGTAGTAACGACTTCAGTCGTTATCCCCAGTTTGTAGTAACGACTTCAGTCGTTATCCCCCGTTCGTAGATAGGACAAGAAACCGGGTTTCTTCCCCTAATTTTGTGCTAATTACCAGAGATTAAGTCAAGAAACCCGGTTTCTAACCTAACGGCCCTAGCTTCTTTCTGTTCATTGCCTTCTCAGAAATCCTGGGGTTCTCAAGGCGATCGCCCCCTTCAGGATTGAGTTGAGGGTTGTTTTGGGGGTAGAGTAGCTAGATTTTGTCTTAAATCCGGGGATAACGCCTTCAGGCGTTACTACGAACCAAGAGAACGACTGAAGGCGTTACTACGAACTGGGGAACTCCCGCTTACTGCTTTATTTTTGATGGGTTATCCTTGCTCTAGAAATTCGCTATACTCGAAGAGAGTTGAGAGCGAAGGGCCCGATGGGAAATAATCGAAATCAACCTCAACCTGATGATGCCGTTTTGGGGGGACAACACCCGACCCCCATAGGCGCTATGGTTCTGGGGGGGTTAGATGGAGTGAAGATGCGTTTGGCTTCTCCGGTGGTAGAATATCGTATTACTGCCCTATCCGAAGCGCTGCGGTATGGAATCGATGGGTTAGATTTAGTAATTGAGGCATTGGGCGATCGCTCTTGTAAGGTGCGTCATTCCGCCTATTTACTGTTGGAAAACCGCACGGAAACTCGGGTGCAACACGCTGTAAGGTTCTACAATTCTCATCATAGTTTGGTCAATCGTGTTGTCGAAACTGAACCTCCTCTCCATGTTGAGCATATTGATACGATGATGCAAAATTTGGAACAGGTGGAGGGAAGTAAAATGGGTAAATTGGTTGACCAATCTCTTAGTTTAGTCCAAACTTCCGAAGGACAAGAGCGCATCAAGCATTACTTATTTAATGGGACGGCCAAACAAAAAGATTATGCCGCTCGTTATTTTAAGGAAAAGGGCCGAAAAGATGTTTTAGTTTCCGCCTATCAACAGCATTATTTGAAGTCAGAAAAATCTGTATCCGGTTGATTATTTTTTATTTCATCTACAGCAAAACCTGGCGGGGGATTTATCCCCCGCCTAACAAATCAAGCACCATTCTCAACACCGGCGGGGGATAAATCGATTGGCGGCCTCATAGCTTAAGTCGGTTAAAAACCGACTGCAAGTCTGATACAGTGGTGTTTTCAGTCGGTTTCAACCGACTTGAGCTGTTAGGCCGCCAATCGTTTAAACCCCCGCCGGGTGTCGCCACTGCTGCAAGATGTCAGTTACACTTGTTTAAACCGCATCTTCGCCTCAGTTAGAGCTTGTCTCACTTGTTCAAATCCGGTGCCCCCGTAGCTATTGCGGGCGGAGACGACTTGTTTGGGGGCGATCGCTGCATAAATATCCGTCTCAAAGGCGGGATGCAATGCTTTCCACTCTTCTAGGGTTAAATCTTTTAACAATTTCCCCGCTGATAGAGAGGTTTTCACGACTTTTCCGACCAAATTATAAGCTTCTCGAAAGGGGACACCTTTGGCAGCTAAATAGTCCGCCACATCGGTGGCATTGCTGAAGTCTTCGGCAACAGCTTCAGCAAGGCGTTCTTCGCGAAATTGGATGCCTTCACTCATTAAAATTGTCATCGCTTCTAGGCAAGCTTTAACAGTTTTTACGGCATCAAAGAGGCATTCTTTATCTTCTTGCAGGTCTTTATTGTAGGCTAAAGGTAAGCCTTTCATTAACACTAACATTCCTTGCAAATGCCCGAAAACGCGGCCTGTTTTGCCCCGAACTAATTCAGGAACATCGGGATTTTTCTTCTGCGGCATGATGCTGGAACCCGTGGCACAGCTATCAGTGAGGGTGATAAAGCTAAATTCTTGCGATGCCCAGAGAATGACTTCTTCAGATAAGCGACTCAGATGGACGAGAATCAGGCTAGAAGCACAGAGAAACTCGATCGCAAAATCGCGATCGCTCACCGCATCTAAACTGTTATTATAGGGTCGGCTAAACCCCAATTCTTGGGCGGTGAAGTGGCGATCAATGGGAAACGTTGTTCCCGCTAACGCACCGGCCCCTAATGGGCAAATATCCACACGCTGATAAATCTCTCCCAAACGGTCCCAGTCGCGCTGTGCCATTTCAAAATAGGCCAAGAGGTGATGGGCTAAACTAATGGGTTGGGCGCGTTGCAGGTGGGTGTAACCGGGGATTAAGGTTTCTACATGGCGATCGGCTAGTTCAAGCAAAACACCTTGAAAGTCGCGAATGTGTTGGCGAATTTGCTGGATTTGGTCCCGGAGATAAAGTCGAGTATCGGTCCCAACTTGATCATTACGCGATCGCGCCGTATGAAGTTTTTTCCCCACATCTCCCACCAATTCCGTCAAGCGACGTTCCACGGCAAAATGGACATCTTCAGCATCGGTTCCGGGTTTAAATAACCCTTGGCGATATTCTTGGCGAATTTGTTCGAGTCCCTTGATCAGCTTGTCTGCTTCATCCAGGGAGATAATGCCCGTTTTGCCTAGCATTTTCGCATGGGCCATCGATCCGGTCAAGTCGTACTCAATCAGTTGAATATCAAACCCGATACTCGCATTGAAGCGGGCGATCGCCGGATGTAATGCACCTTCAAATCGTTGACTCCAGGTTTTTTGTTCTGTCATGCTCAATTAACCGCCTTCTTAACTCGCTCACAAAAACATTGTTGCTCTTTTCGAGCCTGAAGTTGTTTCTTGTTTGAAACCGTACCCAGGATAAATGACCCGTGACTTTAACTACCTCGGAATCCCCGAAATAGATAACCCAGAACCATACCAATGATTAAGGCCCAAATTTGTCCAGTTTCAACAAAGTTATCCCAGGCGTTTTTAATTTGACCCATAATATCCGGATCGCTGACTTGTTGAGCCAGGAC
The DNA here is from genome assembly GCF_025370875.1 of Laspinema palackyanum D2c. NCBI lineage: Bacteria > Bacillati > Cyanobacteriota > Cyanophyceae > Oscillatoriales > Laspinemataceae > Laspinema > Laspinema palackyanum. The sequence goes on from NZ_JAMXFD010000001.1 coordinate 400,354, forward strand.
GATCCCCTGGCGCAAAGAGTCCCCCATCAACCCAAAGAGGACTTCACTGCTGTTGGGAGGGATAGCGAATTGAGCAATTAATTCCTGAATACTAGAAAACAATATTGTCATGATTTTTTAACACCCGTGAGAGGGGATGAAGAGGGCTTTTTGCAGTATGCCGGATGAAGTTCCCCCTGTAAACGACCCGATCGCAATTCTTCCATGAAGTGGCAACACCGGGCGGGGGGTTTAACCCCCATCCCCCTCCTCAGACCCGGTTTTTGCTAGGTCCTCCTCCCCCTTGACTTGCAGGACAATCAGGGTCATATCATCAGTATTTTGCGTATCCGGGCCGATAAAATGACCCACCCGCTCGAACAGGTGTTCTAAAATAGCTTGGGGCTTTTGATAATGTTGACAAGCCCATTCCAAGGCCGCTGTCAAGTTTTCCTCATCAAAGCGATCGCCCACTTGGTTACTGGCATCCGTAAACCCGTCCGTGTAATAAATCAGCGTATCTCCAGGCTGTAGCTGAATCTGTGCTTCTTGATACTGAGTATCCGGATCTAACCCAATCAACATCCCCAAGGTATCTAACCGCTGAATCGTCCTTGTAGATGCCTGCCATAATAACGGCGGATTATGTGCCGCATTGCTATAGGACAAAATCCGAGTTTCCGGGTCATACTCCGAATAAAACAGCGTCACAAACCGATGAGAATTCTCCAAATCCGCATACATCACCCGATTCAAATGCTGAAGAATTCGCGAGGGAGAATGGCCGTTGAGGACCTCCGCCCTTAACATTCCTCGGGTCATGGTCATAATCAACCCCGCAGGTACCCCTTTCCCCATCACATCGCCAATGACGATGCTCCAGCGTCCGTTCGGTTTTCCGCCTTGATTTTTAGATTGGGCAAAGTCGTGGGTTGTGGGAATAAAATCGTAGTAGTCTCCCCCCACCCGATTGGCGGTTTCACAACAGGCAGCCAGTTCAATCCCGTTAATCGTCGGACATTGACGCGGCAGGAGTCGCAGTTGGATTTCTGCCCCAATTTCTAATTCTCGGTCCAGTCGTTCCTTCTTCCGTAGTTCTACGGTGAGCTCGTCATTTTCGATCGCCACCGCAGTTTGATCCGCCACTAACCGGACCAACTTCTGGCGCGTCGGAGTCCAAGTATAGTCCGGGTCCCGACTGAACACATACAGACGACCGCGTTCGGTATTTTTAACCAAAATGGCAGTCCCAAATAACTGCACATCTGACCCCAAATAGGGGCTCACTTGATAATCCAACGCCGAGGGAGGCAGACTTGAGGTGGCCAGGTTAGAATCATCCATGATTTGACGAGTCAGGTTTTCTAATGCCTGCCGAATATCATGACATTCGTGACCATCCTGGCAGTGAAGTTGCTGTAACCTCACTTGACCATTGGGTTTAAACAGGATCAATGCTCCCCCATCTGCATCGGTGACCCGACTCGCCACCAGGGGAATCAACTCCAAGAACTGATTCAAATTGTTGAAGCTGCGCAGAGCAAATCCCAAGGATGACAGCAAATCTTGGACTTTCTTTTGTTCCCGATGCAAACGCGCCACCAGTTCTTTGAGGGCAAAGACGGGGGTGACGTCTGCGGATGCGCTGCCGTTGTCGGGTATATCTGGCTGAAATGGCTGTCGAGGGAGAGGCAAAGAAGTCATTGAGTCAAGCTCGCTCCAGCGGGAGGGATTATATCTTTTGTTTGGGGGTAGAAATTACCCCACACCACAGAGTCTGGTGTTAAAGAATAGCTGCCAATTGGGTTTGGCGATCGCCCTTATGGATTATTTAAGGGCTGATGATGTTAAAGCAGTTCTAAATTAACCCTTATGCAACCGATTTAAACTCCGTTGCAAGATAATATTCGCGTCAAAAGGTAGGAATTCGAGTGTTTGGCATCCGGGGGAGTCTCCCCAGTGTCTTGAGTGGGTTGTAACAAAACTCACACGATCGATTTCCGATGCGGATCGCGGGGGTGGACTGATTTTCTATCCAGCAGGCGGCTTCAGCGTGATGATTCCTCAACCCTGAGCCGACTGCATGAAGCCTCAATCCAGATTTCTACAGACATCGCATTAAAGTGGATTCATGATAGCGCTATTTATAAGCTCTGCCAATCCACTAATGGGGGGGTTTTCCCACCTCGATTCCTCAAAGAAGCGATCGCTGATTTGTTCGATTTCTTGTCACCCATTCCTCAATGCCAGACTCTACCCGGCGGGCGAATGACCTGCCGGGACAGACTGCTTGCAAACCTTCAGTCTGATGACTTGAGCCCATTGAGTCTGAAGGTTTAACGTCTCTATTCTCGCTCTAGATCTTAGCCACCAATCAAGGCTTCAACAAACTCGTAGCTGGAAAAGGGGCGCAGGTCTTCGATTCCTTCCCCGGCACCGATAAAGCGGATGGGTAATCCCATCTGCTGCACGATCGCCAAGGCTATGCCACCTTTAGCAGTTCCATCCAATTTTGTCAAGATTACCCCACTCAAATTAATCGCTTCCGAAAATACTTGAGCTTGACGGAGGCCGTTTTGTCCCAGAGTTGCATCCAAAACCAGGAGTGATTCTACCACTGCATCCGGTGCTTTTCTATCCACGATTCTACGGATTTTTGCCAATTCGTCCATCAGATTCTTTTTATTCTGCAAACGTCCGGCAGTATCCACCAGCAGCAGTTCGGTCCCTCGGGCTTGCGCGGCTGAAATCCCATCAAACACCACCGCTGCGGGGTCAGAATTTTTCACCGGGTTGGCAATCACTTCCACATCGGCGCGACTTCCCCAAACCTTGACTTGCTCCACTGCAGCGGCGCGGAAGGTATCGGCTGCCGCAATCAGGGTCTTATAACCGGATTGTTTGGACAAATGGGCAATTTTACCGATGGTGGTAGTTTTACCGGCCCCATTGACTCCGGCAATCACCCAAATGTTCAGAGTTTCTTTCTCCGGGACAAAGTTAGCCTTGTACTTTTCCTGAAAGGGGCGATCGAGCATTTCCCGGAGGATTTTTTTCAGGTAGGCGATCGCCTCTGCCGGGGGAAGTGCCTCTTCTTTTAACTTCTGCTGAAGGGCCTCAATAATCAAATCTGTTGCCTCTACCCCGACATCCGCCTGCAACAGGGCCGTTTCAATTTCCATCACCGCTGCTTTATTCAGCGGCCCCTGTCCCACGATCGCCCGCAGTTGGTTAATTAAACTCCGACGGGTTCTATCCAACCCCTGGCGTAACTTCTGTAACCAGGTAATTTCTTCAATGGAAACCTGATCAGGACGGCGTCCCTGCGCCGCCAGCACTTCCGCTGACCACAAAAAGCCCTCATCAAACGCCAGTCCGGGAATTTCTGTCCCTTCAATCTCCGGTTGTCCCGGGGTCGTGGGCCGTCTGAAGTCCTCCTCTACCGGGGCCTCCACAGCAGTTTCCTCTAACCGCTGCATTCTCGCCTGTCGTTCCGCCTCCGCTCGTGCCAGGAATGACACCGGAGCCGGTGCTGGAGCAGCCGGTTCCAAGGTTTCCGTCTGTTCTGAGGTTTCCATAGCCAGAGCCGCTGCCGGTTCTATAACCTCCTCTGGGACTGCCTCGGGTTCTGTAGCTTCCTCCGAGGCAACTAAAGGCTGTTCGGCGATCGGTTCAAGGGCCGGGTCCTCCGTTTCAGCTTCCGGTTCTACCCGTTCTCCCTCAGATTCGAGTTCTTCCGGTTCTCCCTCAGCTTCCGGTTCTCCCCCCGCTTCCAGTTCTCCCCCCGCTTCCAGTTCTTCCGGTTCTCCCCCCGCTTCCAGTTCTTCAGAAGAAGAAACCTGTTGCTTTTGAATATTTTGATAAGCAGCTTTAGCCCAGTTCAGATAATCTTCGGCAACTTCTGGGGTCGTTTCTTCAGCCTCAGATTCCGGCTGCTTTGCAGTCGGTTCTATTGCCTGTTCTTGTTCTTGTTTTTGTTCTTTATCGTTGAACTGACGGCGGAACCAATTAAACACCATAGCACTTACCAGCAAGAGAGCTTTGCCGACTATTTTAAAGGGTCGGGGAGAGATTTTTGAAGAGAAATAGCCCGGGTCCTATCCCCCGGACAGGATTGAGATAGTTGCGATCAGAAGCAACGGGGGAGAGATTATTCTTGCGGCACTGTCTCATGAAACTGTTCCGTGACCCGACGCAAGACGCCATTGACAAAGCGATAGCCATCTTCACCGCTATAGCGTTTGGCTAATTCTACTGCTTCATTGATGGCGATGCGTTCTTGGAGACCGAGATAGCGCATTTCAGCCACGGCAATTCGCAGGATATCGCGATCGATGCGAGCAATCCGATTTAGCTGCCAATTGACGATCGCCTGTTGGAGGATGGCATCAATTTCTTCGCGATGGGCGTTAACTAGAGTTAGGGTTTCTAGGGTGTATGCCTTAACTTCTTTTTGGTTCGTCAGTTGCAGAAACTCAGGCAATTCCATTGCCATTGCCAGTCGGTTAATGGCGGTTTGGGTGAGTTCTACGGCTTCGTAGACCATTGTCCGAGAACTTTGCACCGTGGTGGCTTGAATTTCGCTGCCTAACAGGCGATCGTTGCTGCGTTTGAGTTCAGCCGCAGCGGTTTCTAGGATATCGTGGACTTCAGTCGTCAGGGCGCGAACCGCAGCGAGGACTAGATCGGAGAGTTGTTGAGCGCTGAGTTTTTCCAGATTGGAACTCAGCTGACTCATACTCAGCAGGGCGAGTTCACGAGCGACTCTTTGAGCTTTCATAATGCCAGGAGTTAACTTGGGTGGGTTTAGATATATTCTTTTTGTTCTTCAGAAACGAGGGTCTGCCGTTTGACCTCAGGTCTGAGTTCCTGTAGCTTGCGATCGCTCGATGGAGGTAGGGGCAAGGGTCCAGTCATGGGCGGGCTAACAATGCCACCGGAGACGATGACTTTAAAGGCATCTTCTACAGACATGGAGAGGTTGACCACTTCTTCTTCAGAAACGACAGCATACCACCCACTGGTCGGGTTAGGCGTGGTGGGAATAAAAATACTGACCATTCCCCCGGATAATTGGGATTGGATTTCTGCGGCGACACCCCCAGTGACGAAGGCGATCGCCCAGATTCCTTTGCGCGGATACTCGACTAAAATCACCCGTCGAAATTTCCCATTGGAATCTTTCAGGACGGTTTCTAAAATTTGCTTGAGGGTTTTATAAACCGAACCCGCCAGGGGAATGGCTTGCAGCACTCGTTCCCCCAAGTCGAGCAACCATCGTCCGGCGATGTTGCGTGCCATCAACCCAATCAGCAGAATACTCAGGAGGGGAACGGCTAATCCCACTCCTAGGTTAATCAGGTTGACTAAAATGGGGTGGAGGTTGTCAAAGGGATTAAGCTGCTTGGGAATACTGGTCAGGAAATCGATCACCCATCGAGCAATAGTAATGGTCAGCCATATCGTGGTTGCCAGGGGGATGATCACCAGCAGTCCAGCAATCAGGTCATTTTTTAAGTCTTGTTTAAGGCGTTGGATCACAGCTTACCCACTCTCCTTTTGTTCGGAAACATTACGCGATCGCCACTTTTAACTGCTTCATTCTCAACAAACGGTATCATTTTCGGTCTCCCAAAAACCGTCTGAGTCGGCCTCAGAATTCTTTCGGTTCGCCCCCTCCCTCGGGAGATCAGCACCGGCGAGGGAGGATCCCGCGAATCAATCGCCACAAAACCCTGATTCGGTGAGTGAGCACTTTTGCGGGCTATTTAGCCCATCAGTTCCCTTGCAAAAGTCCAGACTGAATCGGTTTCGGTTTCTTTGCAGAAACGGAAACGGGATTTCGTATCTTCTGATACTATACCCTGGGTTCTGAGTAAAGACAGTATCCTGTTCCACAAGGGCGCTTCTCTTCTCAATTGTAAAGAATTATTGCCCAGTCATGAGGCGCGAGAGGGAAAAAATGGTCCGGCTGACTTGAAACGGAATCCGGGACCCGGTTCGCCGGGTAAAGCTGGAAGAGCAACCCGCAGATCTGGAAGAGATTCTTCAATCCCTCCCATTCCAGATCTGGGGGTTGAGCGGTCAATCGGGCTAGGGATGGAAGGCGGGGGTGATCCGGCAAGAATTAAGACGGGTTGGATGGGGTGGCATTGCTGGTAGGTTGCGGGTCTAACTGAGGCGTGGGCATATTTTGGAGTTCCCACACTTTGAGCAAGATCAGATATTCATAAAATGCCTGTAAGGTACACCAAGCAAACCCGGCACGTCCATCGAGGATGCCCCCGAGCATAAAGTACATATAAATAAAGCGCAACAGGGGACGAAAGGGGAGGCGTAGGGAGAGATCTTTGAGTGCTCGGCGTTTTTCCACTTCCGATCGCCCAAAGAAGAGATTATTCCAGGAAACTTCTCCTTTTTGCAGTTGGCGCAGGGTTTCTTGAGCTTCATCACTGGAGTAGCGGTTATGTTTGTCCAACCAGCGACTCAATCCTTTGCTACTGGTGTAGTGGGGATAGGTTTCTTTGAGAAATCCCGTGGGACCATCACAGACTTCCCGTTCCGTATGTCCGTAATCCGTGAACCATACCTTGTCCTTGCGGAATAAACGGAGTTGATAGCGGGGGTACTGGGTGCTGTACCGAATCCATTGGTTCATAAACATGACGCGCTCGGCGACATAGTAGGCGATGATCTCGCCTGGGTTGGCGATCGCATCGAGACATTCCTGAAATAATTCAGGAGTCATGCGTTCATCCGCTTCTAGGATGTACACCCATTCATGCTGGGTGGGAATCTCTTGCAGCATCCAAGTCCGTTGTTTGCCGTGACTTTCAAAGGGATGCTGAACCACCTGTACGGGATATTGACGGGCAATCTCCACGGTGCGATCGCTTGACATCGAGTCCACCACGATAATCTCATCACTCAGCAGGGCGGACTCGATGCAAGCAGCAATATCAATTTGCTCGTTATGGGTCAGGATATAAATCGAGAACATGGGGGGCAATTGCCAATAATCGGCTGAATTGTGAATAGTTGTTGCGATCGGCGATCAAAACTTCTCGGCGACGCCGGTACCGGCGAGGGAGTTGAACCTCACCACCCTACATGGCAGAAGGGTTGCACTGGGTGAGCGCCCTTACGCACCCATTTCGCCCTAATCGTAACTCAACCGAGACGATTGGAACGAGGGCAACCTCGGCAAATTAAAAGACTCAGACTTGAATAGAATTGCGCGCAAGCTAACTTCCCGACTTGACTGGGTATCCCTGAGTGATGCCTGAGGGGCGATCGCCGATTTCTTCTAACGACCCATCGTTTTACGTCGTCCTCCCCCAACAGTCCCCATACTTTTTAAGCCCGTCCAGCCAATAATGCTATAAGCCACGGATAACAACAAACTAGAAATCCCGGTTTGCACGGCTAACTTGGTCAATCGAGTTTTGGTCTGACTTTCCAGTTCTTGCTGACGAGAGCGAATCTGGGTGATTTGTTGAGTCCGAAGATTATCCGCACTGAATTGTTGGTTGAGAAACTGATCCAAAGCTTGGGGATTTTGCTGAAATTGTTCCAGTAATTCCTTCTCTTGTTGCGGCACATCAGGACTTTGTAGCGCTTCATTCAGTCGGTCTGGATTCGAGAGTAATTCCCGAATTTGTCCCCCAATTGCACTTCGGCGTTGCTGAATTTCTGTCTCTACATTTTCGTTTTCAAGTTGGCTTACGATTTGACCTTCCGTCTGGCTGGCCTGTTCTCGAATCTGCTGCAATGCCTCAGAACGTTGCAGGCGCACGTTATTCAAATGCAGGGGAAATACGACTAAAAATACCACCCCAAGAATTGTGGATAATACAAAAGACCAAAATCTCAAATCTTGGAACGGGTTGCGTTTAGCGGCTCCACCCCCTTCAGCACGATCCATCCAAGATCCGGTCACTAAAAAAGCTATGCCTACTAAAGGAATAATTCCTCGTTCTACAAGTTGAGCGGCATAGGCAATTTGCCATTCTCTCGACCCGGGCTGAAAGGGAATGGCTAACAGTACATAATCTACCAGTGATGATACAATTAAAATCACCCCGATTACTTTTAGGGACATTGAAGCTACAGACTCTTGATTCATGATTCTCCTATAATTTTCCCGATATATTCCCCAAACCCGGGGAAGTTTTTCTCTCCGATTTCCACTCGGTGGCCGATGTATTTTTACCCCGATGAGGTTGACTGAATTTCGAGTGTGGGGACAAGGGTACCTCGGTAGAGCGCTTCCCCTGAAACCAGTGGAATGCATATTGGGATTCAGTCTTACCCCTTGAACTCCTCCGGTTAATCGACTCGCCCTGATTGCCTTATGGTAGTATTAATAGGCCAGGTTTTGCGATCCATCAAATGAGTTTTTCGGGAGGCTACACCGTTGAAGGGTGATTGATTGAATCCTCCGATTTAAGTTTAAACTTAAATCCCAGAAATTTTAACCTTAATTGGGTCAACTTTACCCAAAATTTATTGTCGTTTTTGGCGGGGGGTAAAAGCCACCCCAAGAGATTGAGGTTCGGTTAAACCCTGCCGGTACAGGAGGATGGATTGGGGGAGTTGACCCAGGACAGACCACCGGCTCAACCTCATGTTTCCCTATTTTACTGCTGTGGTGCGATACCAATGCGCTAAACGGGTCGGTGAAATCCCCAAATAATATCCCAGAATCATCAATTGATTGATCCCAGTCGTTCGGAGAATGCCTAATTTCTGCCATCGTCTGGCACTGGTGAAGGCAGGGGTCGGGGCGATCGCCACTCTTCCACGCCGTTTCAAGCGGCCCACAAATTCAAAGTCTTCCATGATCCCCATCTCGGCAAATCCCCCGAGTTCCCAAAAGGTGGCGGCGCGAACAAAAATTCCCTGATCCCCATAAGGCATCTGCCCCAGGCGCGATCGCAACTTCACTCCCCATTCAATCACCCGCAGCAAGGGTTCTGGCCCCTCAATCTTCAATTCAAAGGCTCCCCCCACGACCTCCGGTGACTCCAGGATCCGCCGGATCTCTGTCTCAAATCCCGGCCCCAACCGCGTATCCCCATGTAAAAATAGCAGGATTTCCCCGGTTGCCTGAGCAGCCCCCAGATTCATTTGTCTCCCTCTCCCGGGTTCGCTACGGACAACAGTAACCCCATAAGATTCGGCAATCTCCCGGGTGCGATCGCTCGAACCGCCATCGACAACAATAATTTCCACCTCCGAGACACCACAAACTGCCGCTAAGGTAGACCCAATCCCTGCCTCTTCATTCAAAACCGGCACAATCATTGAGATTTGGCCCCGGTTGGGTGTCCCGGAAAATCGGGACCCTAAAAAAGCTAAATCTTCCGGGCGATCAATATCCCTGAGTTCCGGTAACTGCGCCACAGTCAGAGACTCAGAACTCGCCACTGCCAGGGTTTGGGCCAAAACTTCCCCAGTCCCCCAAGCTATCCCCTGGAAGACTTCCGGAATGAACCGAGATAGTCCAATCAGATAATATCCCCCATCCATTGCCGGTCCTAACACCAAGTCATGAGAGTGCAGGGACTCAAACGCTTCCATGAGGATCCGGGCATCTAAATCCGGGCAATCGGTGCCAATGATCACCACGCGAGAGCATCCTGCCTCAAATGCCTCCTGACAAGCTGCTTGGAGGCGATCGCCCAAATCTCCCTCGGACTGGGGTCGATACAGGCAATCTTCCCCCAACCACCCTTGCATCTGTTCCAAGGTTCCCCCAGTAAATCGGATTTCCACCGCGATCGGTTTCGGCAACTTTTGCTGCAACCCCTCTCGAACGGTAGCGAGGGTATGCGTCCCCAGTTGCCGATGCAAGAGGGCCGCCCCCCTTGCCCCCAATGCCGGAATCAGCCTGGTTTTAGTCATTCCAGGATAGGGAAGGCGGGTAAAAATAATCAGGCGATCGGGATTGGGGTGAGAAAGCATGGGGAGGATGGGAGAGATGGGGAGGATGGGGAGGATGGGGGAGATGTTCGTAGTAACGACTTCAGTCGTTGCCAAGAGTGTTATGGCGGATGTCATAACACGAGCAATCTGAGGGTCTACCACCTGCTGGGTTGGGAACTGGAGTTTAAGCCTGATATCGGGGCGTTACTTGGCAGATGCCAAGTAACGCGGCAACGACTGAAGTCGTTACTACAAACAAAAGAGGATAACACCTGAAGTCGAAATGTTGAAAATCCTCCCCAACTCCCCCAACTCCCCCAACTCCCCCATCCCCTCTTGACCAGATTGCCTAAAATAGGGTGGAAAACCCTCATTTTAATCCAACCGGATGAATCATCACGTCGAAGTCTTAGCGGATAAAACTGCCCTAGTTAAGCGATCTCTGGAACTGGTGCGGGCCAAAATTGACGAAGCGATTCAACAGAGCGATCGCTGTACCATCGTTCTGGCGGGTGGCAGCACCCCCAAACCTTTGTATGAATCCCTCGCAACTGAGAACCTTCCCTGGGAAAAAATTCACATCTTTTGGGGGGATGAACGCTATGTCCCCCCAACGGATCCTGACAGCAATCAGCTCATGGCACGTCAAGCATGGCTCGATCGCGTTAACTTTCCCCCCGCTAACATTCACCCGATTCCCACCCAGGGAGAAGATCCGGCTAGTGATGCCCAGCACCATGAGGCCCATTTGCAACAATTCTTTGCCATTTCTCCAGGAGAGTTCCCCAATTTTGATATCATTTTGCTGGGAATCGGCGATGACGCTCATACGGCCTCCCTGTTTCCCCATACCGAAGCCTTACAAGTGCGCGATCGCCTCGTCACCGTAGGCAATAAAGACGGACAGCCCCGCATCACCTTTACCGTTCCCCTAATTAACCACGCCCACAATGTCTTTTTTCTGGTGGCTGGTTCCTCCAAACAACAGGCCCTCGAACAAATTTTCGCCGCCGAAGCTGACCCTCTAACCTACCCGGCGCGGCTGATTCAGCCTTTAGGCGAGTTATCGTGGCTATTAGATGAACCGGCAGGACGGGAGTTAGCCGTCTAAACGGTCTCTCCCTTATGGCACGGCGGCCTGATTAGGCCAGAGGTCCGATGGACTTTTGCTTTCAACCGCTCGTTGCTATTCTCTCCTGAAGCGATTGAACCGCCGCCATAGCAGCAGTTTAAACCCGTCTTTTCTCCGATCGTATCGCAGCGAGAACTTAACGAAGATGATAGTTTGTCCGAATTGCAACCACCAAAATCCCGATGGAGCCATCCAATGTGAGGCTTGTTTGACTCCTTTGCCTGCCACCATGAACTGTCCCTCCTGTGGCGCAACTGTCCAAACTGATGCCGCCTTCTGTGGTCAATGTGGTTATAATCTCCAGGTCAATACTGCTGAGGAAAGCTCCTCCGTAGAATTCCCAGAAGCGGTGCCGACGGTAGTTTCTGCTGCCTCGGGTTCCTCTACGGGGTCAATGCCGGACTTGGACCCCCCGGAACCCCTGGTGTCTCCAGACCCCCTAGCCGGATTTTCCACCTCGGAACCGGAAGCGCAGACTCCTCCCCCGGTTGCACCTACTCCCCTACCAACTCCCGACCCCACTCCGGCACCGCCTCCGGTTGCTACTCCCGATCCCACTCCGGCACCGCCTCCAGTTGCCACCCCGGTTGCGAGAAGTTCGGCAACTCAACTTCAGGCAATGCCACAGGCGCGACTGTTCCATGTACAAACGAATACCCCGATAGAATTACCCTCGACTCTCTCCGTGGTTCACATTGGCAAACCCAATGATCTGGTTCCCCCGGATGTGGATGTGTCGGGATTTCCCCATTCTGAGGTGGTCTCTCGGATTCATGCGGATATCCGTGTGGAGGGAACTAATTTCTTTCTGGAGGATGTGGGAAGTTCTAATGGGACTTATGTCAACAATCTGCCGTTGCCGAAAGGAAATCGCCAGCTTTTGCGTGCGGGCGATCGCATTGCTTTGGGTAAGGGGGATATGGTCACCTTTATTTTCCAACTGTCCTAGGGTTTAGAAAATCGGTACAGTTGGAAATCTCCAGGACAAGCAACCGGGTTTTTGCCTAAATCTGTTACGAATTGTTAACGATTTGGTGCGGAAACCGGGTTTCCAACCCATCGGGTGCCGATGCGCTCGGGAATGGATTTCCCTTCCTGTTAAAAAGAACCTTCTGGGTTTCTGTGCAAGGGAGAATCTTTTGCTAGAGTCTCGGTTCAGGATTAGATAAATAGGACAGTTACCGGGTTTCTGGCCCTCAATGGGTACAAATTGCCACAGATTTGAGCCAGAAACCCGGTTGTCTTAACGCTACTGTACGGACAGCCCTAGGGCTAAAATAGTATCTCAAAAGTATCTCAAAAGAGGCGATCGCTTTGTTATGGGATTCTCAGAATTGGAAAGTGGGTCTCACTCCATATCGCAGGGAAACCGTCTGAGAGATAATGAGAAGTAAGAAAAGGTCGGGTGACCGGGCTATCTTTAAAAGAGGTCCTTTTTTCAAACCGGGAATTTTAACTGCCCTGTTGCGACTGTACCTTCAGCCCTTGTCATCAAAGGTAGATCTACTGAATAGGGATGCTCCTGTGATTACATTAACTTTATTGCATCCGATTAAGTCTACGCCGATTCAGAGTTGGAAATTTGACAACGAATCTGTAATTCGGATTGGGCGTGCTACGGATAACAATGTCGTACTCTATAGTGCTGTTGTCTCTCGACATCATGTAGAGTTGCGACGGGCCGGGCTCCAGTGGAAAATTATTAATCTCGGCACGAATGGGACTTATATGAAGGGGTCTCCCATTACTCAAGTGACCGCTGAAGATGGGGTGATTTTTTCTCTGGCGCGTTCGGGTCCGCAAATCCAAATTCATCTGGCAAAATATCAGTCTAAAATTTCATCCGACTTGCAAAAATTGGAGTCTGAAATGCGTCTGCCAGACCGGGATGGGGACACGGTGACTGCTGAGGATGTCACAAAACCCATCCCCCTTCCCCAAACTTCTTTGGAACCCGAATTGGCGAAAAAGGGCTATCCATCCTGAGTAAGGAGCGGCTCCCTCTACGATTTTGTTAGGATCGGTTCATGAAGTATCAGACAGACTAGAAGGAACGAGCCATTCAACGGAGCGATCGCATTGAGCTACTTTACTCCCTTATCTCCTACTTACCCCTCGGGGTAAATCTCATGACTCTTAGGTATTGCTCCGGCTTCCAGACTATCAAAACCCCAGGGTTTGTTAGCAAGGCCTCCTAATACTTTTAGCCGGTTGCACTCAGGCGTCTGACCTCAACCATCCTCATCAGGGATGAGTTTATAATTTATAGGAGCTTTAACATGGCAATCGAACAACAGGTGATCCAGTATTCTCAGTTGATTAATCGTCGAGTTATTGATCGCGGTACAGCAGAAGAAGTAGGCCGCATTGATGAGCTCTGGCTTAATTCAAAATCTCATCACATTGTCGGATTTTCCTCCAAATCAGGCGGCGTTCTAGGATTGGGAGTGAAAAGACATTCTTTTACTTGGGAGCAAATTTATAGTATAGGGGCGGATAGTATTGTAGTCAACATTAATGCCGAGGTTGAAGACCCGGAAAAGTCTCCGGAAATTAGTCATCCGATTATTGGTCATGAAGTCTTGACTGAGAGCGGAAATACCGCAGGGGAATTGCGCGATTATATCATTGCCACTCAGACTGGGGCGGTGGTCGGTTATCTTTATAAATCCAGCGGTTGGCGGGGTGCAGTAGAAGGCACTTATCTGCTCTCGCCGGAGGATATTTCTAGTATCGGGAGTAAGCGAATTCTGGTCATTGATACAGCCATCCAAGACGCTCAACCCTACACCGATGGCATGAATCAAAAACTGAATAAAGTGGGCGAGTTGCTCAAAGATGATTATACGAAAACAATGGGAGATTTGCGCGGCTTAATGAAGGGAGCGCAAAATATCTCGGAACAAGCGAAAAGTAAAGTGCAAGAAGTTGCGGGACAAGCGCGAGAAGGTACGATGTCCTTGGCTGAACAAGCGCGAGAAGGGACTGTATCTTTTGCCGAACAAGCCCGAGAAAAAGCCAATGAAGTCGCGAATCAAACCCGCGATCGCGTTGCCGAAATGAGAGGAGAATCCACCGCTACTCCAGTCCTGCCGGAATCGCAAGTGGTGGCAGAACCGGATGTTATAGTTGAAGCTCCAGTTGTCATTGAATATGAGGTGATTTCCGAGGCCCCACCTAAAACGGAAAAATCTGAAAATCAGGCATAACCTGTTGAGTTAAAATTCGGTTTTCCAGTTTTGAAGCTAGGGACACGGCACTGCCGTGTCCTCAACAGCATGAATAGCGAGATGGGACATAGATTTCCCTGTTTATTCAACTGATGTTTTCACCGAAGTCAACAAAACTTGGAATTCGGCGAGGGAGGCGATGGCGATCGCCTGCCGGAATAGCGGATTGAGGATATCCATCTCTTCAACTCCATTAACCGCCTCTAGGACGGACGGTGGTAATTCCCCAAACCGGATTTGCAAAATTTGCAGGATATTCTCTCGCAGCTTTTCCACCATTCCCTCTTGACGTCCCTCTTGACGTCCCTCTTGACGTCCCTCTTGACGTCCCTGCTCACGCGCTTCTTCTTGGATCAGTTCTTCCATTGGACTAAGAAACGGCATTTGTCTTTCCTCCTGATAGCGAATCACTTCAGTTCTTAATTGCTGTTCTAGTTCCTTCGGTAGGCTCATCATCCGGTCCACAAACCGAAATAGATTTACCATCTCGTCTCTAGTATAACCCTTCTCAAACAGCGAGCGAATCAGTATCCACTTCCACTGTTGTCGTTCCGTCATCTTCCCGTTAGTGGCTTGGGTTTTTAAATGAGCCCTCACCATCAGCGCAAACGGGTTTGCTTCCAATTCTAACTCGTCCCACCGACTCTCATAGTCCAACAGCTTAACCGTAGGAAATTCCATCCGGAGTCGATACCCATCCAAGCTATAGGAATATTCCCGGGGACGCCAGGATGGACTATCATCCCCTAAAATAGCGACGCTAACAACGGGTTGGTTGTATTTATCAAAAGCGCGATAGTTGTACCGATAGACCCGTTGATTAAACGCCGGATCCGTTTGACTCTGCACTTCAACATGAATCAGAATCCATACGGTCTGTTGGTTGAGGAGTTTCACTTCAAACAATTTATCGGCAAATTGAGTCCCAACATCGGAATCCCCCACCAGTTCCATCAGTTCTTTTTCCAGAGAACGATAGGGCACAGTCCAGTCTATTTGACTATGAATTTCCGGGAAAAAGAACGATAAAAACTGTTCAAAGTAGAGGGAAAGTGCTTCTTTCCAGGGCTTATCATAATCGGCGGGAACTGAGATGTAAATTTTTGGTTCACTCAAATTTGTTTTTCCTCCAATTTATCTAACGATTCTTGCAGTTACAGTTATGAGGTAAATTTAGGGGAGTGCGAGCATTTTGCTTGCTATTTTTAATAGCAAGCAAGATGCTCGCACTCCTCTAAATGTTTGCAGTTCTCCATAAGTTAGAGACACTACAGCCTGTTTAAAATTAAGTGAACTATGTCTCAATATCGGGAGAGATGGTCTGGCGATCGCCTCTTGTCCTATTAGGCGATCGCCCCCTTCTAATTGGGGTCAGGTAGATCACTCCCACCCAACCCTCAACTCTACGCGCCTACCGATTCTTTCGCCGCATACATCACTTCCAAAGAAATCTGGCTGAACCCGCGTTCCCGGGCAAATTTCTCCGTGTTCCGCTTCACTTTACCGCGCACAAAACCGGGAACCTTGTTCAATTCTCCTTGTGCTTCCTTGGTCCAGTTTAAATCAGAATCCGCAGAAATTGTTTTCTGAATCACCTCTTTCGTATCATGTCCACCAAAGATTTCCAGCAGGTGGTCTTCCATCCCCAAAGTAAACGAATTATAAACCAAATCCGTGACTTGATTTGTCCCTTCATACCCGAGGAATGGTTTATATCCAATGGGGAAGTTTTGGATATGAATCGGGGCGGCAATCACGCCACAGGGAATATTTAAACGCTTGCCCACATGACGTTCCATCTGCGTACCAAAGATTGCCGAGGGTTCAATGCGGGCGATCGCATCTCCAATTTCCCCATTATCTTCACTAATCAGCACTTCATCACAATATTCACTCACCTGTTCCCGGAACCAGTCTGCATCATATTTGCAGTAAGTCCCGGCCAAAACCACATGAATTCCCATTTCCCGCGCCAGCACCTTTGTCATCGCTGCGGCATGGGTATTATCCCCAAACACCACCGCTTTTTTACCCGTCAAATTCTGACAGTCAATGGAGCGAGAAAACCAGGCGGCTTGGGAAACAAACATGGTTTGATGATTGATATACTCTTCATAATCCACATTCGCCCCTTGCTCATTAATCACCTGCTGAATCTTGCGAATACAGCGGGCTGTTTCAACCACTCCCATCGGGGTAATATCCACATAAGGCATTCCAAATTCTTCCGCCAGATACTGGGCGCTCATCAACCCAATTTCCCGATAAGGGACCAGATTAAACCAAGCGCGAGGCAGGTTTTTCAACTCAGTAACAGAGGCACCTTCCGGGATAACGGCATTAATTTCGATGCCCAAATCTGCCATCAACTTCTTCAGTTCGATGCAATCATGCTGATTGTGGAAACCCAAAGTCGTCATGCCGATGATATTCACCGAAGGTTTTTCGGTTTTGCCTTCCGCAATTTCCCCTTTTTTGCGACCTTTGGCAATATAAAATTGCAGAATTTGTAGCAGGGTTTTGTCTGCTGCTTGGAGTTCATTAACCCGATAATGGTTCACATCCGCCAGCATGACATCGCCTTTGGACTCCATCTGCGCCCGATCTACAAAGTTTTGTAAATCTTCTTGAAGAATACTAGAGGTGCAGGTGGGGGTGAGCACAATCAAGTCTGGGGTTTCTTCTTGGTCCTTGCGAACGATATTATCGATGACTTTTTCTTGAGAACCCCGGGCGAGAACATTGCGATCGACGATGCTAGTCGTTACTGGGGTATAATTCCGCTCCCGCTCTAGCATAGACCGCATCACGTTAAAATAGTCATCCCCAAGGGGCGCGTGCATGATGGCATGGACATTTTTGAAAGAACTCGCGATGCGGAGGGTGCCAATGTGGGCGGGACCTGCATACATCCAGTAAGCCAATTTCATTTGAGTGTTCTCCCTTGTTCGGTTTAAATACAGCGTTTTGAGCGCCTGCGATAAGCTGTTGTTGATTATCTCAAAATTCCAGGGGTTCTGAGACGTGACTTTTTCAGGTATAAATTCCTAGGGAGCGTCGAAAGACCCTAGGCGACTGCGATCCAGATTAAAACTAAAACAATATTTTTGTTGCTTTTGTAAAAAATATTAATATTTTGATAACTTCCGTAATGGAGATTTTGAGGAGGGAGGAGAAGAAGAACCACAGATTACACAGATTTTCACAGAATTGAATCCGTGTAAATCTGTGTAATCTGTGGTTCATATTCCAGGCTGTGAAAATTGGTGTAATCTGTATTAGCGCAATATTTTATCAATCTACTCGCCAATTGTATTTACGACGTTGTTCATCCGCAAACTCATCAAATGAACGAAAGCGTCCGGCTTCAAAATCATCCAATCCCCTCTGAATACCTGCGATCGCTTCTGCGGTGTCTTCTGCCTCCCACTCTAAAACGTTAGCAAGGAGTTCAGCCGCAACTAAGGCCACATCACGCCCTTGCTGTGCCGCTCTTTCGCGAAGTCGAGCTTCTACATCTGGGGCCAAATTAACAACAATTGACATCGATTGGGTTTCCCATTAATCAAGCCTGTGCCTGTTATTCTAGCATGGAAATCAGAACTGATTTAAACGGATGTGAACCGCTGCTGATTTAACGGTTTATAATAGTAGCATTGCGAGGAATAGAGCCATGAGTATTGTTATCCCTAATGAACTGCTGACAGCAACCCGCATGACGGAAGCAGAAATGAAACAAGAAATCGCCGTCATGCTTTTTCAGAAAGAGAAACTCACCCTAGGAAAAGCAAGTCGATTTGCAGCCATGAATCGTATCGCCTTTCAACATCTACTCGCCAGTCGTCAAATCCCCGTTCATTATGATGTGGAGGATTTTGAGGAAGATATTAAAAATCTGCGGGAGAGGGGTAGACTGTGATTATTGTCAGCGATACCTCTTTTTTCAATAACTTGGCGGCAATTTACCAACTCAATGATATTTTCTACAGCCTTTTTAATAGAGCATCATACTCGGCATGGGAACCAATCCAAAACCAGTAGATTTCGTCTTCTTCTAACAATCCTAATGCACGATAGTTTAGACCAACACGCACTGAGTAAATAGGTGGCTGTTGATTCACTCGCTTAAACTGAAGGCTATTATGGTAGGCATCTGAACGCCAGAGTATGTAGGCGTTCCTCGCCTGTTCTCGAATTGACTTAGGAAGTTGATTTAAGTGTTTGCGAAAACCCTTCGTAATCCTCGACTTCATTGTTCGGATGAAAAAACATCATCGATTGAGTCAATATTACCCGCAGCAATATCTTGACGTGCCATTTCAGCTAAAGCATTCCACTGCCGCTGAGTCGTGGCTTCAAAGCGCGATTTCCACTCCCGCTCATCTTCAAGTTCAGCCAGGAGACGAGAGGCGATCGCATTCTGCTCTTCTTCTGTCAGCTTCTCTATCTCTGCAACAACATACCGAAGTAATTCAGTCATCTGGAGCAACCTAAATTTTAAGAAATGTTGGGGTAGTTTATTATTTTAGCATAGCTGGCGATCGCAATCTTTCCCTAAGCCTCCCCTGTCGTTCTATCGTCAGACAAGGAATCGATTCCCTGTTTATCTCAACTCACTCAAAAATTATTTTAACAACAAGCTATGACCCAACCGGAATTGAATCAAAAACAAATTGAGGAACTGGCAGAAATGCTGGAACTCGCCAAAACTACTGAACGGCAAGCTAGAGAACTAAATGAAATGGCGATCGCCTTTGAAGAAAAGTGGAAACACCGTCTTGAAAGTAGATCCGCAGGACAACCGGAACCTACTCAACCTTTGTTTTTTGGTGTTAACAGGTATAGAAATGAAAAACCAGAAGAACAGGGATTGTTCTTCTGGTTTTTCATTTCTACATCAATGTTTATTTTGATTGTAAAGAATTAATGAGCTAAAGCTTGCACCCCTTGGCGAGCCAAAGATACTCCGGCACTTCCTGCTGCGCCCGCAGTATTACACAATGGTGCAAGTAATGCAGCAGGAGGGATCACGACTGTAATTCCTGCATCTATCGCATAGCAAGTTCCAGTTACTGTTGCCAACGTAGCTACTGTAGAAACTAACCCCTGGAGGTTGTCGCAAATAAGTTTTTCTGCCGCATTAGCTGGATTAAGGTTCCAGCAACGGAATAGTAGATTTGAACCCTCAGAGCCATTATCATATTGACTCTCGCTCGTTGCACTCTCGTTATTGTACTGAGTAGCGGCGTAACTGGGTTGGATACATCCGAAGAATGTAACAGTCAATACTAACAATGCGGCAATGAACCGTTTTATCATGCTTAGACCTCCTATAGCGTGATGTTTGTATGACTAACTTTAAGTTAAGGATAGATACCTATCGATATAACTATTATCTCCGAGAAAATGGGTAGTTGTCGAGTCGGAAAAAGTCGGTTAAAGTCAGGGTTTTAATAACTTTTGTAAGTAGTTGACTTAGGAAATAGTCGGATAAAGTCTGCAAAGTCGGTTAAAGTCGGATAAAGTCGGATAAAATAGGCACAGTTGCTACCCCTACTCGTACCTGACCTATGGACGTTCAACAAGTGCTAAAATTTGCGGATGAGCTCGTTTTTACCAAGACGGGAAAACATCTTGACAATCTGCAAGAGTCTATTTTGCGTGGTGCTTGGCAAGGTCAGAGATACTCACAAATTGCAGAAAATACTAACTGTAGTGAGGGTCATGTTAAGGATGCGGGGTCAGAATTATGGAAAATTCTCTCAGAGGTATTAGGGGAAGATATCAGAAAATCGAATGTTAGAGCAACTTTCAAGCGGTTGCAATATTCTAACTTTTTAAATGTGGCTAAAGATTCTGTACAAATTAATAATGTCAACATCTGTGGGAATACTCCACACCCACCAACAATTCCCCAGACACAACCACCGAGTGACGAAAATCCTACTCCATCTCAACGGCGTCGAGATTTACGGGAAGTGCCGGATTTGTTGCCTTTTTATGGACGGGAGGAGGAATTGGCGACGCTTGAACGTTGGATGGTGACCGATCGCCCTCGTCTGGTGGTGTTGCATGGGTTCTCGGGTATCGGTAAAACAGCGTTGGCGGTACAATTATTGCAGCAAATTCAGGATGATTTTGATTCGGTGGTGTGGCGTAGTCTGCGGTATTCCCCATCGGTGGAAATGTTGGAAACTAATCTGCTGGAATTCCTCTCTCATCCCCCGCAGACAGATTTACCCGTGACTGCAAGCGATCGCCGTGCTATTTTATTCGACTATTTACGCCAAAATCGTTGTCTGATTGTCCTCGATGATGTTCAGTCTATTCTCAGCAACCAACAACTCGCCGGTAACTATCAACCGGGATATGAAGGCTATAGTTTATTCTTTAAACAAATTGCGGAGTTGTCTCATCAAAGTTGTGTCTTGCTGATTACTTGGGAACCGCCTCATGAACTGTCTGCACTCAATGGCGATCGCACTCCGGTTCGTTCGTTCCACCTTCGAGGGTTGGGTCCGGAAGCAGAGCAAATTTTCCGAGATAAAGGATTGATTGATGAGGACTGTTTCTCAACGGCGATCGGCTATTTTGGAGGCAATCCCTTATGGCTTAAAATCGGGGCTGGAATGATTTACGAGTTGTTTAATGGTAAAATATCAGAATGGTTTAAATACGAACCGCTTTTTTTGGGTGAAGATTTGAGTTTGGTGTTGCAGCAGCAGTGCGATCGCCTATCAGATGTGGAAAAAATTGCACTCTCTGTTTTAGCTAATCAAGCAGGTCCTGTGTCAGTGTCTGACTTATTAGCAGCGGCAACCTTATCCCCAGAGGATTTGTTGAATGCCTTGCACTCTTTGAAACGGCGTTCTTTTATCCAACAAGAACAGTCGCTTTTTTCCCTTCCCTCAGTCCTGCGGCAATATGGGAAAACTCTATGATGCTGACAATTTAAACCGAGGGAGCATTAAACCTCATTTACTCTCGTAAACGTTCAGCAATTTGAATCAACAACCGCAAGGCTTCATTCACGGATTCCTGGGTTGGGAAAGCGCGAGCTACATCTGGATCTAGCCGGACCAAATTCGTTCCTTTTCGATAGCGATCGGCATATTTGCCTCGAACCCCTCCACTTAATTGAGAAAAGTCATATTCATCAGACAATTCATCGTTAGGCATAGGATAAATCAATCAGTTTATAGTTAAGGATATAGCGGTCCTAAATCATTTTGATAATGGCTCCAAGTCCGAACACTTTGGAGTGCGAGCATCTTGCTCGCTATCTCTATAGAAAACTGATTTAGACTGGCTATAGATAATTTTAGCCGTTGTTCCCCCCATAAATCGCCTCTTTTTGCGCCGCTACTAACTCCTGAATTCCGGATTCTGCCATATCTAAAATGCGATTGAGTTCGGTGCGATTAAAACTGCCTGCCTCGGCGGTTCCTTGTAATTCAATAATATCCAATCCATCGCTCATGACCACATTAAAATCAATATCCGCTGCTACATCTTCCGGGTAGTTGAGGTCCAGATAGGGTTCCCCCTCAAATAACCCCACGGAAACAGCGGCGACTTGGCGACAAATGGGCGATTGTTCTAACTCTCCCGATTGCACCAGTTTCTCGATCGCCAAGGCTAGGGCTACGAATCCCCCGGTAATCGAGGTGGTACGGGTTCCGGCATCGGCTTGGAGGACATCGGCATCAATGAGAATTGTCCGTTCTCCCAGGGCTTTTAAATCCAGTGCAGCGCGTAAACTGCGCCCGATGAGGCGTTGAATCTCTTGGGTGCGTCCCGACAGTTTCATGAATTCTCGGGATTGCCGTTGGGGGGTGGCACCGGGAAGCATTCGATATTCGGCGGTTAACCAGCCACTGCCTTGATTGGCGAGGAAGCGGGGGACTCCCGGTTCGATGGTGACGGTACAGAGGACCTGGGTATCGCCACAACGAGTCAGGACGGAACTGTTCGCAAAGCGGGTAAAGTCTTTTTCAAACCGAATCGGACGCATTTGAGCCGGTTCTCGGCCATCAGGACGCTGCCAAATCATGATTAGGATTGCGTTTTGTTAGGGTTGACCGTTTTCCAGATTTCTTCATGGATTTCTGCCGAGGGCCGATCGCCATCTATGGTGAGGAGGCGATCGCCATAGTTGTAGTAGTCCAAGATGGGAGTCGTGCGTTCTTGGAACAACTGGATCCGACGGCGCAGAAATTCCGGTTCGTCATCGGGACGCCCTCTTTCCGGTTTCGCCTGCGATCGCTCTAGGGACCGGCGCATTAACTCCGCGTCGGATACGTTCAGCCAAATCGCCCAATCTAGGTTCTGCTGCAAGGATTCCAGTAAAAAATCCAGTTCTTCCGCTTGGAATGAGGTGCGGGGATAACCATCGAGTAACCACCCGTTTTGCGTATAGGGTTGGGTTAACTGTTCGCGAACAAATTCAATCATGATGGGGTCCGGGACCAGTTCCCCGCGTTCTGCATAAGGTTGCGCCTGCCTGCCTAATTCAGTTTGGGCGGCGATCGCCTTGAACAGGATTTCCCCGGTTGAAATGCAAGGAATATTCAGGCGACTGCATAGCTGACTCGCCTGGGTCCCCTTTCCTGCTCCTGGCCCTCCCAGAATTACCAATCTCACGACAAAAAACTCCTCATGTTGGCCCAAAATAGACTCTACCACTGTTCCCCTTCCTAGGGAATAAATCTTAATTTCTCCCTAACTTTGCCCAAAGTTCGCACGCCTCGGTCATTTCGCAGGATTTTGTACATTTAGTGTCTTTTCGTGGCATAATCTGGTTACACTACACTACATATTGACTCGACTGGATGGCCCGAATTCACTTCCTGGCCCTTGAGTCGGTCTACCCTTTACGGTTTCTTAACCCATCGGAAATATTGTCACAATGATTGCACAGCTTGAAAGTCCCACTCTCGATAACCCTTGTCGTCTACCCTACGCCGTGGAGGGGTTGCTACAAGTTTTTACCAGCAGCCACCGCAACTTTTTTACCAGTGTGATGGCCCAGGCCCTAAGAATTTCCGGCCAGGGGACCCCGGTCCTGGTGGTCCAGTTTCTTAAGGGAGGAATTGGTCAAGGTCCCGAGGCCCCGGTTCAACTGGGAGAACATTTAGATTGGGTTCGTTGTGACCTCCCCCGTTGTATTGATACGCCGGAGTTAGATGAAATTGAGGCGGGTTCTCTGCGGAAATTATGGGACTACACCCAACAGGTGGTGAGTGAAGGAAAATATTCGCTTGTGGTTCTGGATGAGTTGAGTTTAGCCATTAGTTTTGGCTTGATTCCAGAAGCGGAGGTGTTGGAATTTTTAGCAAAACGCCCGAGTCACGTTGATATTATTTTAACGGGACCGAATATGCCTGAACCGATTTTAGAGTTGGCGGACCAAATCACTGAAATTCGCCGCAGTCATCGTCCCTAGACCCGGTAAGAATTAAGAATTAATGGGGGGTTAACTCTTAATTCTTAATTCTTTTAGATCAGGGATGGGGTGGCTACGGAGGTTGGGTTCATCAGAAAGGTCGCGGCTTTTTGGGCGATCGCCTCGGAAATATGAATTTGTTTGAGGGTAACTAACCCATCCTGAATAAAGGAATCTCGCACTAACAGGCTGTTTCCACTGTTAAATCCGGTCTCGAAAAACACTTCATGAATTCCGGCGGAAATAATTAATTTTAAGCAAGATAAACAAGGTTCCAGGGTGACATAAATGCTGGACCCTTCGGTAGAAATTCCATGTTTAGCCGCTTGGGCGATCGCATTCGCTTCCGCATGAACCGCCCGAGAAGGCAAAGACTTACTTTCTGCACAGCTACTCAATCCCGGATAACAGTAACCCTGGGCCGTACAATGGGCCGTACCCGATGGGGAACCATTGTAACCTGTTGCCACAACTTGCTTGTTTTTCACAATCACTGCACCCACGGGAAAAGCAAGGCAAGTTGAGCGCATCGCCGCCAATTTTGCCAACATGATAAAATATTCATCCCAGGTGGGTCTAAGTTCTTCCAATTCCATTAATTTTGAGCTACCCAATCGTTCCTATTCATGGTAACAGTTTGTGGAAGAAAAGACTAATAAATTAGGGTCAGAATCATCGGTTTAGAGGGCTTTAGATGCTGCTGAAGATGAAGCAATAAACGGGTTATCATCAGGATGAGCTTGAAACCATAAGGCATCAGCACAAAAGTCCAGTTCTCCCGGCCATGCAATGGATCGACCGTCTTCTGAGCGTTTGACTTGTGAAAAGAAGGCTGGATCGGATAATCGGGAAAAGACTCCCCCTTGCTCAATAATCGGGGAAAAGTCAATCACAATAACCGTTCCGTTCCTGTAGAGGAGGCGGAGGTGATAATTTGCTTCTGGGGTGACAGTTTGAATGAAATAAGGCATCATAGTTTAATTGTACTGAGTTAAAAAGTCACTAAACCCCCGAAGATGAAACTAAAAATTTATCCCTTACATCCGGATGCAATTATTCCAACTTATGCCCATGACAACGATTCAGCAATGGATTTATCGGCGAATGAAGAGGTGACCCTACATCCGGGAGAACGGAAGTTAATTGGAACGGGAATTGCCATTGAGTTACCGCCCTTGACGGAAGCACAAATTAGGCCGAGAAGTGGGTTAGCTTATAAACAAGGGATTACGGTTTTGAATACTCCGGGGACCATTGATGAAGGGTATCGGGGAGAAATTAAGGTGATTTTAATCAATCATGGACAAGAAGTTTTTCAGGTTCTAAAAGGGATGAGAATTGCTCAAATGGCAATTACCCCGGTTTTAAGACCTGAAATTGAAGTGGCAACCACGGAAATTATGGCAACGGCAAGAGGTTCAAATGGGTTTGGATCGACGGGGGTATAGAGAGAGGGTTTGTCTCTCTATACCGTCTGGAAGTTAGGGAGATAAACGACCTTTTTTGAGGCGATGTTTCTCATACCATTCTGCTATGGCGGGGACCCATTCTTGAAAATGTGGCCAAATCAAATCGCAGAGTTTTTGGCATTCGAGTTGGGCGTCGGGTTTGGCGCGAAGATCGAGTAAATGCATAAGACTTCGCGCATTGAAGGAGACAACCCAGTGTTGACGGACATCAAAGGGAATAATGCCTCGGGCGTGTTCTTCTGATGTCCCTTCTTCAATTAGAACCTGATACCGTTTTGCAGCATCTAAACACCAAGCTAAATCGCGATCGCGTTGTTGTTGGGTATATTCATAGCGTTTTCCCTGGCGATCGGTATAGTAACCAACGGGACGTAGATAAAACACATCTTCAATGTCTCTAATCCCTGTTGCCGCATCAATAATTCTATTTCCCGTGTACCGATTAGATTGAACATCGAATGAAATTCCAACGCGGTGAGTCCTAATTTGCTGCATGACGCTATGGGGAAAAAAGCCGCAATTAAACACAATTCCCACGTGCTCAATGGGTCCATAATGACCGCGTTCCCCGGCTAAAAGACGCTTGACGATGAGTTCGCCACATTTGGCTTCTGAGGGCCAAGAATCTTGGTCATCATACACAAATCCCTCGCTATAATCTTGATGCATTGCTGCATAAATGACTTGCTGAGGATTAGGGGTTTTGGTAATTACTTCTACTCGAAATCGATCCATGATTTATCCCTAACTTCTGAATGGTTTCCCCTGGGGGAATCTCCCGATCGCGGATTGGTTCTAGGTTACACTTACCGGGTTCTTGGATTTGCCAAATTTTTCATTATAGCATGACTTGCTGTCATCGGATACTTACAAATTTGCGATCGCCTCTGCAAATTTCTGGAAATTCTCCGGTTCCTGTTGCGATGCCAGGACGAGATAGTGCAGGGAGACGATCGCCAAGTCTGCGGATAAGCTACATTTGCGCGAGTCGCTGACTCTCCAATCGTTATTGACGAAAATATCCTCTAATTCTTTATAGGCATCTCGAATCGCTTCAAAACAGCCTTGATAGTTCGATATTTGCTGCCATTGCTGGGAAGATTCATACCGTTGAGTCAGTAGTTTAGAGGTTGGGTCAAATCCTTCGTTATGCCAATAGGTTTGTAAGGGTTCTGCTGTTGAATCGGTTTGGATGAATTCTTGAAACATTTCGGGATAATGTTCCGCCAGATAGGTTAAATATTTGGTGGAATAGACGGCTAAATCAGCAAAGGTATCTAATACCGATTCGTCAGCAGTGGGTTTGACATTTTCGGTGAACATGGTTTCGAGTCGGTCGTATTTGCGGGAAATTCCAGCAAATACGCCGAGGGCTTCTCCGTGTTTTTTCCAGCTATTTTTATAGACTAGAGTTTTCTTGTAGTGCAGGGTGCTTAATAGCTGGAAGATGCTAGAGAACGAGTAGGAGGGAGTCGGTTCTGTTCTTTGCCAGAGATAGTCGAAGTAGTCTTTTTCCTGGGGTTGTAAGGGAATAACTTCGCGGTTGTTCCAGATTCGGGCAAAATACTCGACTGCGGCAATTTTGAAGTCGTTTGGAGGTAATTCGGCGATTAATTGGGCGATTTGTTCGGGTTTGTATCCCTGCTGGTGTCGATTGTAAATATACAGTAATTCCAAGCTGTTTCTAACTAAGTCATCCGGGATATGCTGGAGTTCGTCAGCCACTCTAAATGACCCTTGGCGCATTTGATGTTCTAACTCAAACCAGTGCGAGAGGGTACTGTCAATTTCGGCAAAGGGGGTGGTGAATTGAGGGGGGGTAAATCCGAATTCATACAAGGTTTTGGGGGTGAAGGAGTCTAGGACCTGTTGCGCTTGGGTAGAGTGCCGATCGCCTAGATGCAATTCACTGATAAAACAGCAATATTCCCCAACTTCGGTCCCCGTCCAAGAGGCGACTGCTTCCTGAAAAATGCTCAATCCAAAGGGATTAATTCCTGAAGTCCCGGAAAACATATCATGGGACTGAAGACAAATATTTAGATGCAATTTGCCGTTTCTGATTAAAAATTGCATCCAATTCGAGGCAAAGTTCTCGGGGTTTCTTGAGTCTTTTATTTGAGTTGGCGATAAGTTAATGACTGCATCTCGACTACTAGAATCGGTGTTTAAAATGTGAACTACTTTTTGAAGTTCTTTACTGAGATACCAGGATTTTAAACAGGACTTTTCACTGCTGGTCGGGGATGGTCTATCTTCAAAAAAATCAAGGGCTTGGGGTAAATAGTGATATAAAAATTGTAAGTCTTGACGACCAGCCATTTCCCAAAAGGTGGCGGCAATTTGAGCAAAGATGTTAGAATTGAGATGAGGAATGATATCAACTCGTTCGCGGGGGGATGTGATTTTGATTAAGCGCGATCGCCCGGATTTAAGTTCTACACCGCCCCAGAAAATTGTTTCGCTGGACTGCAAGAGGGCTTTGAGTTCGGAGTAGAACGCCTGAGTTGTATTTCTAAACATTTTTATAAACCTTTTTCCTTGGATAAGTTGGGATGTTGTTCAATTAATACAATTTAGAATAATCGGTAAAGCACCAGGAATTCACAGAAAATTTACCCTTGATTTTTAGCAAAATTTGCTATCTTAGATTGGATAATTAGCGTTTAATTTACCTGCGAATTAGGCAGACTCTGGGAGTCGGGATAATGGTTATCCCGTAGCATTGCCATGAAAAACCAGGCCTGAAGTCTCTGGTCTGGTGGCGATGTTCAATATATCATGAGATTGCCCCGAGAGGAAGAAGGATGGAGAGGGGAATCTGCCGGATGCCACAGGGACCGATGACTGAAACCTTGTTACGGTTAGGGTTTCAGGAGGCGATCGCCTCTCAATCCCTTAATTCTGGCTTGGGGGGTTCATGTTCGACTACGAACACATTGGCATAAAGATTAGCAATAATTTGTTTTCCCTGTTGAGTCAACTCCAGACAAGTCAACCCATCTTTAATATATTGATGAACCACTCCCCAATAAAATTTAGGATAATTCTTTCTCAAGTCCCCGGGATTTCGATAGCCAACCTTTTGATTAAACCCTGTTTCTTCAAACTCATAAAACAACCCAGAAATCTTCTTAAGATAACGGGGATCACTGAGTTGCCCGATGAGGTCCGCTGCCCGAACTAAACCCGGATAGTTAACCGTATCTTGGTGATCTGCCTCTGCCGGAACCGGAAACCGAGTGAGTTCTATGTTGAGTTTAATTTCTTCAGAATTGATTAACTTATGACCCCCAAACCGTTCCTCAATAAACAGTTTTCCGCGATCGACATGATAGGGGGTCAAACTGGCATCGGTACAGCCAGGGTCGAGGGCAATCATTGTACCATTAATGCCCGTGGCATACAATCCCTCACTATCTTCTCGGCAAACCCCTTTTACATAACCAATATCATGGCATAACAAAGAAATGGTGAAATGCAGCCAATCTTCACAAGAAACCCCGCCTTCACGGATGTGTTTCCCTCGGAGAATTTCCTGCCCAACGAGGGTAACCAAGATGGTATGCTCGACATTATGGTAAAGGGCGTCACTGTTGGCAATATTCTCTAAAGCCATGCCTCCGGCCCAGGCAATAATATCGGCATAGTCGGGCTTGAGTCCGCCATACATTCGGTAATAGCCTTCGCGGAGTTTTTCAACAAAGTCGGAAATTAATATCTGTGTGATGCTGTACATATCCCGTGGTTTCGCTATCAAAGCAGGCTATAGGGTGGGAGTGGGAAAAGTTTCGCCCGGGTTCCCTGAGTTCGATCGCCCTTCGTGTTCTATGGACCTTCTGTGTTGCTGTTAGAGTTTACCCCACTCTACAGGGTCTGGGGGAGTTGGGACGACCACCCAACCCGTGACTCTAGTGGAATGTCAATCGCCCTTGTCTTTACCCATAATATTAATGATAATTGTCCCTCTGGGCCAACTCTATTTTTGAGGCAGAAGGGGCCTTGCCCTTGATTAACAAAGGAGCGATCGCCATCAAGTTCATCTATTTTATTATCGGGGGTACGGGGCCGGAAGGCTCTAGTTTAGCGAAATTAGCCCTGTAATGATAGTCACCCGGTAGCCGTAATTGAGGCAAATTAAGACGCGAATTAGTTGGGTTAACTAATCCTCCCATCCAGAACTGTTTGAAAAACTGACTGTGCAGAGTTTTGCAGTTTATTTCAATCGGTCTGTGCCTTAACCTCTTGTAGCTTTAATAGGGCTAAGGTGGAAACTGGGAGTGAGAGTGCCAAACTGTTCTAAAGTCGTTCCACGGGTTCGGAAAGGGAGACTTGGGCCTGGGCGATCGCCTGGTCAGAAAATCCCAGTTGATGTAACAAATGCTGCGCCTGGAGTGGGGTCAGGGGGGAGATTTCCTGGAACTGGGCAACCGCAGTGAGCAATTGTTGAAACTGCATCAGACTGACGGGTTTGGAGGCGATCGCCTTCGGTCCTCCGGAAGCCGGGGTCAAATCCGCCGATTGAGTTTTCAGCAGGGTAATCAATTCCCTCACCTGTGCCAGTTGTTCCGGGGTTAACCCCTCTAACTCCAGCCGGGCCCCTTCAGGTCCAGAGAAGTCTGAATTACCCTCTCCCGGCAGGCTTTTCCCCTTGGGGTGGCGGGTGGCAAGTCCCGCAAGAAAGGCACCCAAAATCGTCCCCGTCCACAATCCCGCAGTGCCACCTTTGAACATCGCGGGGCTCTGTTGAACGCGGCACAAGGTATTTAACCAAACATAATCACTCGTATTGCACTGTTGGGTATGGGCTAACCACCGCATTTGCCCGCCCCAAAATGAACCCAAGGCACCGGATAATAGGGCGACTGCGGTGCAGACCAACATCCGTTTTTTTGATTTGTTCATAATGATGAATTGGGGTGGCTTGAGGGTCAATTTTCGGTGGAGGGGTGGCGATCGCCTGGGGGTGATTCGCCAACAGAATTAAGCGATCGGGGGTGGGGACCGGAGGACCGGAGGACCCCACCTGACGCCTCCCCTTGCCAAGGTCCGGGGACCGGAGGTTGCTTTTAGTGAATTCAGTCTAGCGAATCGTTGAACTAATCAGCCGGTATTTCTCATTCCGGCGGCGATGCCGTTAATGGTTAACAAGGCCCCGCGTAGCAATTCGCCCTTGCTGTAACGGGAATGAATCACTCCTGTCACGGACTGACTTTGATGTTCGCGCAGGCGTTTGAGTAAGGAGACTTGTAATAAACCCAGGGGAACGATGGTGGCATTTCGCAACTGAACCGATCGCTGCAAATCCGGGTCTCCATCTAACAGCCGTTGATGTTCGGTAATTGCCAGAACTAAATCGCGGGTTAGGTTAAATTCCGTCGCAATTTGAGTAAACAGGGCTTCAAAGCGATCGCGATTTTCCGATTGGGTGAGTTCCCGAACATAGTGATGGGCCATTTCTAAATCCACCTTAGAGAGGGTCATTTCTACCTTAGAAATCACCATCTTAAAGAACGGCCATTTTAGATAGAAATAGCGCAGGAGTTTCAGATGTTCTTCCGGTTCCTGTTCTAAGAAATTATTCAAGGCAGTTCCGACTCCATACCAAGCGGGGAGGAGAAACCGTGTTTGGGTCCAGCTAAAAACCCAAGGAATGGCCCGCAGAGAACCTAAATCTCGTTTACCGCTACTGCGTCTTGCGGGTCGCGAGGAG
This sequence comes from Laspinema palackyanum D2c, assembly GCF_025370875.1. Lineage (NCBI taxonomy): Bacteria > Bacillati > Cyanobacteriota > Cyanophyceae > Oscillatoriales > Laspinemataceae > Laspinema > Laspinema palackyanum. The sequence continues at coordinate 431,249 of NZ_JAMXFD010000001.1, forward strand.
ATTTGCAACTTGCTGATTTCATCAATAGGGGTGACTTCATGGAAGAAATCGATAAAATCAGGTTGTTCATAAATCAAGGCGCGATAATGTTGGCGCGAACAATCGGCCAACTCCTCCATGATTTGATTCCAGGCTTCGATATCATCAAAGCCCGAACCCAGTAAGCTACTTTGAATCACCGCACTGGCGATGGTTTCCAAGTTATAAAGGGCTAACTCAGGTAAGGTGTATTTACTGGCTAAAACTTCCCCTTGTTCGGTAATTTTAATTCGCCCATTAATACTGCGACCCGGTTGAGCTAAAATCGCCTCATAAGCGGGACCGCCACCGCGACCGACGGACCCACCGCGACCGTGAAAAATGCGGAGGACAACACTGTAGCGATCGCCAATAATTTGTAAGGCTTTCTGGGCTTTATGAATTTCCCAGTTACTGCTTAGAAATCCCGAATCTTTATTACTATCGGAATACCCCAGCATCACCTCCTGCAATTTAGGAACCTGAATATGAGAAGATTTCAAGTTAGAAATGTTGGGAAGATCCGGTTCCTTGACCGTAACCGGAAGCCCTGTGTGGTATCCGCCCGAGAGTAAAGCATGATAAAGCGGAAGTTCAAACAGGTTTTGCATGACCGTCGGTGCGCGTTTTAAGTCCTCGACGGTTTCAAATAAGGGGACAACTTGAATCGTTCCCATGCCTGTAGCCGGGTCATAAATCCCCGCTTCTTTGGCAAGTAGGAGCACTTCTAACAAATCACTGACATCACGGCTCATACTAATGATGTAAGTTTGACAGATTTCCAAGCCAAACTCTTCTTGAAGTGCCCGCAGCATTCTAAAGGTGCAAATAATCTCGCTGGTTTGCTCAGAAAAGGGCAATTCTGCGGGAATTAAAGGACGTCTGGTTTTCAGTTCAGTCGTCAACCAGTCGGTTTTTTCTGCTTCCGATAGGTCATCGTAAGGGCCGGGTAGGATTTGCAGGTATTCCGCGATTTCTGTGATGGCGGTACTATGGCGAGATGACTCTTGGCGAATATCTAAATGGGCCAAAATAAAGCCATAGATTTCGACTTGACAGATTAGTTGTTCCAGGTCTCGACAGCTTAACCCGGTTGCGGCTAAATTGCGTTGAATCAGGCGTAATTCGTCGAGAAATTCTGCGCCTGAGTGATACATGGGAGCGTTTTTGATATCGCTCAGATGGCGATTCCAGTCGGACTCGGTGTAAAGACGCTGATTGCGATCGCGGGTATTTTCTAAGCGATGGCAGATATAGGCGAGTTTTAACCGATAGGGTTCCTGTCGATAGCGAATTGCCAGTTTCTCATAGATGTCTGGCATTTGCAGTCGGTCTTGTTCCAGGGATTCGAGGAGTTCTGGTAAGACGTCACTCCAGTGCAAAGACAAAGACAGGAGTTGGGTCAAGCGATCGAGAGAACCCATGTATTTGTCTAGGATTAACTGCCGCTGATAACAGGCGGTTTTCCAGGTAATAGAAGGGGTGCAATAGGGATTGCCATCGCGATCGGACCCGACCCAAGAGCCAAATTTGCAGAAGTTATAACGGGGGGGTTGCAGGTAAGGAAACGATGATTGCAACGACCGTTTTAACCGTTGATGAAGTTGAGGTACGGCATCAAATAGGACCTCTTTAAAATAGTGTAGGGTATAATCTACTTCATCAAGGACGGAGGGTTTAAACTGATGCAATTCATCGGTTCGCCACCACAGGCGAATTTCTTCAGTGAGCGCCTCTAGGAGGTCTTTAGTTTCGCTAGATGTGGTTTGGCTATCCGGTTGCCCACCTTCTTCGAGGGTATCGAACTCTTGCAAAATTTGAGCCAACCGTCGCTGTTTGGTTCGCAGGGTATGACGGACAATTTCCGTCGGGTGAGCCGTAAAGACTAAGCGAATATCCAGACTTTCCATGATTTTCTGGATTTGCTGCGGGGGGACGTTCAACTCCTTTAATTTTGGAAATAAAGCGGAGAAATTTGCGAATTCTCGACGGCGAGTAACGCTGTGACTCGCAAAATAAGGGCTTTCTTTGGGAACGTCGAATTGCTCATTTTCGGGGACAACGGTGTGAGTTCCTCCCACACCCCGCAGGCGATCGCGCTGCTCGTAATGTTGCTCGACAATGTTAATCAGTTGGAAATACAGGGCAAAGGCCCGAGCGGCCCGAATTGCGTCATTAAGGTCCAACTGTTCTACCAATTTCAGAACACTGGATTCTGAAAAGTTGCAGGCTTGTCCCTCAGAAGAATACATTGATCGCAATTGCGCCAGTAGAACCACTAATTCCTGACCGCATTCAGTCCGCAGAACGGACTCCCATAAGTCCTCGACGACTTTGAGACGATGGCGTAAAAATAAGTCGGATGAACTAACTGTCATAACAGAATTTGAGGGTTCGAGTCGTAAAGTCATCAGAACCTCCTGAACGATTGGAAAACACCCGGTCTACACTGGGTAAAAAACGACTCAAGGGACGGTAATCCCGGTGAGGGAATGAATGGTATTTTTGCGCTTATAATGGATAAGTCAGGGAACCTGAATAAACCCAACCTGTAGTTACATAATTCAGACCCAAGAAAGGCTGTTATCCCGCTAAATTCGGACAACATAGTTTTTATGTCCCCAATTCTATTTTTACCTGGATTTGGTTCACTTTCCTTTAATCCAATTCATCAAAGCGCGGGTCGATGTGAACGGGTTAAACTAGCGCGTGGGTGGTCAGAACCCCGTTACGGTGTCGCCTTGATTACAAGCCACTATAATTGAATCGCGCTCAAGGCACGGGCCGGATCGTCTGACCGAATTAAGCACCTGTGTCGAAACAGGCTCCCAACTCATTGACCCCCCTCGCTGTGAGCGAGGGACTTGCAAGGCTTAGACGGGTGTGCTGACTCAAAAAACCTTAGTTGGTTAAAACCAAAGGTGAGTCGGCGCTATTTTGGGGAATCGAGGGAATACCCCCGGTTTGTTCCGAATGGGATGCTGACCATCCCAGCCTCAGCCCGGTCAGATATTAGCTAATTTTAAGGTCGATCCGGGGATTTTTAGCAGGCTTCGTGCCGGGAGGCGATCGCAGTCTGGACGGACTCAGTTTACCCCCTAACTGCTCCTAAATCTCGCTTTCTTGTCGATCCAGTCTTCTGAAACTACCGAGGATGAACTGCTCTAATCAACTAGATTTCCTGACAATTGCAGTCTCTGGCCCTGGAGAATCCTCCCCCCGACCCCCTCGGTTCGACCGTGAATTTACATAAAGATTAAAATAGAGACAACAGACCGGGCATTTTACCCGGGTCCTGTCTCGGGGTTGAAGAACATCAAGGGGTCCCCCAAAGCTGAACCGATTGCCAGGAATTCGGCCACCGGCGATCGCCTGGGATCTACCTCTAGCGGCCCCTTGATTGAGATTCAGTCCTCCTCAGAATGGGGAAAATTCAGGACGGGGAGGCGATCGCCTCGAAAAACTTCTTCACTCGCCTGACCCATCGATTGCAGCATTTGACTCACGGCTTTTCCCCCCAGCAAAGCCCCTAGGAATGGCGGGGTGAGTAAAGTAATCAGCAATTCTGAGGAAATTTTGACAGAAGGCGCGTTGGCATCAGGATTCAAGGAGGTAGGTTCGCTATTGGGTGAGTTCGATGAGTTCATAGGGACCTCTTTTCTAGCTTGACAACATTATTAAAATGAGAATCGGAGAATGACCCGGTTAGGTCATCTCAACTATGACAAAATTTACGAGTTATGCTATTTGGAGCAACTCCAGTCCGCTACTGGGTCAACAATCCAAATACCCCCGAACTCAGATCATCTGCTGTTTCAGCAGTTGCCTTTCTTCGTCTTGATCAGCCATCAGGCGGAAATCTGGCTCGGGTCAAACCCACTGGCACTGAAGGGTTTCGGAGAGTTCCCGGGATGATATCCCCGAAAAAACTCTCCAGTTAATCGCGGTAAACGACGGGGTTTCAGACCCGTTTTGAACAGATGAGGAGCGGGGAGAGGAATCATTGATGGTAAACACACAGGAGCTGGTGCAGACTAATACAGGAACAACCCTAACCCAATGGGCCGCCCAAGCCTTAGAGGTGACGGGGGAAAACATTCATCTGCGTTTCCGGGGAAACACCCTGCACATTCTATGGGAAAGCCAAAGCTGTCCATCGATGGCGATCGCCGTCGCTAAACTGACCGATGCGCTCAAAAAACAAGGCATAAACAGCCTGTTACCCCCAGAGCATCCCCCCATTGATGAAATCTTCCTCTACGGTCGCACTCGGGGGACAAAGCGTCCAGATTGGAGTGTACGAATTGAATCCACTCACCCCACTTCCCCGAAACCGGGGGACTCGCCATCGTCGGAGAACGGACCCTCTTCTGCCGAACTCCCACCCACTCCACCGCCTCCCCCCACAGAAAATCTCCCCTTCTCCATTACCGATGCGCGGATGATGCTCAAGGTTCAGAGTCGAGCTTCCCTGGGAAATCCAGAAGCTGAAGCGCTGCTGGCCAAAGGGATGGCGCGGTATCTCCAGGAAACCCTCAGCCTCTATTCTATCTCGGTCAAAGTCCTCATCCGACCCCTGAAACGGACCGATCGCACCTGGGGCGATCGGCCCTATCCCCCGCGTCGTCTTTGGATCTTCTGTCAATCCCCCGATTCCCCAGACGCCACCTCCCTCGCCTTGCCGATCGCCGATCGCTTGCGAGAACTCCAGCTAACCGGATGCAGCGATGCCGCCATTCTCGGACGCACCACCCCCGATGGCAAACCGGAATTGCTCCTCCGGGTAGACCTGACTCCAACCCGAGAACGGCTCAAAAGCTGGGCTAAATGGGGGGATATCCCAGCCATCACTCGCCTCTTAAATCATGCGGTTGCCTCTAAGGGTCTGGAAGTCGGCGTGGTCCAAAAAGATGCCACCCTGCATCTATTCTGCGGCAACTCCACCCCAGACTCAGACCCCAGCGCCACCGACTCTCCCCTCGCCGCCGCCGATAAATCCCTCTGCATCGAGGCGATCGCCCCCATTCTCAAATCCCTCTCCCCCCAAGGACTCCACGCTGTCACCCTCTATGGCTGTCGTTACGGACGCCAACTGGACACCCCCTCCAACGCCCCACCGCTGTGGGTCGATTGGCTCGACTTACCCGCAGCCCGGGACCCCCTGCTCGCCCTCTCCCCCCGGGAACTCGCCACCCAAGGCAACCTGGACGCCCTCCAGTTCTTGCTCGATCGCCTCGTCAATCCGGAACTCGATGCCAAACTCAACGGCAGTGGCCTTTCCGTCTTCCTACGCCAAGACCCTGACCTTCTGCATATCATGGTCGAAGGCTCTCCCTGTCCCGACCAAGACACCCTATCTCCCCTCATCCTGGAATTCCTCCAGGAATTGCACCTCAATGGGGTCGAGGAGCTTCGCCTCTATGGTCGTCGGGGGGGAGATAAGCATCCCTCCTGGCGCTACCATACCGCCATTTTTGCCCCTTCCAGCCCCCTCCCTTCCGAGCTGGAACCCACTCGACGCGCCCCAGAAGACCCGACTCCTGAACCGCCAGAAGCCCCCACTCCGGAATTAGCTGAGGACACTCCCGAACCCGTGATCGCCTTTACCCACGGTGAGCCCGATGCCAGGGAGGACCTCCCAGAAGCGGTAGAGTCCATGTTTGCCTCGGACCCACCGGAGGAATTACAAGCTTGTCTGACCAAACAGGTGATCCCCCTTGCGCCTCGGGAGCGTCCCTCCCCGGGTTGGGTCACCCGCTTGCTGTTGCTCACGGGTTTATTTATTCCCGCTAAAACCTTCCGTCGGGCTCCGACGAGCAGCAGTAAAGTCGCCTTCATTTGGGGCTTTCTGGGTTTATTAGTCATGTTGCATACCGATTGGCTTTTAGGTCGTGTCCCCTGGTTTCCCCTGTCCTCCTCCCCCGCTTTAGAAACCGCAACCCGGTCGGGAGAACCCCAGGCAGACCCTAACGCGGTCCCCTTGCCAAGTCCCGAGGATCAATTGAGTCTGGGTGAACTCTCCCGGAATCCATCGGGGAACGACGATGACCCGATTTTTAATGGTTCTAGCTTTACGGAATTTCAGGAGGAACCGGCGATCGCCGTTAACCCTGAGACAGTGCAAACTTTTGACTATCCAACCTTTAACTCTCAGCAGTTAGATGAACAACTGCGGCTGTATCTGCAATATTTAGCCACCTCGGGTCCCCCGGATGTGTTGATTATTGGCAGTTCCCGCGCCTTGCGCGGAGTGGCTCCCATGACCATTGAGGAGTCTCTATCCGCCCGTTATCCGGGACTGAAGGTGTTTAATTTCGGCATTAATGGGGCCACCGCTCAAGTAGCCGACTTTGTGGTTCGTGAACTGATTCCGCAAGAGCAATTACCGAAACTGATTCTCTGGGCCGATGGAGCCAGGGCCTTGAATAGTGGCCGGAGCGATCGCACTTTTGAGGCGATTTCCCGGTCCCCCGGATATCGGCATCTCCTCCTAGGCAATCGACCTCGGGTCCCAGAAATGGCGAAGGGTGATGATGACAGTCAGTCCCTCTCATCCCTGAGTGAGTCCCTCGTCCAACGTGCTCGGACTGGGTTAAATGTCAAGGCAAGTTATGAAACCCTCGACCTCTGGATTAATGAGAAGCTGGCATCGGTGTCGGCGAATTATGAACAGCGCGATCGCCTCCAAGGTTTTCTGCGGAGTCAACTCCTCTTACCCCTAGCAGACGTTGCGAGCAATTTTATCCCCGAACCCAGTCGTCCCTCCTCAGAGGCGATCGCAGAAACCACCACAGACCCCACCTTCGATTCCGTACAAGAGAGCATCATCGCCTTAAGCGAAGAATCCGCCGCGTTATCCAATTCCGACACCCTCCAACCCGCCACCCTTTCTAATGGGTTCTTACCCTTATCCGTGCGGTTTAATCCCATGACCTACTATGAAAAACACGCCAGGGTTTCTGGGGACTATGATGCGGATTACGAGTCATTCCAACTCGCAGGAATCCAAACCGCTGCGGTCACCAACCTCCTGGCATTTACCCGCGAACATCAGATTCCCTTGGTGTTTATCAATATGCCCCTAACTCAGGAGTATTTGGACCCAGTACGTCTAGAATATGAGCGGGAATTCCAAACCTATATGCTGAGTTTATCCTTAGAAAAAGAAGGACTCAGTTTTCGCGACCTCAGTCAACTTTGGCCTACAGAAATCGATCGCTTTTCTGACCCCAGTCACCTCAACCGCTATGGTGCCCATGAGGTTTCTAACCGTTTATCCCAAGACCCGATGATTCCTTGGCCCCAAACTCAGTGAGGATTAACAGGAGTTTAAACCTCCGGTTCGTAGTGACGACTTCAGTCGTCAATCCGGAAGAAACGACTAAAGTCGTTACTACAAACAGGGGAAATTCAATTA
>NZ_JAMXFD010000001.1:438783-490213 GCF_025370875.1 Laspinema palackyanum D2c
GTCATCGGGAAGAAACGACTAAAGTCGTTACTACAAACAGGGGAAATTCAATTAATTAGTTCGTAGTGACGACTTCACGTCAATCCGGAAGAAACGACTGAAGTCGTTACTACAAACAGGGGAGAATTGCTTAAATTTTAGTCATGATTAGGCAGGGAATCACCGGATTAGTCCCGACGAATCCAGCTTAATAGCCAAGAAAATAGGGCAAAAACAATGGTACCTACGGCAATACTAATCAGGATCACCATGACAAATAATGCCACGGAGGGGGACCGATCGGGGAGATTGAGGGGGGTGAGGGGTTGATCTAAACTGAGGTAAATGGAACTGGCAGCGACAACGGCAGCAGTTCCCACTCCAACCGCGATCGCTTCAAGTTTGGTTTCCAGATGTCGTTCGCGATCGATGCGTTCGATTTCCACAATCCCCCGGATCGTGGCGATCGCGCGATCGACCAGTCCCTTGCCATGCACAAAATAATCTAAATCCGCTTTAATTCGTTCTTGAAAATAAGGCACTTCTTGGCGCGTAAAATTCTCAACAAAACTTAAATCAATCGGTTTTAAATAAAACACATCTAAATTTTGCTTGCGCTGAATTTCATCCAGGGATGCATCGTATTTTTTAGCATCAATGGCAATCGTATTCCGATTTCGTTCTAAAACCTGCTGGAGTCGGGAATACTCTAAGGCTAATCCAGGCATAATTTTTAGTTTCTGCTTCAGGCTTTCTAAATATTTATACCCAAGCCTTTTATTCGGCACTAAATTACCTATTTGTTCATTAACATCCGAAATGATTGCCTCAATTTCCTCATATTTACGATAAGTTTCCTGGTATCCACTTCGAGTGAAATCAAAACAAGTTAATATTTTATTGCGATAATAAAACAACTCAATTAAATCCCAATAGGCCGATTCAAACTTTCGTTTGAGGGTATCATCTCGAAAAAATAGAACTAAAATATGACGATAATCGGACTGACTTTCTAAGGTCTCAATATCTCCAAATTCAAAAATAGGACTGCCAAACAACCGACCTTTGTTGCTATAAGAGGGCCGCTTTTTTGGGTCCTCAATCAATTCATCCACACATTGGCAAGCCAAGTTCTTTAACCCTTCGGGAGAAAACTGTTTTTGTTCATCAGTTAAATCCGCAGTGAGGAGGAGGGTTTGGCCTAAAGAACTTTGAAGAAAATCGGGGAGTAACAGATTCGCATCGGTATTAAATTGTCCATAAATTGAAATAGGAACAGCATCGGTTTGGCGCTCATTTTCTTTTTCGGGCCGACGAATATTCAAGGCTAAGGCATAACTATCATACACCCGACGCGGACAAGCAATTCCGGTGAAATTGACGGGATATTCATCCACTTGCAGAGTGCCTTTAAAGTCGATCAGGCCGTTTTTGTGGAGATTGACGATATACCCAGGTCCTTCTTCTTTGGGGTCGTAAGCCTTGTCTCCTTTCGGTGCATAATAACCCAATAAATCCAAAGGAGTGTCATACCCATATTTGTTGAGAATTTGCCCGAGTTTTTTCCATAAATTTTCGGCCCCAGGGACGATTTGGGGTTCCGAACGAATGCTGCTTTCATGGCGCAAATGAAAGGCAAACAAATGAATATTTGGGGCGTTTACTTTTGGAAGATTCATCACTAATTTTCTATATTTCTTGATTAATGCTGTCGCCAATGAAAAGTGAAAATTGGGGGATTTACCAGCAGGGAGACTGGTTGTTTTGGTTTAAGTTCCCTCCTTTATATTCCCTTTCTTGAGCGGTTTCAAACCCTCATATCTTAGCGGAAGGGTTTATTTCCGGCAATCCGTCGAGAGGGGGAAATTATCATGTTTTGCTGAGGGCTTCTCCCACTTGGCTACGCCTAAACCCAACCCCCGATCGCCTGACTGCTGAACTTTAATTTAGGTCATGAATTGTCCTGATAATTGTGATAAAATATTAGAGTCTTAAGTCAGAAGGTTTTATCCCTCGCCATAGGGATGGGAAAACTGCAAACTAAACTTTTGTATAAGATTTTATAAAACAGTAGAGAATCTCCAATCTATGAATAGGTAAACCGATGAATGGATCCTTGAATATTTGTGCAGCCCCACGCCAGACCCGATTGCGATCGCTACCTGAATTGATTTTATCATCTTCTTGCCATCAGAGGGCTATTTTTAAACCCCGTTGACTCCCTTGAGAATCCTTCAATATCCCTCAGCTTCAATTTGCCGAACTGCCGTGAGTGCGGAATAACTCACCCCAGCAGTTCCTTCCCCGGGATGGGTGGAATCTCCCACTAACCACAGATGCGGAATTGGAGTCCGAGTGGCTAGTCCAAAGGGTCCGAACGTTGCCACACGCTGACCCACGCCTCCGACAATCCCGCGATCGCGTCCGGTAAACCGGGCCCATGTGCGCGGCGTCGCCGATTCCTGATAAACAATCGTCTCTGGATTCAGGGCAAAATACCCTCCCAACCGGGCAATTGCCTCAGTTTCATACTGTTGCTTTAACTGGGAATAATCCTCACAATTGTCCCAAATTTGCGTATCTGTAAATGAGGAAGCGGTAATCGTTGCCCTACCTTCGGGCGATCGGCCATCTCCCACCCGACTCACGGACACAAATAAAGAATTATTCTCCCCAATTTCTCCGTCATAATCATACAAAAATTGTAAATGCGGCGGACAATTCTCCGGAATCGCTTCCTGTTTCACTCCTAAATAAACCACAAATGCCCCGGATGCTGGAGGTAAATTTTCCACCCGACGCCGATACAACTGCTGAAATAGATTCTCTGAACCTTGGGGCATCTCCACCAGGTTAACAAGATTTTGCACCGGCACATTGGCCACAATTAAATCCGGTTGTTCGGTCCAAATTTCCCCGGTTTTTTGATTGAGAATCGTCACCGTGGATGCGCCTGTTTCTGTCACCTGAATCTGTTTGACCGTATGGCGCATGAACAGTTCGCCTCCATGTTTCTCTAACCCTTCGACGAGGCGATCGCTCAACACCTGCATACTCCCTTTTAAATGCGATAACCCTTGGGGAGATTGGGACACCCCTAAAGCCGTTGCTGCATACAATAGCGCCGTTTCCTGGGCATTCACCTGGGAATATAATTTCAGTTGCAAATCCAGAAAGGTTTTCAGCCGCTTGTCTTGTTTTAATCCAAACCATTTCAAGGCATCCCCTACCGTCATTAACGTAAAGGGAACCGTCACCATCGTATCGGGACGGAGGGCTTTAATTAACTGCCAAACATCCCAGAAATTCCTCGGAGGTAACACCGGATCTCGGCCTTGAAACTGCCAGGAAGCCTGAAATAAAGTAGCCATTAATTGCCAAAAAGGTTCGCTACCGGGAAACTGGCGCTGCCGTTCCCGTTGCCATTGTTGCGGGTCCCGCCAAATATTAATTGGGGTGGTTTCTCCAGGCAGAAACACCGCGCAGGCAGGGTCACAATCGGTTGCCTCGGGGAGATTGATTCCTAATTCTGAAAAAATCCGGTGATGAATCCCCCCCGGTTCTAATCCAGCGACTTGTGTTGCCCCCACATCAAAGGTAAATCCCTGTCGTCGGAAGGTCGAAGCGCATCCCCCTGGAACGATCGCCAGGTCGAAAACCCGCACTGCATAGCCTCTTTTGGCTAACAATGCCCCGGCAGTTAACCCGCCAATTCCTGCCCCAATCACAATAACGCGCGGTTGGTTTTTACCCTGATGATGGCTTGACATTCGAGATCAGCTTTACATTTTTTAATATTTTTTTAATTGTAAAGGATTTTTCACAATTTGGGAACGGTGGGCGAGGGGCAAAAATCGACGAACTAAAAGATTCAGGGTCTGATGCCGACTGTCTCCTCCATCTGAGATTGGAGAATTTTAACCCGAATTTAACCAGGGTTATTCTGTAATTTTAACAAAAATAGGGCAACGGTTAAGGGGCTCTCATGAGGGCGAATGGCTGTCACTCCTGAGTGTTAGATAGAGTTGGCATAGTAGATGATTCCCTGATAGGGTGAAGGCGATCGCCTTGTGAATTAGACTTGGATGGTTGTGCCGACTCGAAGCATTTCATCCTCGGACCCGGACTCTACAATATCGAGTTCACAGGCGAGGTCACTGATTTCCAAAATGTATTGAACGGAAGTATTTAAGTTGCACAAACTTAAGCGTTTGCCAGTTTTGCGAACTAGGCGATCGACCGCCAATAAGGTGCTAACCCCACAATGACCTAATGACTTGACCCCGGCCAAATCAATGAAATAATGGTTATAGTTTTCCGCCACTAAAGCTACAATTTTTTGCTGAAGCATCGCGGAGACTTTTACATCTAAATTGCCCTGGGGTTTAACAATGACGTTCATGCTGGTTTTCCTCCAAAACAGTCCATTGAATGGTTACCCTGATTCGCGATTCATCTGATGCCCCTGATAAAATAGGCCAACGGGTGTTGGTTTTTACGGGATGAGGGAAAAATCCTATCCGTTCCTATTATATGGGGATGGGGGGGATGCAGGGGAAATTGGGGGATGGGGGAGATGGGGGAGAATTGGGGAATATAACGGGTTAACAATTCAGTATATTTGGAGATGCAATAGATCAAAAGGCTAGATATTTGGGGCGATCGCCTAGGGGTGAAGTAGCTTAATCAAGGAGAAATCTGTGATTGTCCCCTCCCCATTGCGTGAAGAATGATTAAGATAGAAGAAGAAATCTCAAATAAACGAGTATCTAATGACTTCAACGCTTGTTAAGTTTTCCTCTCTCCCTCGTCTGAACTGCCCCAAAATCCATCGACTCCCCAATGGATTAACGATTATCGCAGAACAGATGCCAGTGGAGGCGGTGAACCTGAGCATTTGGGCAAATGTTGGTTCGGCGGTGGAATCCGATGAGATCAACGGGATGGCCCACTTTTTGGAGCACATGGTTTTTAAAGGAACCCAGCGCCTCGAAAGCGGGGAGTTTGAACGCCGCATTGAGGAACGAGGTGCGGTGACAAATGCTGCTACAAGTCAGGATTATACGCACTACTATATTACCACAGCCCCCCAGGATTTTGCTGAACTCGCTCCTTTACAAATTGATGTGGTACTCAATCCGAGTATTCCTGATGATGGGTTTGAACGGGAAAGACTGGTGGTGTTAGAAGAAATTCGGCGATCGGAGGATAATCCCCGGCGTCGGATTTATTCTCGGGCAATGGAAACTGCCTTTGAACGATTGCCTTACCGTCGCCCGGTTTTGGGTCCGACGGAGACGATCGCCGGACTGAAGGCACAGCAGATGCGGGATTTCCACGGAACTTGGTATCAACCGCGATCGCTCACTGCCGTTGCCGTGGGCAATTTACCCGTGGAACAATTAATCGAGATTGTGGCAGAGGGGTTTGAAAAAAACGGACGACCCGCCTTCTCTCTCAATCCAAACTGGCAACTCGCCACCGATGACGAACAACTCATCCCCGAACCGAATCAAGTCATTGGCGCAACCGGAGAACCCGCATTTCAGAACATCGTCCGTCGGGAATTCATCGATGAAAAACTGCAACAGGCTAGACTGGTGATGATGTGGCGTGTTCCGGGATTAACGGAATTAAATAAGACTTACGCCTTGGATGCCGTCGCCTCGATTTTGGGACGGGGACGGATGGGACGATTAGTCCAGGATTTGCGAGAAGAGAAAGGGTTAGTTTCGGGCATTTCCGTCAGTAATAGTTCCTTTCATCATCAGGGGATTTTCACGATTTCCGCTCACTTGCCCTCAGAAAATCTGGAGAAAGTAGAAGCGGCAATCCAGGAACATCTTCGCAGATTCCATCGAGAGGTGGTGCGTCAATCGGAAATCGATCGCATTGTCACTCAGGTAGTGAATCGGTTTATCTTTAGTAACGAGACCCCTAGCGATCGGGCCAACCTCTATGGATATTACCACTCCATGATCGGAGATTTAGAACCGGCATTCAATTATCCCACGCACTTACAGTCTCTCACTCCCGAAGACATTCAGCAAGCAGCATTAGATTATCTGCCTGCGGATGCTTATGGGGTGGTGACGATTAAACCGGCTGTATAAGAAATACCGCCTAAAGGTTAGGAAGACGCGAATTATCGCGTCTTTTGTATTTTATGGAGATTTGCGATCGCCGGACCCTTTGACAAACCCGATGGGATATAATTGGGGGTGGTGCAACCCTAGAGAACCCTAGAGGGCGATCGCACCCTTGCTCCTTTCCTCGGCTATATCCCCCTACCCCGGAAATTGAATATGGATGCATCAAATTTAGCCCTCAAACAATTATGCAGACATTTGGCCGGTTATCAATGCGAATTGTCCGAAATCAATAACTCCTTACTGATTGGGTCAATCCAGAATGGATTACTTGAACTAGATTATTATGTCGATGTTGAGGATGAATTCTATGAAGAAATCCTCGAACTCCTCGCCTTTTCCGACTTTGCCCCCTTTCTAGGAGTCCTGCGCCTATCTGCCCCAGATAAAGGCATCAACGGAACGCGATCGTGGAAATTAGAACCCTTAACCCAAGGAGAAGGAACCTATCAAAATCTGAGACTTTTAGACATCCAAGGCACCCAACCTCAACACCTCAATCGCACCATTCTAGGCAACTTTGACGAAGATGACATCGCCGCCCGACTCCTGGATAAAATGCCCAATTTAGAACAACTCTCCATTCCCTCCGCCCCCAGTCCCGCCTTTTTTGATCGACCCCCCCACCCGTTAAAACATCTCACCCTCCAAACTGGCTACGATACGCAAAATTTTATTTTAAACTTAGCCCAATCCACTTGCTTTAATCAACTAAAAACCCTAGATTTCACCGACTATTCCGAAACCTCTATCCCAGACTACCAACACCACAAAACCCCAATCTCCCATTATTTACAACTCTTTAATTCTAACGCACTCCCCCATTTAGAAAGCCTAACCATCAGACATTCCATTATAAACGAAAAAGATACAAAAGAATTAAAGAAAACCCAATTGGGAACCCAACTAGACCTCCTAAAACTCCTCCCCTGTTCGTAGTAACGACTTCAGTCGTTATCTTTCATAAGCTCAAAACAACAACTTCAATCGTTATTTTTCATAAATTCAAAGCAACAACTTCCACCAATAATTGCATCGCTCATGTTAAAATGTTGCTGTAATTTTCTATGAAAAATACGGGCAAAATATGCTATACAAGCCCGCTCAAATTATCAAAACAGTCAAGGGCGGCTGTTTATAAAAACCCATCTGACCTCTCTAATTTTAACCCCAGATTTCCAGCCAGATGATGGAACCCACCTCCTCACATTAAATATCCGAGGTTAATAACCTGTAATATTCAAAATTTATTGACAAAACTTACTTTCTATGATAATAGAAATTTACCCTGCAAAAGGAAAATCACAGCCCACTTCCCCCGGAAAAAGGAGAGATTTGCAGAATTCGACAATTATGATTGCCTTGTCGAGGCGTCCTTTCTATGATGAGGGAAATCCCGTGCAGTTAGTGTGAGGAAATAATCGTGAACCTGGAATATCCTGAAGATCTCAAATACCTTGATAGCCATGAGTATGTCCGCCTAGATGGGGAAATTGCTACCATAGGGATCAGTGCCTTTGCCCTGGATCAACTGGGGGACATCGTGTTTGTGGAACTGCCCGATATTAGTGAAGCCCTGGAAAAAGGCTCGACTTTTGGTACGATTGAGTCAGTTAAGGCAGTAGAAGACCTCTATGCCCCTATATCCGGAACGATTGTAGAACGGAATAATGAAGTGATTGAAGCCCCAGAACTGATTGGAGACGACCCTTACGGTGAAGGTTGGTTGCTGAAGGTGCGTGTTAATGACCCGGATGAACTTGAGGAAGCGATGTCCGCGAATGAATATCGCGCCCAAGTTGAAGGAGAATAGCTTTGGGTTTGCACCACTGCTGTCTGAATTGCTAATATCAGCCCCCCATCCGGAACCGATATAAGAAATTTTCAGAATCATGATGCTTCCGGTGATGTTGTAGGGGCGCACCACGGTGCGCCCTCCCTGTTAACCCCTCTCCCCAATTCCCCAACTCATGCTAAATTTCGAGACAACCGTGAACGACACAGATTTAGTCAGACAGTCTCCCCCTACTCCCGAATCTCAACCCGTCATGACGCCGGATGCCTTTGTCCACCGACACAATGGACCCTCCTCGGATGAAATTGAGCAAATGCTGCAAGAAGTCGGGTTTTCCAGTCTGGATTCCCTGATTGAGTCTACGATTCCCAGTCGGATTCGCCGCAATATCCCCCTGAACCTGCCGCAACCCCTCAGCGAAACCGCCGCATTAACCAAACTCAAACAAATCGCCTCCCAGAATCAACTATTCCGGTCCTTCATTGGCATGGGATACCATGACTGCATCACGCCGCCGGTGATTCAGCGGAATATCCTGGAAAATCCTGGGTGGTACACGGCATATACGCCCTATCAGGCAGAAATCGCCCAAGGACGATTGGAGGCCCTGCTGAATTTCCAGACGATGATTGTGGATTTGACAGGATTGGAAATTGCCAATGCCTCTCTGTTGGATGAGGCGACGGCAGCAGCGGAAGCGATGACCCTGAGTTATGGGTTTTGCAAAACCAAGGCAACTGCTTATTTTGTCAGTGAGGATTGTCATCCGCAAACCATTGAAGTGGTCCAAACTCGCGCTAGACCCCTAGGGATTGAGGTCATTGTCGGCAATTTTAGACAATTTAACTTCGATCGCCCGGTGTTTGGGGTGTTGTTACAATATCCGGCAACCGATGGCGCGGTTTATGACTATCGGGAATTTGTAGAAAAAGCGCATACTGCTGGCGCGATCGCCACGGTGGCAGCAGATATTTTGAGTCTGGCATTACTCACCCCTCCCGGCGAATTTGGGGCGGATATTGCCTTGGGAAGTACCCAACGCTTTGGAGTCCCCTTGGGTTATGGGGGACCACACGCCGCTTATTTTGCCACCCGGGATGAATATAAACGGCAGATTCCGGGACGAATTGTGGGAGTCTCTAAAGATGTCAATGGCGATCGCGCCTTACGGTTGGCCCTGCAAACTCGCGAACAGCATATCCGTCGAGAAAAAGCAACCAGCAATATTTGCACCGCCCAAGTCTTGTTAGCGGTAATTGCCTCCATGTATGCCGTGTATCACGGTCCCAGCGGAATTAAACGAATCGCCGAAACCGTCCATCATCTCACGGTAATTTTGGCCGCAGGATTAAACCGTCTGGGATACAACCTCGGTTCTGAACCCTTTTTCGATACCTTGCGGGTGGAGTTGGGGACAAAATCTCAGTCACAACTTCTTGCAGCAGCAGCGAATCACCAGATTAATCTCCGGGTTCTGGATAAAACAACCCTGTCCATTAGTTTAGATGAAACAACCACCCTGGAAGACTTACAGAATCTCTGGGCAATTTTCGCCAGTGGGGAACCGTTGCCGTTTACGGTGGAACAATTGGCAACAGAGGTGAATAGTCGCTTTGACTCGACCTTTGCCCGGACTAGCAGCTATCTCACTCATCCGGTGTTTAATCGCTATCACTCGGAAACGGAACTGTTGCGCTATCTGCATCGCTTGGAATCCAAGGATTTATCTCTCACGACTTCGATGATTCCCTTGGGGTCTTGTACCATGAAGCTGAATGCAACAGCAGAGATGATTCCCATCACTTGGCCAGAATTTGGGAAAATACACCCGTTTGCACCAGTCGCCCAAACCCAGGGATATCAACTATTATTCCAGCAGTTAGAGGCAGGGTTGGCGGAAATTACCGGATTTGCTGGGATTTCTTTACAACCGAATGCCGGTTCCCAGGGGGAATATGCGGGATTGTTGGTGATTCGTCAGTATCACGAACATCGCGGGGAATCTCATCGGAATGTCTGTTTGATTCCGACTTCCGCCCACGGAACAAATCCGGCAAGTGCGGTGATGTGCGGGATGAAGGTGGTTCCGATCGCCTGTGATGAGAATGGAAATATTAATGTTGAGGACCTGAAGGCGAAGGCGCAGAAGCATTCTCAGAACTTGGCGGCGTTGATGGTGACTTATCCTTCGACTCATGGGGTATTTGAGGTGGGGATTAAGGACTTGTGCCAGGTTATCCATGATTGTGGCGGTCAGGTGTATATGGATGGGGCGAATATGAACGCCCAAGTGGGGTTATGCCGTCCGGGAGATTTTGGGGCGGATGTCTGTCACTTGAATTTACATAAAACCTTCTGTATTCCGCATGGGGGTGGCGGTCCAGGGATGGGTCCGATTGGGGTGATGCCCCATTTGGTGCCGTTTCTGCCCGGACATTCCGTGGTGAAGGTGGGGAGTGATGAGGCGATCGGGGCGGTTTCGGCGGCCCCTTGGGGAAGTGCGAGTATTCTGCCGATTTCCTGGATGTATATGGCAATGATGGGTTCGGCAGGATTGACCGCAGCGACTCAGGTGGCGATTTTGAATGCGAATTATATTGCCAAGCGGTTAGACCCTTATTATCCGGTGTTGTATAAGGGGAAAACGGGTTTGGTGGCCCATGAGTGTATTTTGGATTTGCGATCGCTGAAAAAATCCGCCGGAATTGAGGTGGAGGATATTGCCAAACGGTTGATGGATTATGGATTCCATGCGCCTACGGTTTCTTGGCCGGTGGCGGGGACAATTATGGTGGAACCGACGGAAAGTGAGTCTAAGGAAGAATTAGACCGCTTCTGTGAGGCGATGATTGCGATTCGGGAGGAGATTCGGGCGATCGAGATGGGGACGATGGATGGGGAGAATAATCCCTTGAAGAATGCGCCGCATACGGCAATGGTGGCGATCGCCTCGGATTGGAATCGTCCTTATAGTCGGGAACAGGCGGTATTTCCGGCCCCTTGGACGCGAGAACACAAGTTTTGGCCCTCGGTGGGACGGATTGATAATGCCTATGGCGATCGCAATTTAGTTTGTTCCTGTTTACCGATGGAGGCCTATTCCCAGGAGTAATTTCAGGGACGCGGAAATTTAGGGAAAAAAAGGGTGCGATCGTACCCTTTTTTTCTGGGGAATTTTCTCTGATGAGGATTTAAACTTTCTTGAAAAAGGGGAATTTTTTACCCGAAATTTTCTCTGATGGAGATTTAAACCTGGGTCAATTTGAGTGATTTTAAAGATTGGTGTTGAGAGAGAGGAAGTGGCGATCGCCTCGGGTTAACGATATCAAATAGGGGTAGGAAGCGAGTAACTACAACTTGGCCTACAATCCTTGCTACAGCGATTATTTTTCTCAACGCTTAGACTGGGCGATTTTAGGGCAGTCGGGAATGGATGAAACCCTTTCTCCTTCGGAACTCCAACAGAAACCTTCCAAATTTTTCCCCGGTACCCGGAAAATAGGGAACCCATCCCCCAAGGGAGACGTCTCAATTTCGGAAGTGACTAAAAATCCGATTTAAGCCATCCCTCTAGTTATTGCACTTATTAAATGTAATTATTTCAAGTTAAAATCCAATCCCTGACTCCCAAGATGATTGATTTCTGCCCTAATCTGGAAAAAATCGCTTTTCACAAACTTGTCACTTTATTATAGGGACTTAAGTGAACTTCACTTAGAAAGTATTTAAAGGAGTAAATGAGTAGGAGGTTGACAAAAATTAGACAGGACAAACCCGGGCAATTTCTTCTCCTTCCCCAATTTTATAGGCAGATTTTTTTTAAAGAATTACCCCATGATATCTCTTTCTTAATTTTAGTTCCCAATTTTATTTAATTTTTTTCTGTTTTAATTCTCTTTAAAAAAATATTTAACAATAACCGAGTTTTATTCAAATTGCTGCACCCCTTAATTAAAGGCAGTTTTCGGGATAAGAGATTAATTTTCGCAGACCCTTGGCAGAATTTTTCCCCACCCCCCTCTCTTAAAGCAGGAGAATCGGTGGGGACTTATTCCTCAGGATGCAAGGGGTCTAAATTCTTATGGATTATTAACCTTTAAGTGAACTCAATAATTCCCCTGATTATCACCTGTAACTCTCTGGCAGAGCTAATTTCAGACGAAAGAGGATGGGAGATATCCCGTTTTATTATTCAAATAATGTACTGACATTTTCAGGGATTTACTTAATGTTCATGGCCGGATTAAACTTAGAACAAAAAAATAAAAATCCGCAAAAATACGGAAGCCAACTGATTCTCATGTTGGGTAAGGTAAAACGTAGGTTCTACAAGTCCCTAAAGGTTCCGATATTTAAATTTAATCCGATGGCGCTTGCCCAGAAAATAAATTTAAACCCTCGGAAACATTCTCGGAACAATCAAGTCTAACCACTTAACCGGAACATCCGGGATTTGGCAAATGTCAAGGAAGGGAACAAGAAAAATCAAAATCTGGTCTTTCCTTGATGTACCGCTTTATAAGCAGATAAGTCAAGATACAACCCGGGGTGTTTAAAAGTGGACATCACTATTAAATTAGGAAATTCCCAAGTTCAAATTAAGGATGATGCTCAAGATGTCCTCAGACAATCTAAGCGAACGAATAAACATTGTAAATCAGGGAATCCCTACCTCTTATAGGGAGCATCTATAGCGAAATCAGTCCCGGAAACGGGAAACCGGGCTTTCCGTTTCCACCGACGCAGTTCCTTGACTCTTATTGACTCTCAAACACTGGAGCTTTTTTATGTTGACCCAAGAAGAACAATTGCTTCCCCATATCAACGACACCACCACTGGGGTAGAAGCCACACAAACCGATGATGGAACCGTGATGGTAACCGCTACTGAAACCAGCGCAGAAACAGCAACAAAGGAACCAACCGTAGAGACAACGGATGCGACCCTTGAAAAACCTGTAACCGAAGAGTCTGCTACCCCTGACGCCTCAATCCGAACGGTAGCAGTGGGGACAGACGACGCAACAACCACACAAGATGGCACCGCCACGACTTCTGTTGTGCAAGATGGCACCACAGCCGATGCCACGGTCACGGATGATGACCTGATGACCACGACTGCTGTTGTGGAAGATGCCACCCCAGCCGATCCCACCGCAGAATCTGGCACCTTGCCCGAAGGTGACCCGATCGCAACCACAGCCATTCCAAACGAAGATAGCGAAGGTGAAGCCACCCCAGAAGATGACACCGACACCGCAGGGGAAGAGATGATGGAAACCACTGCCATGACGGAAGAAGAAATGGCAGAAGCCGAAGCGATCGCAGAAATAGAAGATTCCGGCATATTTGATCCAGACTACTATCTGGCCGCAAATCAAGATGTCTTAGAAGCAGTGATGCGCGGAGAAACCACTGCAATTCGCCACTACGCCCAACACGGGATGAAAGAACTCCGCAGTTTCAACGCCTTTATCGACATCAAAGGCTACGTTGCAAATAACACAGACGTTGAAGAAGCCGTCGAAAAAGGCGAGTTCACTGCGTTCAGTCACTTTAAGCGCCACGGCCAGTTTGAGAAACGGTTCGCCCATGCCTTGTTCAAAGCGGAAGAATACGAAGCCTTCCATCCAGACGTTCAGCAAGCGGTTGCCGAGGGTAAAATCACGTCTTGGGGTCACTTCCAGAAGTTTGGCTGGAAAGAAAACCGCCAGTTTAGCTCATTCTTTAATGCTCAATATTATCTCCAGCAAAATGAAGATGTTGCACAAGCTGTAGCTGCCGGTGAAACTACTGCGATCAAACATGCGTTTGAATTTGGCCTGAAAGAGATGCGCAAGATCCACCCCTTGCTCAACCTCAAAGTGGTGGCCGAAGCCAACAGCGAGAAGATTAAGAGCTTTTTCAATGTGGGTGAACTATCCGCCGTCAGCGGATTTGATCTCATCTCTTATGCCATCAATGTAGCAATTCCCCAAGGATTGCCCACCTCTGAATCCTTCAGCTTGAGCAGCCTGGAATCTCTCTTTGGGTCTCAGTTGACAAGCATTTTCAAGGTCAGCAGCTTCTCCCAAATCAGCATCCAGCAACTGTTCGCCTTCTTCGGTAGCGCTGAAGGTCAAGAACTCTTAGCTAGTGCCGGTGGCGATGCCCTGAGTGATGGCAGCGGCAGCAACCTCAGTGGCAGCGGTGGCCTCAGCGGTGGTAGCGAAGACCTGGATGGAGAGGATGAGGGAGATGACGCCCAAGAGGGATCCGGTCCCCAAATCGTCTTTAATATCCCCACTGCCGGTCCGAGTGTTCCCAGCACTAATAACAGCAGCGGCGAAACCCCTGATGACCCCACAGGCGAAACCCCTGCTAACCCAACCAGTCCAGCACCTGCTCCGACTGCGTTATTCAACGTTCAATACATTGTCAAGAACAACCTAGAGGCACTCCGCGCACAGTTTGCCAGCTTTGATTTCAACAATTTGACGGCTGAACAGGCCGCGCAAATCCAACAATACGCTGCGGCACAAGGATTGAATCCTTCCCCCTTCGTCAACTTGAGCTACTTCCAGTCTGCGGTCAAGACCCAAGTTGAGACCAAACTCCTAGAGCAAGGTATGACGGCAGAGCAAATCTCCAGCCTGAGCTTACAAGAGTTGCTGGAAAAATCCCTGGAACTCGGATTTAGCCCATCTCCCTTAATCGATTTGTCTTTCTTCAAATCGTCCAACAGCGTTGAACTGACGAAACTGGCGACTAAACTCGGAGTAGATATCTCCACCTTCACCAACAAGGAACTGTTTGAGTTCATCGTGAAAGAAGGTATCGAAGCCGGTTTAAATCCGTCTCCGTTCTTCAGTGTTGGCTACATCAAGAAACTTTACATCGAAAGCATTCGCGAGTTTTACAGCCGCGAGAGTATCTCGGAACTGGAAACCCCTGAAGTTTTGGATCATGTCTTCAGTAGCGGTAACTTCGTCCTAGATCTGAACTTCTATCGCACCAAGTACACCGCAGAACTGGATGCCTACGCCAAAGAATTGTTAGGTGATGAGGCCGCTACCGGGGAAGACCTCAGCGACGATCAGGTGAAAGCTTATGCCTTTGGGGAAGGGAAGGATGCTGGTTTACAGACTTCTCCATTCGATATCGAAGGCTTCAGCGTAGAATTTGAGGCCCAACTGAAGGCTTTCTACACCGTAGAGTCGGTTGAAACCCTCAGCGAGCATCAAATTTACCGCTTCATGGTTACCGAGGCGATCGCCCAAGGACTCAATGTTAGCGAATTTATTGATGTCTCCTACTATCAAAGCACCTTCGAGGCGGCCCTCGTTGCCACCTTTGAACTCACCGCGATTACTGAAATCACCGCAGAACAAGTGGTCAGTTTCATGTTCGGTGATGCTGCTCCCTTCGTAGATTCGGACTACTTTAAGCTGAAATACGGTGAACAAATCACCGCTGACGGCACCGCCGTTAAAGACCTCAGTGGCAAAGAACTCCAGTTCTACATCTTCAGCGAAGGCTGGGAAGCCGGATACACCAGTCTGTCTGCCTTCGACCTAGAAGCGATTACCGCTGACGCCACGATTTCCAGCAAACTTCTGACCTTCTACGCTGCTGCCTCCATCGAAGAGGTTACTTCCTCCCAGATTATCAGCTACATGACTGAGGAAGCCTGGAAAATCGGCATCGACCTGTCTGCGTTCGTTGCGGCAGAAGATATCGAACTCTATCGTGACCAAAATGCTGCTCTGCTGGCGGAATACTACGGCATTGAACTCACGGCAGTGGAAACCCTTAACAGCGAACTGGTCCTCGACTTCCAGTTTGGCGGTGCCACTGAGGTTGCTGACATTGAGTACATCCGCGCTACCTTGGGTGAAGAAATCCTGACAGCGGTGAATACCGCAGGTGGTACCCTGACCGATGTGAGCCAACTGACTAAGCTGCAAATCGTCGAGTACCTGTATGCACAGGAAAGCTTAGAAACGGTCAAACTGTCTGCCTTTGATGTGGCCGGATATGTAGAAGCCAATGGTGAGGCGATCGCCGAAGCCTTGGGTATCGAAGTTGATGCTCTCAGCGAAATTGACAGCAAGCAAATCGAGAAGTTCATGCTTAAAGAAGGCGTGGCCCTCGGTCTAAGCTTAGAAGGATTCGTGGAAACGGCTTACCTCAAAGAGGCTTATGGTCTGGCGATCGCCGAATCCCTCAACATCACCCTAGAGGAAGTCGCCACTCTCGACAGTGCAGCAGTTCTCAACTGGGTCAGCAGCGAATTCTCCGGACTTGATGTGAACTTCCTCGCCTACCAGTTTGAGCAACTGACTCAGGAGCAACAAACTCAACTGTTGACTGGATTACAAATCACAGTCACCGAAGGCGCATCCTTGAGCGTCGAACAAGTCCTTCAAATTGCCTACAGCGAAGAATTCAAGGCTGTCTTAGCGGTTGAAGAACTCAAACTGAGTGCGATCGATATTAACGCCTATGTGACCGCCAATAGCGAGGCATTAGCAGCCTTCTACGGCGGTGAAAGCAGCCCCATCAAAGTCAAGAGCGGTTCCTTCAAGCTCGGTAAGAGCGGTTCATTCGGCTCATTGAAATCCATGAGTGGTTCCGCTAAGTTCAAGAGCGGTTCGATCAAGCTCAAGACTGGTTCTCTGAAACTCAGTGGAGCGCTCGACGAGGGGGGTGAGTTCGATGTCAACTCCCTCACCGATAAGCAAATCATCAAGTTTGCTCTCACGGAAGGCTTGAAACAAGGAATCGACCTCACCCAGTATGTGGATGTTGATTACCTCAAGCAAGAGTTCACCGTTGACCTGGCGCGTCACTACAATATTGAAGTGAGTACCGTGGTTGACCTCAAGCAAGAACTGGTTCTTGACTACCTCTATGGCGGTCTCTCTAGTGAGATTGACTTCGAGTTCGTCGGTACTCAGTATGCAGCGGAAATCGCAGGCCAGTTTGGAGTCACCGCTGACCAAATCACCGATGCTCAAATCCTGGAATTTGCTTACACCCAGGTTGCTTCGGGAGCAGACTTCTCCTTCACCCCGGTTGATATTGAAGGATTTGTGGCGGAATACGGGACTAAACTCCTGGAAATCGCTGGTGCTTCCTCTACCTCTGGCGTCTTCAGCAAGTCGGATATCGTCTCCTTCATGTTCAACCAAGCGTCTGAACTGGGAATTGATATCACCCAATTTGTCGAAATGGATTACTATACCGAGAAGTTCTCGGATAAGATCCTGGCGAACTACAGCCTCGAAAATGTCTTCAATCTCAGTGGTGAGCAAGTTTATAACTTCATGACGACTCAAGGGATTGGTGAAGGGTTAAATACCTCTGCTGTGATTGACTTAGAGTGGTATAAGACAGAATATGCCACGGTGCTGGAGGAAGACAAGGCACTAATCGACGTCGATGCCAACGGCGAAATCTCTAACGACGAACTCTTCGACTATGTAACGGGTGCCGGGTTAGAAAAGGGTCAAAATCCATCGGAGTTGGTTGACTTCGCGTCCTATCTGGCGGAAGGATCGGCCTCAGCGCAATCCCTACTCACTTGGGCTAATGCTTCTTCCCTCGAACAAGTCAGCTACTCACAAACCCTGGAGCATATGTTCAGTGCCGGATTAGAAGCAGGGTTCGCGCCCTCTGCTGGTCTGGATGTGAATGCACTGAAAACTCAAAATGCTGAAGCCCTGACTCAGTTCTACAAAGCCAGCTCCCTTACCGAAGTGACGAACGTCCAAGCGTTCAACTTCGTCTACGGTTCCGGTTACCAACAACCCGAAGAACCCGCCGGGGTGTAACAGGACTCACAAAGAGGGCGGAGGCGATCTCGCCTCCACCCCCCAAAGGACAACTTGGGCTAATCTAAGCGATTTCAGCCCCGGTTGACAACTATAGGCCACCCACTCGCTCAACATTGCTAGGTGGGTGGCTATTTTTATGGCGGTACAAGTACAATATCGGATACTAATAAAGAGCAACAACTTATGGCTTGGCAACCCGGAGAACAATTACTCAACGGTAAGTACACCATCGAATCCGAACTCGGCCAAGGCGGGTTTGGAATTACCTATCTCGCTCGGGACGATCGCGATCGCCCCTTTGCAATTAAAACCTTGGGGCGCAAAGCTCGCTTTACTCAGGAACTCGTTAAATATAAAGAAGAATTTCTCAAGGAAGCAGACTGTTTGTCTCGCTGCATTCATCCCAGTATTGTGCGACTTGAAGAGGTGATTGATACGGACTCCCTCTGCTGTATGGTGCTTGAATACATTGATGGCACGCCCCTCGCCCGCTTGGTTAAACAAAAAGGCCGTTTATCTGAACGGGAAGCCTTGTTTTATACCTATCAAATCGCGGATGCTCTGCGCCTGGTTCATCAACAAGGCTTCTTACACCGAGATGTTAAGCCGATGAATATTGTCTTACGTCAAGAACGGTCCGATGCGGTGTTGATTGATTTTGGATTAGCCCGGGAGTTTTCCCAAGATGGGGTAGATATTCATCCTAAACAAGGGTCTCGGGGATTTGCCCCCCTTGAACAGTACGATATGCGAGCAGTGCGGGGGGCTTATACCGATGTATATGGATTAGCGGCTACTTTATATTCTTTATTAACGGCTAAAGTCCCCCCATCGGCCAGTTCTCGCGATCGCAGTTGGGTGAAAACCCAAACCGACCCCTTACTTCCCCCCAAAACCCTCAATCAGTCGGTGAGCGATCGCGTTAATGCAGCGATTCTCAAGGGGTTGGCATTAGTCCCGGAAAATCGTCCCCAGTGCATCGATGCTTGGTTAGAATTACTCCAAGAGCCATCGGATTCCTCCCCCCAACCCACGGAGATGACACCGGCCATCCCGGAAATCGCCAGTTCCATCTCAGCCGTCGGCATGGACTATACCACCCTAGAGACTCTATTAGCGGAGGGTCAATGGCAGGAAGCCGATCGCGAAACCGATGCACTAATGCTTCGAGTTGCGGGTCGAGAAGCCGAAGGCCGACTCAACATAGAAGATGTTAAACATTTTCCCTGCCGAGATCTCCGCACCCTCGATCGCCTCTGGACCGAATACAGCAATGGACATTTCGGCTTGAGCATCCAAAGACAGATGTGGAGCAAAAGCGCAGAAGACTACGAACAATTAAGCGATCGCCTCGGATGGCGACGTGATCAGGAATGGGTCTCTTATGCCGACCTGACCTTTGATATCACCGCACCCGTCGGACATCTCCCGAGTTGGGGACGGCGCGGTCGGTTATGGTCATTTTTAGCCACACGACTGAAAAAATGTAGCCTATAAGGGAAAATATCACCACAGGGTGCATCCTTCCCATCTCCCCTAATCCCTAGCAAATTGATCTCCGTAATTTCCACCGGGCGATCGCCGAGTCCCATCCATTCCCCCCTACTCCAAAAGGTCAACCCAGATCATGCCCAGGTTAGGTACAATTTTCTACAAAGCCCTTCTGGGCTATCCCAATCTTGCACGGCAGTAGCTTCCTCTGCTTTCTCAAAAACCATGAACCCCGAGCCAACCCCTAACTCGTCCAACCCCAACCCTAGAGACAACTCCTCTTCAGTTAACCCTTCACAGAGAGGAAACAACCCGGGTACTCCAGAACGACCCCAGGGATCGATGGCGAATGCCACCCCTGAACTCCAGGCGAGCTCCAGTCATAACGGTGGCACCACAGAACAGCTAAGTCCATCGGACGCATTAGCTGAGTTGAATGAATACCAACAGAACCTGGGGAGGCAACAGCTTTCGATGATCAGCTTACCCCCCCTGGAGGACAACCCCAGATCTAGCCCTGGGGGAGTTCTAGTTTTAATCGCGATCGCCATCATGGTCTTCGGTTTGGCGATCGATAATATCTTACTCGGGTTCGCCGGTGCCGTCGCCACTTTTGCGATTTCCCTGCGAATCATCTGGCCCAACTGGAGTCGGATTTGGATCCAGTTAGTCCCTAACCCTTGGCGGGCCGTGGTGATTGCTTTTGTGGGATTGCTGACGGGGATCATCGGTCTGCTGATGCTCAGTGGCTCCAATCAGGAACCGGGAAGCCGGAATATCCAGATTAACTGGGAGGCGATCGGGGCGGTTGGGGAAATCGTCGGTGCCTTGGGTCAAATCTTGATTGCCATTATCGCCGTCTATGTGGCATGGCGACAGTATGTGATTTCCAAAGAACTGACCATTCAGCAAAACCGGATTACCCAACAGCAAACCATTGATACCTTCTTTCAAGGAGTATCTGACTTAGCCTTAAATGCAGAAGGATTACTAGAAGACTGGCCTCAAGAACGGGCGATCGCCGAAGGAAGGACTGCCGCGATTCTCGCTAGTGTCGATAGTGAAGGGAAAGCCAAAATTATCCGATTTCTCTCCCAGTCTAGGCTCTTGACCCCTTTAATGCGCGATCGCCATCTCGGTCGTCCCATCCTCGATGGGGACGGAGGCTATGCAGAGGACCGGGTTGATGGGGTTCGCGTTATCGCCCTGGGCGTCATGTTAGCGGGTTCTGACCTCTCTAGCACCGATCTGCGTTGGACCGAATTAAGCGAAGCCAATCTCGTTCGCGCCGATCTCCAGAACTGTGATTTGGTCAAAGCCAATCTCTCCCGGGCTATTTTGTACGAAGCCAACCTTTCCGGTTCCGACATCAACGGGACCCGCTTCTTCTACGGACCTGTAGAAACCGCTTCCCCCCGTAGTCGGACCAAACGGCCTAATTATCAAACCGGGGAACATACCGGCACAGTCGTCGAGAATGCCAATTTCTCTAAAGTTGAGCGGATGTCTGAGAGTCAACGCTACTATATCTGTGCCTGGGGCGGTTCCAAAACCCGACAAACGGTGCCGGGGGGGTGCGAAGGCATTCCGAATCTCTTAGGTCGATAACGGCTCAGCCCTCATCCCCCAACCCCTTCTCCCATCTTGGGAGAAGGAGAGCCGGATTCAAAGAGTCAAAGTCCCTCTCCCAAGATGGGAGAGGGATTTAGGGTGAGGGTCCCCAGATTCCTTCAAAAATAATCCGAGGGCAAAATCCCTCGTTTTTTCCGAGCTTGCATCGCTTTTTCTAATAAGTCTAATAGTCCTGGTGCTTCTTCCTGTAAGGTTAACAGCAGCCGTTCTCCAATATCTTCATCCCCCGGGTCTTTCCCGGTTTCCATGACGGTTTTCAGCCGAGGCATGGCAATATCATCGACAATTTGAATTAATCCACTCAAACACCGATTAAATTGTCTCTCGGTTAACAGTGAATCTTCTAAGGGAAATTCAATAATGGCTCGGATTTCTCCATCGGTTGGATCATATTCCCATTGGAGCATTTTCGTTTCCCAGGAAATGCATAACATGGTTTGGAGAATCGACTCTTTGTAAGGATGTTTGCTGATTCCCGATAATACTTTCGGGGCAAATAATTTGAAAAATTCTCCATCTTCATCCAGTTGAATCACGATGGGGAAACTTTCTAGGTTTTCTGCTTGGACGCCAGTGATAATGCGATGATGTTCTGGATCAACTTCATATTGCCAAGCCCGTTTGTCAAGATAATCGGCGATTTGTTGGAGACTCGCGCCCATATTAATAACTCCCTTTGATTGCAGATTGGAACGGTGATGTTTCTATAGGATCTATTCTATTGGCATCAAGAAAGACAAACCCGAGAGTGCCTCTTTTATCGTAGCCGGAACTGTCGGAGCATGAGCAGGCGATCGCTGACGGGCCCCGGGTGGCGGTTACTACTCCCTCAAAGAGAGGGTCAAACAGAGGGTTCCGACTCCCCCTCCAAGGCGATCGTCCTTCCGGTTTCCGAGGCAAGACGAGCAGCATCTGCAACTTTAAGGGTATAGAGACTGGCCCTCGGGTCAATATATAAGGGGGTTCCCTGGGTTAAATGCTCCAGGACCATCTGGGTATCTTTGGCAAATAGCCCCCGTCGGCTCCCGATTTCCAGGGGGGTAATTTCACGCTCCCGGATCAGTTGACCCTGATCTCCCTCAAATATCAGGGTTCCCTGACTTCCATGCACTTCTAATTTTCGTTCGCTGGCCCAAAAGATTTCTCCTTTGCCATAGAGGACGGAAGCGATCGCACCGTTGGTAAACCTTAACTGAGCGCTACATAAACAAGCCCGAAAATACTCCGGTTCCGTTGGGACCTCCCAAAATCGGCTTTGACAGCTCACTGTGGCGACTTTGCCCAAGACATCCGTCAGGCGATGCAAACGAGAGAGGGCCGCAGTCAAGGGAAAGCCGAATAATTCTCGGTGATAGCTCCACTTGCGCCCGACAAACCTTTGGGGGTTGAGGGTACTGTAGCGGGCATAGGCAACATCCCCCAGTTCGGACCAGGACTGTTTTAGGGCCTGATGAACTCCCCCCAACAGTTCAATATGTTCCACATGAAGTAGGCGTTGCCTTGCTGTTGCTAAGGCCAGCAGGGCCTCCGCTTCTGCCGGATCCAGACACAGGGGATATTCAACGACGACATGGCAATCGGCTAACAGGGCCGCCCGAATGATGGCACCGCGATCGCGATTGATATTGCAAATGATCACCAGATCCAGGTCCCCCCTGGCGATTAAGTCTTGCCAGGAGTTCATGGCAGTGGTCCGATGGATTTGGGCAAATTCCTCGGTTTTTTCGGGAGTATGTCCCGCCACAGCCACTAAGCGCGATCGCTCATCCTCTTGTAAGGTTTGCCCTCGGAGTTTGGCCACAAAACCCGTACCCACCAGACCCACCCGAATCGGAAGGTGGGTGCTTGGGACCAAGGAGGGCGATCGGTTCTTACTGGGACTAGAGGATGTCGTCACGGTCTGAGTTTGCTTTCTTCTATAGAATCGATACTACTCTAACTTCTGCCCGGTGGATACCTGCGCTAACTTTGGGGTGGGTCCTTCTTTAGGTATAAGTAATCAGGATTAAATTAGAAATTTTTATAAGGGATTTTGTTGGTATAAAGGGGTCACAGGGTGTTGCAACCTTTGATTTTTCCCCTAATATCAGAGAAAGGCTGATCCTACCCGCAGACTGGCGCGTTAATCAAGGCGTGACCTCTGCATTAGCAAAACTTATAAGCCTGTCGATTATCTGGAGAAGATCACTAAATGGCAACTTACAAAGTCACCTTAATCAACGAAGCCGAAGGTCTCAATCAAACCATTGAAGTGGAGGATGATACCTACATTCTCGATGCGGCGGAAGAACAAGGTCTTGACCTGCCCTATTCCTGCCGTGCTGGTGCTTGCTCTACCTGTGCAGGCAAAATTACCGCCGGTACCGTTGACCAGTCTGACCAGTCTTTCTTAGATGATGAGCAAATCGAAGCAGGTTATGTCTTAACCTGTGTAGCTTACCCGAGTTCTGACTGTACGATTCTGACTCATCAAGAGGAAGAACTCTACTAAGAGAACTCCCCCCCTTAAAATTTTCCCATTTTAAAGAAGTAGGGGCGCACAACAAACGGTGCGCCCCTATTGTTGTTCTTAGGCAACAACCGGCGGGGGATTTATCCCCCGCCTAACAGAATCAAGTCGTCTAAAGACGACTGAAAGTCTTACCCAATGGTGTTTTTAGTCGGTTTCAACCGACTTTAGCTATTAGGCGGGGGATAAATCCCCCGCCGGTCGGGCGCTTCGAGAAGCGCCCGACAGACAGAGATCTCAACCCCTGTCCGGTGTTGCTAAGGGATCACGCCAAAAAATAATCTCTTCAGAAACGGGTTGAATTTCGGTCCCGGGATAATAGAACTTGAGAATGCGATCGCTGGTCCATCCTAATTTCGCGAGTCGGTGCGAACCGCTTTGGCTTAATCCCACCCCATGTCCAAATCCGCCTCCGACAAAGACATATCCCTTAAAGCTTTTATCCTCTCCATACATCCGTTCTAGGTAAAAGAATGTACTTAACGGGGCCCAGAATGCTCGGAGGATTTCATCTTTAACCAGTTTGACCGAACCCCGGTCTGTGGTCACATTGACGGCGATCGCTCGACCGGCATTGCTTCTTTCCACCACTTCCACCGCCTGAATCGTCTGGAAATTGGCCTGGGGATGCTGCTTCTCTTGGAGATAATCCTTGAGGTTTGTGTTCATTTGCGCCAGACTGCTGACTTCGCGCCACCGAAATACATCCCATCCTTCTTCATTAAACCCTTTATCCAGGGTAATAAACCGGCGGAAGTTCTGCTCGTTGGCTAAACTGTAGCGGGATAGGTCCCAGATATTGCCTACAGAGTCGAGGACCGCTGTCAAATACGGGCGATCGGCACCATCCCACATATCCTGGAAAGGGGCGGTGATCCCCCCGGTTGTCGAGGAATAGAGGGCGTCGATTAATTCGTTGTTGTAAGTCAGGACTTTCCCGGCAGTGGCGGCGATCGCGCGATCGGACCGATCCCAGGTTTCGCCAATTCCTTTATAAACCTGACACTCCGTACTGGCACAGAGCTCGTAGTTATCCACCGCAAATCGTCGCAGGTTCCGCAGAACATAAGTCCGAGCAATAATCGCCTGCGCTTCTACTGCGGGATAAGGCGCTTCTGCTCCAATTTCATGAGGGACGACTCCCCGTAAATACTCTTCGATGGGGACCTTATTTACCAGGGTAAAGCTGCCGTAGGCATTCGGCTGGACTCGCAATGTCCCGGGATACAGGATGGGGTTACGGTCCTCTTTTTCTCGGCTAACCTGAATCCGATTGGTCCCTGCCCAAATCTCTAGGCGATCGCGATTATATCGGAACCCGTCAAAGACCCAACTCGGTTGCGGAGTCTGCTGTAGAATCGCCGTATCCAAAAAGGCCGTTTCATGACCCTGAGCTTGCAAATTTTGCAGCAACAACCGTCGCAGTAAGGGGGTTCCGTAGACTTCGCGTTTGGCCCAAACTTGCCAACGTCCTGGATGAGCAAGTTCTACCTCAATCCCCTTTTTTCGCCATTCATCGGCACTCTGTTCCGCATTCTCGAAACTGCGATGGGTACTCAACACCAGCCGTTCTTCCAGGATGGGTTCAGCGAGGGGTTTCATGATGATTTCTAGCTGCATCTCGCTCACTTCCTGGGTTTGAGGCGTCCCATCACCCCCCTCAAAGCGGACATAAAGGCGATCGCCTTCTACGGCTTTCAGAATCAGCTTATCCGTCGGTTTGCTGCCAAAGCGCTGCACCACTCCTATCTGTAGTTCTCGATTTTGGACTGAGTTTGCGCGAACGACTTCCCCAGGCAGGCCCCAGAAGCACAGGACCGTGAACACTACGCC
Source organism: Laspinema palackyanum D2c (assembly GCF_025370875.1). Classification (NCBI taxonomy): domain Bacteria; kingdom Bacillati; phylum Cyanobacteriota; class Cyanophyceae; order Oscillatoriales; family Laspinemataceae; genus Laspinema; species Laspinema palackyanum. Next base: position 463,990 of record NZ_JAMXFD010000001.1, read on the forward strand.
AGATATCCGTCCCAACCATTGGCCCCCTTGAGCATGGACCCCCGCCTTCCGTTCTTGATATGCTGTTGATTTCACCGTTGGATCCCCTTTTGTTTCGTTGAAATATCCCGTCTAAACTCTCGACAATGGCCTAATTTTTCCCCCTCAGCAAGCATTTCACGCCCTGAACCTCGAAGTGGGCGATCGCCCTCCAAGGCCATCATTAAATTTTATCCCCTCATATTCTGCTCAAAATTCCCCCCAACTTTCAACCTTTCTTCCCCCCATCCACCCCATCCCCTAGTTGCAACTCATACTCATTCCGACTATGATATAAGAAAGCCAGCTAAAACCCAGAAATCACCAGTATGAGAGTCGAAGAAATCCCGATCGCCAAGATTCGGCGTCCATTACCGCGCCAGAATAACCTCCAAAAAGTCGAGACACTGATGGCGTCCATCCAAGAAATTGGATTATTAGAACCAATTGACGTGCTAGAAGTAGAAGGGGAATATTACGGCTTTTCCGGTTGTCATCGCTATGAAGCTTGTCAACGCCTAGGCCATAAAACCATTCGCTGTAACGTCCGTCGTGCTCCGCGCTCTGTGCTAAAAATGCACCTAGCCTAAGTCGATGCGTCCTAGAAACCCAGTACAGGATTCAATAAATGGAACAGTGACCGGGTTTCTAGAGCTTTGTTTGTTCCAGCGGAACCAGTATGTTTTCCAGAAACCCGCTTGCTCACCCATCCTGTACCGATACGCTAGTAATCCCGTTAACAATATACTCGTTCTAAAGGAGACCGAATCATGGGAAAAGATAAAGACAAAGATAAAGACAAAGACAAAGATAAAGACAAAGCCTCAAAAATCAATACTGGCATTGATGTACAAGACCGGCAAGAAATCGCTGGCTCAAAAATCAATACTGGCATTAATGCACAAGACCGGCAAGAAATCGCTAACGGATTATCGCGACTCCTCGCTGATACTTACACCCTCTACCTAAAAACCCATAATTTCCATTGGAACGTCACCGGGCCAATGTTCCAGACCTTGCACTTGATGTTTGAGCAGCAATACACCGAATTGGCTTTAGCAGTTGATCTAATCGCCGAGCGGATTCGGGCCTTGGGATATCCCGCACCCGCAACTTACAGCGAGTTTAGTCAGTTAAGCTCCATTCAAGAAACCCTCGGAGTTCCGAAGGCGAAAGAGATGATTCAATTGTTAGTGGAAGGACAAGAAGCCGTAGTGCGGACTGCTCGTTCTGTCTTCCCCACAGTGGATGCCGCCAACGATGAACCAACGGCTGATTTATTAACCCAACGGATGCACATTCATGAAAAAACCGCTTGGATGTTAAGAAGTCTGCTCGAAGAATAAACCATCAGTTAAATCTGGCCCACCCAAATACAAAAATCCGGTTTTTGGGTGAGTGATAACCAACAAGATAACGACTGAAGTCGTTACTACAAACGGGAAAAATCCCCTGTTCGTAGTAACGACTTCAGTCGTTTCTTCCCAGTTTGTAATATGATATCCAAGATTCCATTAGATTGCTCAACTCGAACTTATGAGTGATACTTCAGACGCCAGCCAACAATTACAAGCATTAATGCAACAGGTGGGAGTCCCCAGTTTTCGCGCCCTCGCTCGTCAAGCCGGGGTGTCTCACTGGCAAGTGAGGCAACTGCGCCAGGGAAAGGCGTTGCAGATGCGTGTAGAACCCTTGCTCGTCCTGGCTAATGTGCTACAAGTCACCCTATCGGAGTTATTAGTGAGATGCGCTGGAGTTGAGGCGGGGGAAACAGTGCCGGAAAATTCGACTATGCAAGCGGAATACGATCGCCTCCAAATTCAGATACAGCAGCAACGGGAGACGCTGTTGCAGGAATTCCAACTGAGTAGTTTAGATATTTTAGAGTCCTGGTTAAGAAATTGGCCCACTGCTGCTTATGCCGCTACCCAAAATCCGGAGTTGCCTGCGGTGCGTTTGCTGCCGTTGCTGCATCCGGTGGAACGGTTGTTGCAAGAGTGGGGAGTGGAGGCGATCGCCTCCGTGGGTTCGGACATTCCCTACAATCCCCAGCAGCATCAATTACGGGAGGGAATGGCTGAACCCGGGGAACTCGTGAGAGTCCGCAGTACGGGATATCGCCAAGGGGATAAGCTGCTATATCGAGCAGAGGTCAGTCCCATCCCAAATCAGGGATAAGAAAGAGATTAGTTTAAAGGTCTGATAGATGGGATAGGATTGAGCCAGCGCAGGATTTCATCTTTGAGGCGAACGGGTTCGCGATACATTTCTAGGCGAACCCACTGGGCGATCGCATCCAAAGGAGAGAATTCCGTCCCCGACTTCCACCCCGGGTCTTGACTTAAAGGAGTGAGATGGTTTCCCGGCAAAGTGAGCATAGATACCATATCCGGAAAGCGGTCTTGAACCACCGGAAACAACAGCAGAGTTTGGTCCAGAGTATCGTCTTTAAATTTAACTATCAAATTTCGCTTAATTTGATAGTCTTGGGCAATTATTTGGTTCGTTTCTTCGGGAGAAGGGGTAAATTCCACCGAGAAAGCCGTCGGTAATTTAGCCCCCCAAGTTGTGGGTAATTGTTCCACTAATTCTAAGAAAGGAATGGAACGACGGGCGGGGTAATTATTATAGGAAATCAGGATATTCCCAGCGCGTTCGACTTCAAATAAACTGCCAATCAGCAAGTGGAGTTTACAACCCATGCTATGCCCGATTCCATAGATGGGAAGATAGCGTTGAGGCAATTTCCCGGACAGGTGCAATTGTTCAACACACCACTCGAACCGTTCTACGATATCAGCGGCGATCGCACCGTGGTCAAAGTTACTGACAAACGGCGTAGCGATCACGGCATATCCTTGGAGACTCAGTTGTTCGAGTAACCATCGATAGGTCACTTGAGGCGCTGCCGCCAGGAATGCGCCCCCCAAAAAATGAACAATGCCCCGAGTACGGGGAGGAATATGGACCCAATTACCGGATATTTCTTGCCAATTCATGCCCAAACTCAATAAAAGTGCAGTTGTTCCCCAATTTTAGTCCATCGCCCGGGTAAGTACCCACTGGGAAACGAGGAAACTTGGCTATACTGGGGACGAGAATCTGGATAGGCGATCGGTCCATTCAGTTTAATACCAAATTCCCTTGTAAAACCTCCCTTTTCGCTATTAGCCCGCGCAGGCGGGCTTCGTCCGTATAGCCCCAGGCTTCAGCCTGTGGGTTGTTGTTTACCCTGTTTAGGAGAAAACCATTATGACACCCTCAATTGAATCCCCCACTGAGATTACCCTAGAAGAATTTTTGCAGTTACCCCAAACCAAACCCGCCAGTGAATATATCAATGGAGTAATTTATCAAAAACCCATGCCACAAGCCGAACATAGCTGGATCAGAACGAATCTGGGTACTGCTATCAATGAAGTGGGTAAATTCGATAAAATAGTATTTGCCTTTCCCGAGTTGACTTGTAACTTTGGTGGGTCTTCCATTGTGCCAGATTTAGCAGTATTTGAATGGCACAGGATTCCCCGCAAACCGGATGGCAGACTGGAAAATCGCGTGACCATTGCACCGGATTGGACCATTGAAATTTGGTCTCCTGACCAAATTGTGAATCAGATGATGAGAAGAATTATCTTTTGCCTCAATCACGGAACCCAGCTAGTATGGTTAGTCGATCCAGAGGATGAATCGGTGATAATTTTCAAACCCAATCAAACCCCCGAGGTAAAAACTGGGGATGATGCGTTACCCGCTTTACCTGTATTAACTGATTGGCAACTATCCGTCCGAGATATAATTGGATGGCTGTATTTTGATTAAAACTAGGAGGACAGAGGGATGATGATTTTAACAGAATCTCCAATAATCAAGTCTCTGGATGATTTTTTAGAACTACCCGAAACTGAACCTGCCTGCGAGTATATTGACGGCAAAATCTATCAGAAACATATCCCCCACGGGAAACATAGCAAACTGCAATCTGAGTTAGTATCGACCATTAATAACCAGGGAAAACCTTCAAAGTTAGCCTATGCCTTTCCAGAATTAAGGGTAACATTTGGGGGGCGTTCTTTGGTGCCAGATATTTCTGTGTTTGAGTGGTCCCGCATTCCCTTGGATGAAAGGGGAGAAGTTGAGAATCAGATTAAAATTGCCCCGGATTGGGTGATTGAAATCTGGGTTCCTGGACAAAATCAGACCCGGGTGATGGATAAAATTATTTTTTGCATGAAGCAGGGGACGGAACTGGGTTGGTTTATCGATCCGCAAGACCGATTAATGATGGTATTTAGCGGCGATCGGCTACCCAGCGTTAAAGCAGAATCGGATATTCTGCCTGTTTTAAGCAGTTTGACCGATTGGGAATTATCGGTGAATCAAGTTTTTGATTTATTAAGTTTTTAAAGCTATAAAATCATCTTCAAAAGAGGGAGATTTCTGAAATAATGACTATCACAATATCACGCCAGCTACTAATTTGGAATTAGCGAGAGTTGAATCGCTGACGGATGAGACGATAGAGGATTACCAAAACAACCCAAATCACGGGAAAGGGAAAGGCGACAATGCCCCCCATAAAACACAGAATTAGATTAAATTTACTGCGTTGGGCAAATTTAGCAATTTTTTTCATCCAATTTGGAATCGGGTAAGCGTCAACAGGGAAATCTAGTTCTTGATAAATTAATTGTACTTGCTGTAAGGCTGCAAAACCTTCTTTGATTCTGCCTGCTTTTTGATACAAACGACCTAGGGCCAAGAGTGTTTTGGCTTCCTCCCGTCTGTCGCAGATTTCCCGATCAATTTCCAGAGATTGTTCGTAAAAGGCGATCGCTTTGCTGTAGCGTCTCAGGGAAAGGTAAACGTTACCTAAACCCCTTAAAAAATACCCTTCCCTCCCTCTGTCGCCAATTTCCCGCTCAATTTCCAGAGATTGTTCGAGAAAGGCGATCGCTTCACTGTAGCGTCCCAGTGAATTGTAAGCGATACCTAAATTGCCTAAAGAAAGGGCTTCCCCCCCTCTGTCGCCGATTTCCCGTTTGATTGCCAGAGATTGTTCGAGAAAGGCGATCGCTTCACTGTAGCGTCCCAGGGACTGGTAAACCTTAGCTAAATTGTTGAAGGAAGAGGCTTCCCCCCCTCTGTGGCCGATTTCCCGTCTGATTGCCAGAGATTGTTCGTGAAAGGTGATCGCTTCACTGTAGCGTCCCAGGGAATAGTAAGCGATACCTAAATTGCCTAAAGAAGAGGCTTCCCCCCAACTGTCGCCGATTTCCCGTCTGATTGCCAGAGATTGTTCGTGAAAGGTGATCGCTTCACTGTAGCGTCCCAGGAAATTGTAAGTACCACCTAAATTGCTTAAAGAAGTAGCTTCCCCCCATCTGTGGCCGATTTCCCGTCTGATTGCCAGAGATTGTTCGATAAAGGGGATCGCTTCACTGTAGCGTCCGAGGGACTGGTAAGTGCTGCCTAAATTGTTTAAAGAAGTAGCTTCCCCCCATCTGTCAACGATTTTTCGTGAGATTGCCAGAGATTGTTCGTCCAAGGCGATCGCTTCGCTGTAGCGTCCCAGGGAATCGTAAGCGTTACCTAACGACCTCAAAGAGGCAGAATATCGCCAATCTTCCCGATTCGGGAGATTGTTGATTAATTGCTGATAGAGTTCTGCACGGAGTTGGTTGTTACCCCGTAACTCAAGGAAATCATTGACATTATCACCCTCCCGAATCACATCAAACGCCACCTCATACTCCCCCAACTCACACCTATGATAAAACACCTCCAAATATTCCCGCACATCCTCGACCGTCTGCCACTCCTGGCGGGACTTAAACCGACTCTGATAAAACTCGATCGCCCGTAAATGCGCCGCCCGCAAGTCCCCCAGCCTAAACTTGAGATAGTCCACAATAAACGGCTGGAACGTATAACCCCCCGCCTCCGCCACCCAAAATCCCCGTTTCCCCAACTCCCGCAATTCCTTCTCCGTCACTGCCTCCCCAGTCATGGCACTCGCCACCACCGCATCAAATCCTTGACGCAACACCACCAGAGACAGCAACACCCGCTGCCACTTCTCGGACAACCGCTTAAAACTGGCATCCAACACCGCCACCAACTGCACCACCTCCCGACGGTGGTATCCCTCCAACCGGGATATCAACGCCCCCACATCGGGGATTCCCAACTTTGCCAAATCTCCAATGGTTGCCCCCTCGCCTAACTCCCCATTCAACAACCCCGCCACCAGTTTTAGGGTCAAAGGATGTCCATTCACCTGGGTGACAAATTCCGCCAATGCTTCCTCCGTCCCCTCAACCCCCAACTCCCGCAACAGTTGCGCCCCCTCCGCTGCCGACAGTCCCGACAGGGCTAATTCCGTGGGTTTCTCCTGCACCAAATTGGGCGGAATTTGAGTCGTGACCAGAATTTCCGTGTGGTGACAGTCCCCCACCCACCGCTGCAAAACCTCTCGATATCCCTCATCCTGCAACACCGACTCCAAGTTATCCAACACCAGCAAAAACCGCCGCCGTTGCAGACAGTGAACCAACACCTCGGTTAGGCGACTTTCTTCGATTTGTTCCAACTCCTGGGGTGAAAGTTTTCCCAACTGCTGCAATATTCCCCTCGCCACAATGGAATAAAGCGGACGCCGCCCCAAGTCCAGCCACAATTTATCCTCGAAATCCGTCCGTTCCCAATACACCTTCGCCGCCAGGGTGGATTTCCCCATTCCCGGCATCCCCACGATGACACCGAGTTTGGTATTCTCATCATCCAGCCAACGGTTAACGGTGGTCAATTCCGCCTCCCGTCCCTGCCAGTTGGTCACCTTGGGGGGGTTGGTATCCAAACTGAAGGAAATCGCTTGAATGTCCGGTTTTTCTCGGTCTAAAAACGCGATAACCGTCTCGAAACCTGTTTCAACGGTTTGTTGTAATTGTTGATTCTGTTGACTGACCGTTTCCAATCCTTCTCTGACGGTTTGTTCCAGACTCCGTAATTCCTGCTGCAACCAACCCCGCATCTCGGTAATTGCTGCCCGAGTGATACCCAACTCCTGCAACACCGCCTCAAACCCGGACTCAATTTGTCCCCCCAACACCTGAAACCGTTGGGAATTTCCCTCCAACTCCTGCCGCAGTTGCGTCACCGCCGCCAATTGTGCTGTTAAGTCTTCTCGCTGTGTCTGGGAACTTCCCTCCACCAACTCCTGCAAAATGCCGCGCATTTCCCCCAGCAGGGAGAGAGTCAACCCGGCGAAAGCTTTCCCTCCCTCTTCAAAATCCGCTTTCAACACTTCCCGCAAGGCGAAAGCAAATTTATCCCGCAACTGGGTCGCCACTTCTTGCAAGACATTATCGGGAAATTCCAAGTTGGCCCCAGGACAAAGCCAACTGTTTAACAAGTCGTGCCAATCTTCTTGCATCAAGACGGTTTGACCCACATAATCCGTGCTTCCCCCTCGAAATAGGGTACTTAGGTGGGCTTCTTGGATGGGGTTAAATTGGGTCTCTTCTACCTGTTTCAGGTTGTAGGCGACTCCCTGCCATGCTTTGACGGTATATTTGGCGAGGTCTTCCAATTTTTTGGTGGAGTTTGGATAGGTCCCCGCTTCGGCAATACTTTTGATAATTAGGGCAATGGCGAACCCTGTCGCTGCGGTTAAGTCATGATTTTTTAACTTTTCCTGACTGCCACGCAAGCGGACGGCAACATCGCTAAGATGTAGGGGAACCATGTCGTTGGCGGTGATACCCGCAGCAACTGAGGCGGCGATCGCACCTAAAGGCCCCCCGCACAAGGTCCCGCCAACCACTAAAGCACTGGCAGTTAACAATCTGGTTGGACGTTCTGTGAGAATATCCATCGCCGTCCCCCGGGCAACAATTAGAAAGTTTCAGTCTTATTATAAATGGCGATAGTGTTCCTAGGGCAGAGTTAGCTTATCTAAATTCTGCTTGACGAAGGAACGCCTCAGCCAACCACTAACTCCTACCAACTGCCTCACCAATATTTCCTAACCCATTCTCCTCTAATTTCTGCACCAATCCTTCTAAAATGCGCCGCACCATCCAGGGTCCTTCGTAAATTAATCCGGTGTAAATTTCTAACAAACAAGCCCCGGCGGTTATCTTTTCCCAGGCATCTTCAGCTGTGAAAATTCCGCCGGTTCCAATGATTGGCATTTGTCCTTGGGTTTGTTGATGAATATAGCGGATAATTTCAGTCGATCGCCCTCTTAATGGTGCACCACTCAATCCTCCCGCTTCTTCCGTAACCGGATTTCCCGTTAAATTAATCGTTTGGGTTTTTAATCCATCCCGGCGAATGGTCGTATTCGTGGCAATCATCCCCGCCAGTTGATAGGTTTGAGCCACGGTTATCGCTTCAGAAATCGCTTCCCATTCCAAATCTGGGGCAATTTTGACTAATATCGGTTTAACCCCTTGATTCTCCTGTTGCAAGGCATCTAAAATCTCGGCGAGTTGCTTTCCTTCTTGCAGCGATCGCAATCCCGGAGTATTCGGCGAAGACACATTCACCACAAAATAATCCCCCAACTCTTTCAACAGCCGAAAACTGCCTAAATAATCCCCCGGTGCTTCTTCTAACGGAGTAATTTTCGACTTCCCTAAATTAATTCCAATAATCGGTTTTACTGAAGTAACTTGTCCTTTATTTTTATCCTCAATCAGGCGTTTTGCTAATGCTTCTGCACCGCCATTATTAAACCCCATGCGATTGATTGCCGCTAAATCCTGCGGTAACCGAAACATCCGGGGACGAGGATTACCCGGTTGTGCATGAAACGTCACCGTCCCCAGTTCCGCAAACCCAAACCCTAAATTAGACCAACTTCCACCTACAGTTCCATTCTTATCAAATCCCGCAGCTAACCCAATGGGATTGGGGAAATTAATATCCCACAGGGTTTGTTCTAACCGGGTATCAACCACTGTAGAAGTGTGATTTAATTGGGACAAAATTGTGCTAATGGTGGCGCGATCGCGATTCCGATGCAACCACTCCATCGCCACCATCGTTTGATGATGCCACCACTCCGGATCCGGTTGCACCCCAGAGAAAATAATCGGACGTAGTAGAGTTTTATAAATATCCAAGGTTACAGATGCAGGTTAGGTAATTTTAAAAGTTTGAACCCAAGTTGCCACAACCGGCGGGGGATAAATCCCCCGCCTAACAGCTAAAGTCGGATAAATCCGACTAACAACATCTGCCGAGTCTGGTTTTAGTCGGTTTCAACCGACTTTAGCTATTAGACGGGGGTTTTAACCCCCGGCGGTTTGTGGCAACTACTACCGTTCCGCCACAGCAGCTTGCGCCTGTTGCATTTGCGGTTGGAATTGGAACAGCGAATACACCACATTCCGACGAATCGCCGTCATCATGTCCAGGAACAACTCATACCCCTCACTCTTATACTCCAACAACGGATCTTTTTGACCATAACTCCGCAACCCAACGGATTCCCGTAAAGCATCCATTTGTTGCAGATGTTCCCGCCACAGAGTATCAATTTGTTGCAGAATAAAGAACCGTTCAGCTTGGCGCATCAGTCCCGGTTGAATGCGATCGACTTGCGCTTCTTTCAAATCGTAAGCAATCCGGATTTGTTCATGGAGAAAGGTTTTAATTTCATCAATGGATAAGTCTTCCAATTGAGACGGTTCCAAATCCGCTAACAGGTAGACAAACTCCTTAACCTTATCCACCATTTGATCCAGTTGCCATTCTTCCGAGGGTAAATCGGGGTTGACGTAGGCTTCCACGATATCATCCATCGTTTGTTCTGCGTACTTAATCACCTGTTCTTTTAGGTCTAATCCTTCCAAAACTCGGCGGCGTTCGGCATAGATGGCGCGGCGTTGGTTGTTCATCACCTCGTCATACTCAAACACCTGTTTCCGGATGTCGTAGTAATAGGTTTCCACCTTTTTCTGTGCGCCTTCTAGGGAACGAGTCAGCATTTTCGACTCGATCGGCATATCTTCTTCTACCCGGAACATATTCATCATGGACTCGACGCGCTGACCGCCGAAAATCCGCAATAAGTTATCCTGTAAACTGAGGAAGAATTTGGTGGAACCGGGGTCCCCTTGCCGTCCGGCGCGTCCCCGTAATTGGTTATCAATCCGGCGGGATTCGTGCCGTTCCGTCCCGATGACGTGCAGTCCACCGAGTTGAATCACTTCTTGATGTTCACTGCTGGTAAACGCTTCGTATTCTTCGCGAATTCGGTTGTAGATATCCCGGAGTTTTTGAATGGCCGGGTCGTCGGTGGGGGCTTTTTCTGAGGCGACGGCGACTTTATCTTCTGCCTCTAATTCCGCCAGCTTTCGTTCCCCATATTGCTGGACGGCAAATTCTACCGCTTCCTTGAGTTGCTGTTCCGTTTCCCGGGAAAGTTGGGTGGGGAAAATTTGCGGGGAAACTTTCCAAGTTTTTACTTTTTTATCAGAAGTTGCTGCAAACCCTTCGGGTTTATTATTGCGGGAATCGGTTCCGGCAATTTTCATCGGGTTGACATCTCCTTCTTCTTCGGGTCGCACAATGCGAGGTAACAGGTATTCCCGCACTTTCAGGCGGGCCATATATTCGGCATTACCCCCGAGAATGATATCGGTTCCGCGACCCGCCATATTCGTGGCGATCGTCACCGCACCTTTACGACCCGCTTGGGCAACAATTTCTGACTCCCGTTCGACGTTTTCGGGTTTAGCATTGAGCAGGTTGTGAGGAATCTCCAGTTGATTCAGCAGTCTGCTGAGGACTTCGGATTTTTCCACACTGGTTGTACCCACCAACACCGGGCGTCCTTCTCGGTGCATTTCCGCACATTCTTCGGCGATGGATTTCCATTTTCCTTCTTCGCTTTTATACACCACGTCAGACATATCCCGACGTTGGAGGGAGCGATTTGTGGGAATTACGGTCACTTGGAGGTTATAAATCCGCTCAAATTCTGCTTCTTCTGTTTTGGCAGTTCCGGTCATCCCCGCTAACTTCGGATACAACAGGAAAAAGTTTTGATAGGTAATGGTGGCCAAGGTTTGAGTTTCTGGTTGGATTTCCACTCGTTCCTTTGCCTCGATCGCCTGGTGCAATCCATCACTCCAGCGCCGTCCAGGCATGACCCGTCCGGTAAACTCATCCACAATCACGACTTCATCCTGCCGGACGATATAGTTTACATCCTTGATAAACAGTTCCTTCGCTTTAATCGCATTAAAAATATAATGCGCCCAAGGATCTGCCGGATCATAGAGGTCCGTCACCCCCAGCAATTCCTCTGCTTGGGCAAACCCTTCATCGGTCAGCAGAATATTTCGGGCTTTTTCATCTACCTCGTAATGCTCCTCGGTATTCAGCGCCATCGCAATCTCCGTGGCGCGGGTGTATTTCTCGGTGGGACGTTCAATTTGCCCAGAAATAATCAACGGGGTCCGCGCTTCGTCAACGAGAACCGAATCCACTTCATCGATGATGCAGTAATTGAAGGGACGTTGCACCACCTCTGCCATCGAGGTTGCCATGTTATCCCGTAGGTAATCAAACCCCAGTTCGGAGTTGGTGCAGTAGGTGATATCGCAGGCGTAGTTTTTCTTGCGTTCCGTGGGGGACATTCCCTGCTGAATCAGTCCCACGCTTAACCCGAGGAACCGATGCACTTGTCCCATCCATTCCGCATCTCGTCGGGCGAGATAGTCGTTCACGGTAACCGCATGGACGCCTTTGCCATTTAATGCGTTTAAGTAGGCGGGTAAGGTGGAAACGAGGGTTTTTCCTTCCCCGGTTTTCATTTCGGCAATCTGTCCCTCGTGCAGGATAGTCCCCCCTAGCAACTGCACATCAAAGTGTCTCATGCCCAAAACCCGCCTAGCGGCTTCTCGCACCACGGCAAATGCTTCGGGGAGGATGTCGTCTAAAATCTCTTTTTCCTGGGCGATGGTTTTGGCTTTGGAGAGCATTTCTTTGAATTCTGCTGTCTTAGCCGTTAGTTGTTCATCGTCGAGGGCCTGGATTTCTTCTTCAAGGAGATTGATATCAACGACGGTGGGTTGATATTTTTTTAACTTGCGTGCGTTGGGGTCGCCTAGCAGATTTTTAAGCATATCAGGACAGTAGCACTACTTTTAAGAGGGTTTGATTCAGCCAGTTTTATGTCCCGTATTTTACACAGATTGGCTGACGGGAGTTGGAACTGATATGAATTTTATCATTTCTACCGAACGGATGAGTGAAGGATGGGGAGATGGGGGTATGGGGGATTGGGGGAGATGGGGGAAGTTCGTAGTAACGACTTCAGTCGTTCTCTTTTGTTCGTAGTAACGACTTGAGTCGTTACCGCGTTACTTGGCTGATGCCAAGTAACGCCCATGTCAGGCCCTGCATCCAGTTTCCAACCAGGCAAGCGGTAGATCCTGAGATTGCTCCTGTTATGGCGATCGCCATAACAGGAGAGCAACGACTGAAGTCGTTACTACGAACAAGAAAAAGAGCAACGACTGAAGTCGTTACTACGAACATCGCCCCCATCCTCCCCATCTCCCCCATCCCAAAATCATTCAGCATTCTCCCACTCTGGGGTTAAGCTGCGGAAATTGTATTGTTCTGCACCAGGATGGCATTGGATGCAGGTTTTGAGGGTTAGGGACTCGGGGAGTTCGACTCTCGGATGGATGGCTTTGAAATAGTTGGAGTCGCGGATGCGGTAGGGGATGGGGGTGTCGGGAGTTTGGAGGCGGGAGAAAAGTCTCAGGTAATTCCAGAGGACAAGGCGGCCCGGATCGACTATGGGTGGGATTTGGATGCCGTAGTGGTTGGTGTCTTGGATGATGTCCCGCCAGGTTTCGGTGGGGAAGATGGCTGGAGGGGGGGCGATATGGCAAGTGGCGCAGGTATTGAGGTAGAGTTCTTGTCCAAGTTGCAAGCTTTCGGGGACGGGGTCTACGGTGGTGATGGGGGGAGGTTCGATCGCCTCGGCGAGTTGCCAGGAGATGACGACACTCCAAAACAGCAGCAATAGAAACAGGACGAAGGGCGATCGCACCCCCTGTCGTCGGAAGATTTTTGTTCTTATAAACCTTAATATCATGTTCATCATCATGGAGCGCAAATTGATATCTCAAGCTAGAGGGATGGATGCTGAAAGCTAACTCAATAGCTTCTGGTACTCAATACTCCATCCCTCCCCTGTACCCGTTAAGGAATGGAAACCGATCGCAAGAGTTGCTCCACAATGGTTTTAGCACGACGTCCTCCCGAAGGAATCAGGCGGTGGCAGAGGACATGAGGCGTTAAAAATTTGACATCATCGGGAACCGCATAATCTCGACCCTCCAGAAAAGCCAGCGCTTGGGTGGCGCGTTGCAAGGCGACTGCACCCCGGGGACTGACACCGAGGGTAATATCCTCAGACTCTCGGGTAGCGCGAACTAGATTGACAATGTATTGCTGCAAGGAGCGATCGACCCGCACCTGAGAACAAAGACGTTGCAGTTCCAGGATTTCATCCAGTTCCAGGCAGGGTTGCAACTCCCGGAAGTTGGACCCTTTATGTTCCAGGCGCTGCAACATTTGCAGTTCTTCCCCTTCGCTAGGATACCCAATGGAAAAGGACAGGGTAAAGCGGTCCATTTGAGCTTCCGGTAAGGGAAAGGTTCCTTGATACTCAATGGGGTTCTGAGTCGCAATCACAAAAAAGGGATGGGAAACAGTCCTCGCAACGCCATCGACGGTGACTTGTTGTTCTTCCATCACCTCTAACAAGGCAGACTGGGTGCGGGGAGTGGCCCGGTTTATTTCATCTGCCAGCAGAATATTGGTAAAGACGGGCCCGGGGAGAAATTGAAACTCGCCGCTATTGGGATTCCAGATATTAGTCCCGGTGATATCGGTAGGTAAGAGGTCCGGGGTACATTGGATCCGTTTAAAGTCTCCGGCGATGGAACGCGCCAGAGATTTGGCAATCAGGGTTTTACCGACGCCGGGGACATCTTCGAGCAAGGCATGGCCCCCGCTGAAGAGGGCCACGAGCACCAGGCGAATAGCATCGGTTTTGCCGACAATGGTCTGGCTTAGGTTATGGGTTAGTTTTTCTACACGCTCTCTCATAATTCGCTCAATATCACCCAGAGTTAATCTTGGCAAGCGGGATTGATTTCAGACTCGATGATCGCGCCTTTGAGAACAGATCCCTGTTACCAGCTTACGGTTAAATTGGGTGATACGGAATCCGGTACTTGTATGAGTACCGGATTTGGTATGAAACGGGATTACTCTTGGGGGCTTAACAGGGTTCGGGCGGTGTCGCAGTCGGTTTGGATTTGCGCTTTGAGTTGGTCTAGGGAGTCAAATTTTTGTTGGGGACGCAAAAAATGCTCTAGGTGCAATGTCAAGGTTTGTCCATATAAATCCCCGGACCAGTCTAAGAGATGGACTTCGACAGTGGGGGTGGCGATCGCATCGACGGTGGGACGAGTCCCAATATTCAGGGCCCCCATCGCCGCCTTTTCTTCCCCGAGGCTGGATACACCATAAACCCGCACGGCATAGACCCCGTGGCGGGGGAGAAATTTTTCTGGGGGAAGTTGGAGGTTAGCGGTGGGAAATCCAATGGTGCGGCCAATCTGCTTGCCTTGCACCACCTCTCCAATCAGGCTGTAGGGTCGTCCCAGAATGGAGTTGGCTTGTCTGAGGTTGCCTTGGAGGAGGGCTTCGCGAATGGCCGAACTACTAATCCGATCGCCGTTGGCCGTTTTTAAGGGAACGAGGTGAACTTTGACCCCGTAACGAGCGGCGATCGCCTTGAGTTCAGTCACCGTGCCTGAGCGTTGCCGCCCAAAACAAAAATCTTGCCCCACACTAATCTGTTGAGCGTTGAGCTGTCCTACCAGAATCTCTTCCACGAAGGCTTCTGGGGTCATATTGGCTAAATCCTGGTCAAAGGGCAGCAAAACGAGTTGTTGAACCCCGATCGCTTCTAAATATTTAACCTTTTCACTCAGGGGGGTTAACAGAGTCCTCCGTTGCCCGGAAAAAAATTCCTGGGGATGGGGATTAAAGGTAACGAGGGTGGGGTACGGTTCTAAACTTGTTTCCGAGGCATCATCGAGGGATGCCTTGGGATTGGGGGGAGAATTTTCCCCATAGCTTTCTGCCGTCAGAGGAGGGACAGAAAGCGGCTGACGGCGCAAGGACGGACTTAAAATAGGCTGCATGACCTGTCTGTGTCCCTGATGAATGCCATCAAAATTTCCCAGGGCAACAGAGGCGGGAGTCAGAGCCGTTGTTAGAGAAGAGGTAATCCACACAGTTTACATTTTGACACATAAATGGAAACTCCCCAAACTGTACCCAAAATTTCTCCCGTGAAAAGGGTGCGGATTTTGAAAATTCTGTGGGGCGATCGCCCGTAAAATCGGGTGATGCTTCAGCAGCGACTGGACCATTCCATCTCTACCTCAGTGATGTTGAAGCCTCACCCGTTTGAGTTTAGACTGACCTGTGTAGATTAGACCGAGGCTTTGGCCTGTTGCGGTTCATGAACCGCTGGTTCTTCCCCGGGGGTAATTAACTGGACTGAGAGTCCCTCCCTTGCCATCAGGGAATTCGGAAACTGTTGAGCCGCTTGCTCACCGATCCGATCTAGGAAATCATCATTATGCAGGGGGTCATGATGGAAAATCACCAGTCTTTTCACGTTGGCTGCCTTAGCAACTTTGACCGCTTCCTGCCAGGTGGAATGTCCCCAACCGACTTTACTGGAGGTGGGGGAGTTGTACTCATCATCGGTATAGGTCGCATCGTAAATCATCACATCAGCATCGCGAGCTAACCAGAGGACATTTTCATCGAGGCGATCGGGAAAATGTTCTGTATCCGTAATGTAAGCCGCGACATACCCGCGCCAACTTACCCGATAGCCGACTGCCTCTCCGGGATGATTCAGGAGGGCATTTTCAACCTTGACCTCTCCAATTTGCACGACTTGGCCGATTTGGATATCGTGAAATTCTAGTTGAGCACCCATAATCTGCAACGGCACCGGAAAATTTGGGTGCAACATTTGATCGTTGAGGCGTTGCTCGATGGTGGCTCCATTAGGCGCGACTGCTCCATGAATACGGAACCGATTGTTTTTAATAAAAGCGGGTACAAAAAAAGGAAACCCCTGGATATGATCCCAGTGGGAGTGCGTGAAGAACATTGAAGCTTTGACCGGCATCTGTGATAGCAGGGATAGTCCTAGAACCCTTAAGCCCGTCCCTCCATCAAAAATTAGGCGCTCACCACCCACTCGCATCTCAATGCAGGGTGTATTACCACCGTACCGAACGGTTTCGGACCCGGGACAGGCTATGCTCCCTCGCACGCCCCAGAAGTGAACTGTGAATTGGTTTTGCATCTCTTGCATGGGTGTATTTCGGTTGTAGTCGCAATGGGGTCTATCAGTCAGGTTGTACGTTTGACGCTAAATCTCTAAGAAGGAGAAAATAGAGATAACTATATTCAAAGTTAACCAGGTTTTAGAAACTTATGGCAGCATTCTCCTGTTATACCCGAAAAAGCGGAAATTCGGATGAAGGTCACAAACTTATTTAACAATTTCAAACTCCTTGGGTTCTAAGGATTGACTGGGGTGGGGTTCTCTGGCTTCTGTGAGTGAGTTTTCACTCCGTAGAAACCCGGATTGGGGTAGCTCATGCGATCGCAATTTGCCTTCGGTGGAAGGGTCTTGCTGTTGCAGTCTTTGAATCGGTGGGCGATTGACTGTCGGGGTGATAAGTTCAATCCCTGATCACGCCTGGTGCTTCACCAACGACAGAGGACGGAGCATTTTGAGGTCTGATTTCCCACTCACCCTATTTACCCTGAAAGGATTGAATGTTCACAGTTACGCCGGATTTCGGTTTGGGGCGGCGATCGCCATCTTTCTTTGAGGCCCTAGGGGAGATTTCACCTCACCTGGGCTGACCCCAAAGGGTTCTGAACCCTCCCCCTGCGCTGATACTGCCCTCCCTATTCCTGACAAGGGTCCCAGGAGGCCAGGATTCTGCTCTAGCTGGGGTCAAACCGGGCCCATTTGAGCAACCCCCTATCCCCTGGGGTAGCTCACTCCCGGTGGGAACGGGTAAATCGCCCCCTGTTCCTGATGAGAATTGAGTCCTAGGGTGGGGACCTGATGCCCGAGGGCGTCTAAGGCTATCCCTGTGCCTTGCTTTCCCTTATTTCTACTCTCATTCTACTCTAACAAGATTGATAAACAAAGACTTAGATTAATTGTAAATATTTTGTGTTTTGAATCGGTGTCCCCTTGAGTTGCTCGACTTAAACCCCTTTTGCTGTTTGAGATTTTTTAGGTCAGTAAGTGGTGGCACTTGTTAATAAAAATTGGCCAGGGAGCTTTGAATCCATCCTGCTGTGCCTTGTTTAATCCGGGTTTGATTCCTGGGTGCCTTGAGCTTACCCTGTGATGATCCCATCTGGCCCCGACATTCATTCTATCAAATGACTGGCCTGAGTCCGGTCTCCCGGCCCTGATCGTTGAATCGCATTGTCTTTGAACTTTATTATAGAGCAGGTTGAACTCAGACTGGGGTCGAGGGTGAAGTTTAATTAACGAAGGAACCCGAACTCAATTGGGGGGAGATTGTCCGGATTTTTCTAAAATTTAACGATTAAATTAGCTTGAAAATAAGCTATTATAAAAATAGCCCGCCTGATTTCTTCCTTTCTACCTTCGGTGAGTGGCGATGAACGAAATTGCAGAATCGATGAAAGCTCAAACCGTCATAACCGACTGCGATCGCCCCGAAGGACTGGGGAATCCGTCCCCATCCCTAGAATTCCCTCAGAATCCAGCCTAGCTAGAACGCTCAGCCCGGATTGGGGGAAAGCGGTGGCAATCTGACCCGATCTGGCTGAATTCAACAAAAACTCCCCCCTTAATCTTCAGCGAACTTTTAACGGAAACGCCAACAGAATCGGGACGCCGGGATACTGCCGTTTTTGCACGTTACCCAACCCGTCCTCATCCCCAGAGGACTTATCCATTTGGGGAGAGCAAACCCTGAATGTAGAGGCGATTCCTTTGCTCGCCTCTACATTTAGCTTGAATTTTCAAAATCTGCGTAAGTCCTGCCCAGACATCGCCCCTACCTTTCAGGTGGATGGGGAAAATATCCCGCAATCCTGCCATTGTTCCAAAAAACCCCAGTCAAAAGCGTTCCAGGGTCTTGGGAAAATGAGAAAATAGTAACAAAAGTTAAAATTTCCGACATTTTCACCGCATCGTGATTCCATGACAGCCCTCCCTCCCCCCGACCTGTTACTTCCTGGGCAAGCCCCTCCTGCCCCTTCCAAGTCCTCCCTAACGAGTTTTCTGAACCGATTGCAGCCCACCCCAGAAACGGTTGTGCTTCTGCTGGCTGTCTTCATTGGCAGTAGCACCGGGATGGGAATCGTCACCTTTCATTACCTAATTCACCTCATCCATACCCTGATGCTGGAGGATGTCATGGGCATCATTTCCCCAGGCGGACCTTGGACCTTGGCTTGTATTCCGGCCCTGGGGGGAGCCGTGGTGGGGTTGATGCGCTGGCATCGGCCCGATTTTGGTCCAGGCATTTCGGCATTAATTGCGGCAACTCAGGGCCTGCGGGAACTGCTGCCCCTGAGACCTGTTACGAAAATGGTAGCAGCGTCGGTTTCTTTGGGGACTGGGGCTTCTTTAGGGCCGGAAGGTCCCAGCGTGGAAATTGGGGCGAATTTTGGGATGCTGTTGGGGGAAGTGCTGCAAGTCTCGCGAGAACGCCAGCGTTTACTCTTGGGTGCCGGTGCCGCAGCTGGGTTGGCAGCGGGATTTAATGCCCCGATCGCCGGAGTGTTTTTTGCCTTGGAGGTGGTCCTGGGAACCACGTTTGCCACTTCGGCAGTGAGTGTCGTCTTGCTGGCGGCAGTGGTAGCAGCGTTAATTGCTCAAATTGGCTTGGGTTCTCAACCGGCTTTTACCCTGCCGATGTATGACGTGCGCTCTCCCTTGGAACTCCCTCTGTATTTAGGCTTGGGTTTATTGGCCGCAGGAGTCTCGATCGCCTTTACAGAAACCATTCAATTCGCCCGTCACTGCTTTCGAGGAGAGGTGCCGCTAGTGAGATGGCTGGGTCGAATTCCCCGCCCGATTCATCCGGCGATCGGTGGAGTTGCGGTGGGGTTGGTGGCGCTGCAATGGCCCCAAATCTTGGGCATTGGCTATGAAACGGTAGAGGCAATGCTTCAGGATGTGGAGTTTTCCCTGCCGTTGTTAATCGCCCTGCTGGTGGTCAAGTTGGGGATAACAGCGTTCTGTCAAGGGAGTGGGTTGGTGGGTGGGGTATTTGCTCCCGCGATGTTCCTGGGGGCTTCCTTGGGTTCAGCTTATGGGAAAGTTTTAGCCGCCAATTTACCGGCGATCGCCCCTCATATAGCCGCCCCTCCTGCCTATGCAATGGTGGGAATGGCTGCGGTATTGGCGGGAACGGCTAAAGCACCCCTGACGGCTATTTTATTGCTGTTTGAACTCACAAGGGATTATCGGATTGTGCTGCCTTTGATGGCGGCAGTGGGTTTGGCCGCTTGGTTAGTGGAAGGGTCAAAGGTTCGCAATGATTCGGAGTTGAATCCAGAACAGATGGGGTTTAATGTTGCGCCCGATCGCAATCTGGAGATTTTACAGCAAATGTCTGTGGCGAAGGCGATGCATGAGTCTTGGGTGATGTTGAAGGATACTCAGTCGGTGTTGGAGGCGGGGTTAGCTTTGACTCAGGGGAGGTCTTACAGTGCTTTGGTGTTTGATTCGAGCGATCGCCTGATAGGAATTGTTAGTTTACAGGATATTGAACGGGCGATCGCCTTGGGAGAACGACCGGGAAGTACCCGGGTAGAATCGGACTCAGGGGCGGTGCCTTGGACTGAACAGGCGATCGCCGAGATTTGTACCCTAGAAGTTTTGTATGCCTATCCCGATGAGTTGCTGAGTGAAGCGTTAGACCGCATGGCGGCCCGAGGATTGCGGCAATTACCTGTGGTAGACCCGGATGATCCGCATCGGGTTTTAGGGTTGCTCGATCGCGAGGGGATTTCTTTAGCTTGCAATGTTGCCACGGTTTCTGTGGCGTTGGCACCTTATGTCCTGTTGGCCAATGCTGCACCCTCTCTGGAGTTAGCCGAAGGCGATCGGGCGGCTTAGAGAATTCCACCTCATCCAATTTTCCATAGGACTGATGCAATCTTTAAAGTTAACCCCTAAATGCGGTAAAGGCGATTCGCTTTCTCGCCTCTACCGCATTTAGCGTCGATTTTCAAAATTTGCGTCAGTCATGAACGTGCGATCATCCCCTGGGATTTGCCTTGTTTGGGGTTGGGTTATTGATTTCTAATCGCGGTTGTAGGGGGATTAACGGTTTTTAAATTTGGGTTAGAGTTGCGGTTGATGTGGCGCTGGCGAGGAAAGATTGTTGGGGGTTGTGACCCATCAGGAGAGTCTTGCAATGGTCCTGAACCTGCGATCGGTGTGGATCATCAATTTTTCTCAACCCTTTTGTTGAAGGCGCTCTATATATGTCAGGTAGCGATCGCGACCATTGCTCAGATTAGTAGCCTGAATGGAGAGGGAGAGGGGTTGGTGAATCCTCAAGAAATCCCCCTATAGGGGAATAGACGGTCAGGGTGGGAAGGGTAATATTTATGTTGCGGGATCCCCCCGATGCGGGAGAGTACAGGGGAGGGAATCGGCTGATGCAATCCGATTATTCGCGATCGCCTGATTTGAATTAACTGACAAAAGAGAATGGTAATTCCGTCCTTATCCTTGTTTGGCAATGGAACTCCAGGGATTTTTTCAGAAACCCCAATAGTTTTTGAGGGATTTATGGGGGTTTCCTCGGATCCTTTGCTTGCGATTGGAGGATAGACTGAGGGAACGAAGCGGGTTAAAAATTGATGAATAGATTTACGGGGTGGTCCGGGTCAGGATGAGATGAGATCGCCGAACAAGGGATTTTTTGCAGTGGCGATCGGCAAGCCGACCTGTTCATCTCCAGGTCAATGGATGACCCGGGAACTGATAGATTCACCTCCAATCCAACACCCACCCCAACGATTCTTCCCTTGGGGGTGATCAGATTGAAAGCCAGGGTCCGGTTATGACAGGACGGAAAGCCAAATTAGAACCGTGAATCCACTGAGATTGCTGGTGACAGCACTGAGGGTATTGAATTAGTTTGCTCTGGACTTCAGGAGGCATTAACCACTCACGGCTGAACTCTTCAGAACTAGATGCGGCAAGGATTTTGGCACTTGCCGCCGCTCCAAACCAAGCGTCAGAATTACTCAAAAGACTAGGTAAGGGTTGGGATACAACCCTCTTTGTCCTCTACCCGATGAGTCGGCTTTCTGTCGCTGGTTTAACTGCGGCGACCTGATTGGCAGTAGCCGTTACAGAATCGCCGTCTGGAACTCATTCGTCGTCAGAATCTTTATCGATTTGGCGCAGGTGAATGTGTTTGCGTCCTAGGGAAATTTCAAATTCATCACCGGGATTGAGATCCATTTGCTTGGTGTAAGCCGATCCGATCAGTAAGTTGCCATTTGACTGGACGCTAATCCGATAGCTGGCGCTACGTCCGCCACGACCTTGACCATTTTGCTTGCCATCGAGTTCAATACCCTCAGCATCAATCAGGGCATTGAGGAATTTCATCATATTGACGCGCTCTACCCCATTTTTTGTAACGGTGTAGTAGCCGCACTCTCTGGCTTTTTCTTCTTTGCTGAGGTTCTCTAGATCTTTGACTTTCTGGAGAAGATCTTCACCAACTAGGGGTTCCATCTTTTTCTTTTTACTCATTGACTTACAACGACCGCCATGAACAATAGGTCTAACGAGTTCTATTTTAGCCGAGTGTTGCTAAAAATTAGAACTTTTTTTTCGGGCAGTCAGATTATTAAACTATATTACACGAATCTGATTGGATAGTCACTGGATTTTCACCCTATCTGTGGCATCAGGAATGGTGAAGGCTTCACGGGAATCGGCAAACGTGAGTGATAGCTAGGGGTGGACTGATAAGAGGTACTGCCCGGTCCAAGTCGAATTGACCCTAACCTATCTGAGGATAGAAAGGGAACAGGGGTGAATGGTGGTCTAAAGATGGGGAGGATAAACGAGCGGATCTCCGGTTAAGGAAGGTAATGGTCTCGAATCGAGTTGTTCAACGGCAGATGAAAGAAGCGCCATTGATTGAAGAAGGGGTTAACATCGGTCAGTTATCCCGGAAATAGCCACTGTGCTAATTGAGTTGGGACTTGAAGCGCTCAGGAAGAGAATGGGTAGGAACACAGAGAGTTAGAGGGACATGATGAGGCGTTAAAGGGTTACGTTTAAAAGCTTGAGTCGGGTTGCACTCCTGTTGACAAGGGGGGGTTTGTAATGGGGCTGATGTCATCTTATGCCAATCAGAATCAATTGAGAAAGGGTTGGGTTAACCCGAGGCGGATTTTGTTTGTAAAGGTTGCTTCTAGTGAAGAGAAAACAAGTCAGTATCCTTCATCGGAGTCTTGACGGTATCGCTTTGTTACTATATAGACGAAATAGAAGGCAAGGGCTATAAATCCCGGAGGGACAGGGGTCCCCGGATGAGGGGAATGGATAAATTGGGTGGGTTCCGTCCCATAAAATGAGGGATAAAGCACAGGTATCTGCTTCAGGGAGAGAACATTCAAGGCAAGCAAGGGTGGATACTCTATCAAAGATGAGATCGCATTGCGGCTTGGAAAATTTGAGGGGTATGAGGAAGGAAAGCATCCAACGAAGGGAGCAGAATATTTTCAATATAAATCCCTCTTCCGGTTGAAAAGGGTTATAACCAAGTTTTGATGCAGTATCAGATTCTATTTAAGGGATGAAGCTAACAACCCGAGGACACTATAGCGTTAAGGCGCTGCTGGATTTGAGTTTACAGCCAGAGTTTGGCCCAACTTCTGTAAAAGCGATCGCCGATCGCCAGGATTTACCTGCCCCTTATTTGGAAAAATTATTGATGGAAATGCGCCGCGCGGGTTTAGTCAAATCCCTGCGCGGTGCCACGGGCGGTTATCAACTTGCCCGACATCCGGCACAAATCTCTCTGGGTCAAATTTTAGAAGCGGTGGGTGAAACAATTGATCCATTCCCAAGAACCTCCCCGGGTAGCGAACAAGCAGAGGATTGGGTAACCGATCGCCTCTGGCATCAATTGCACCAAAAGTTGAAGGAATCTCTCTATACCATTTCCCTCGAAGATTTGTACTTTGATGCCCGAAGTTGGCAAGCATCCCAAGGAGAAGAAACCAATTTTGTGGTATAACCCCTGGCGGTTTGATTCCTCTGTTCCCCAAGTAAAATGAGTGTTTAGACTCAGATTGAAGCCAAAAGCACCGATCGCTAATAATATAGATGAGTTAATGTCCTCACCGATAAGGTTAGCTGTATCAATCGTGCAACCCACAGAATTTGCACTGGGCGTTTTGGCGATCGCCGCTTATCTGGATTTTTTGATTGGCGACCCTTGGGGTTGGCCCCATCCAGTTCAAGGGATGGGTTGGGTAATTTCTCACTATAGCCAATGGGTTTTAAACCGCTGGAAACACCCGGTTATTCGCCGAATTGCAGGGATTATTCTGGCGACTGGGACAGTCGCCTCCACCGGATTAATCGGATGGGGAATTATTCAGGGGTCCTATTATTTGCATCCTTTATTGGGAATTGCGATCGAAAGTATCCTCCTTGCCAGTTGTTTCGCGGGTCGCAGTTTAAGAACCGCAGCAGAAACCGTCTTAGCACCCCTAACCGACTGCGATTTAGAAACAGCGCGGCAAAAATTAAGTCTATATGTAGGTAGAGATACAGACAATCTCAGCCAATCTGAAGTGATGCGCGCCGTCTTAGAAACCGTTACCGAAAATGCCGTGGATGGCGTCATGGCCCCCTTATTTTATGCGATCGCCGGGGTGATGATTTTTCATGTTGGGGCCTTACCCTTAGCTTTCGCCTATAAAGCGGCCAGTACCCTCGATTCTATGGTCGGGTATCGGGATGAACCCTATACCGATTTAGGATGGTGTAGCGCCAAACTCGAAGACCTTCTCACCTGGTTTCCCTGTCGCTTAACGGTAATTACTTTAGGACTTTTAAGCAACTGCCTCCCAGAGATTTGGCGCATCTGTCAACGGGATGCCACCCAAGACCCCAGTCCCAATTCCGGTTGGAGTGAATGCACCTACGCCGTCATTCTCGGTGTTCAACTCGGTGGCATCAATTACTATCGCGGCATCCCTAAACCCAAACCCTTCTTAAATACCCCCCTCAATCCCATCACTCCAGAACGCATTCACCAAGGAATGTTACTCACCCGATGGTGCTTTTTAACTTGGTTGAGTATCACTTTGAGTTGCGGATTCCTCTTCATCCAGTTTGGAGGTTAACACACCGATGAATAGTGTTGCATTTGATGAAAACTTTTACCGAACTGCCTATCCGGATGTCCAATCTGCTATAAATTCGGGAAATTTGCGATCGGGACTCGAACACTTCCAAATGTTTGGCCGCCAGGAAGGTCGAACCCAAATCTCTCCCTTCTATAACGAGCAATTTTATCTGAATCGTTATCCCGATGTTGCCAATGCTGTCATTAATCGGGCGTTTATTTCCGGGATAGACCATTTTCTCCAATTTGGATTGGCAGAAAAACGGGCCGGATCGCTCTTGTTTGACGAAAATTGGTATCCTCAGCGATATCCTGATGTCGCTAATGCCGTGACTGCGGGACTGTTTCAATCGGGATTAGAACATTATCGATTATTTGGACAAACCGAAGGACGTTCTGGCACTTCCTTCAATGAATTTGGCTATAAACAGAAGAATCCAGATGTTAATGCGGCGGTGGAAGCGGGGAGTTTTAATTCAGGATTAGAACATTACATTGCCTTTGGACAATTTGAAGAACGCCTCGGGATTTTTACCGGGACTGCTGGGGATGATACCATCACCGGGTTCGGGTCTGTGAGTGAATTATATGGCGTGGATGTCGTTCCGGGTCCCTGTTTCATTGGAGGTTCCCTGACTGGGGGGGAATGTTTAACGTTTCAAAGTCTTGGGGTGAATGAGGTTGATGTCTTAATTGGAGGTCCGAGTCAAGATACCTTCATGTTAGGACGACTACAAGTGACCCGCAGTCTTGTCCTAACGGTTCCTTTTTATGTGGGGAGTGGGAATCAGGATTTTGCCCGAATTCAAAATTTTGAAGTGGGTCAGGATACAATCCAACTCGCCGGTGCACCGAGTGACTATTTATTGGAGTCAATTGAGGGAAATGTGCATATTCTGCGGAATAATGTGGGATTATCGGCATCCTTACCCGCTCCCGATTTAGTGGCGATCGTTGAAGCGGTCCCCAGTTTGGGTGAGGAGAGTTTAACCTTTGTGAAAGGGACTTTGGGATGAGGGAGATATGCACAGTCACGACTTGAGGGGTTTCTTACTCCCCTAACCAAATCTCTCATTTTGCGCTATGACTAATAAATTCTCCAATCCAGACTTGACATGAATGCTAACGTGATTGAAATCCTCTCCGCAGAAGAACTGCGCCGGACTGTGACCCGTCTGGCGTCCCAGATTGTGGAACGGTCGAATGATTTGTCAGAATTGGTGCTGATTGGCATTTACACCCGGGGGGTTCCCTTCGCGCAGATATTGGCAAGTCAGATTGAACTCCTCGAACAGATTCAGGTGCCGGTGGGTGCTTTAGATATTACGTTTTATCGCGATGATTTGGATAATATTGGGATGCGAACTCCGGCAAAAACGGAGATGCCGTTTGATTTGACAGGGAAGGAGGTGATGTTGGTGGATGATGTGATTTTCAAGGGTCGCACGATTCGCGCGGCGTTGGATGCGATCGCGGATTATGGCAGACCCTCTCTGATTCGGTTGGCGGTCCTGGTCGATCGCGGTCATCGCGAGGTTCCCATTCATCCGGATTTCATCGGCAAAACTCTCCCGACGGCAAAGGAAGAACAGGTTAAGGTCTTTTTCAATCAGGTAGACGATCGCGATGGGGTTGAATTGATTAAGGTGATGTGAAGTGAAGTGGCAACA
>NZ_JAMXFD010000001.1:490313-491718 GCF_025370875.1 Laspinema palackyanum D2c
TCCGACGGGTGGCAACATCCGACGGGTGGCAACATCCGACGGGTGGCAACATCCGACGGGTGGCAACATCCGACGGGTGGCAACATCCGACGGGGGATAAATCCCCCGTCTAATAGCTAAAGTCGGTTAAAAACCGACTAAAAACCCCACAGAATAAGACAAGACTTTTAGTCGTCTTTAGACGACTTTAGCTATTAGGCGGGGGATTTATCCCCCGCCGGGTGTTGCAATTCCCCATCTTCTCCATCAACTCAGGACATAAGACATAAGACAAACCACAAATGACAAATCTCAACTCTGGGGAAGAAACCCAATCGCGGAAGGCGGAACATATTCGTGTTTGCCTGGAAGATGATGTGCAATTTCGGGTGAATGGGACGGGTTTGGACCGTTATCGGTTCACTCACTGTTGTTTGCCGGAACTGGATTGGCAGGATATTGATTTGACAACGCGGTTTCTGGGAAAATCCCTCGGTGCTCCGGTGTTGATATCTTCGATGACAGGAGGAACTGAGGAGGCGAAGCGGATTAATTCTCGCTTGGCGGTGGTGGCGGAAGAATTTCAGTTGGCGATGGGGGTGGGTTCCCAGCGGGTGGCGGTGGAAAAACCGGAGGTGGGAGATACGTTTGCGGTGCGATCGCTGGCACCGAATATCCTGTTATTTGCTAATTTAGGGGCGGTACAGTTGAACTATGGGTATGGGGTGGATGAATGTCGCAAGGCAGTCGATTTGCTGGAAGCGGATGCGTTGATTCTGCACCTCAATCCGTTGCAAGAAGCGGTTCAATCCCGAGGGGATAAAAATTTCCGAGGATTGCTTGACAAAATTCATGAGTTATGCAATATATTACCTGTGCCGGTGATTGCCAAAGAGGTAGGCAATGGGATTTCGGCGAAGATGGCCCAGAAGTTGATTGAGGCAGGGGTGGGGGCAGTTGATGTGGCCGGTGCCGGGGGGACTTCTTGGGCGAAGGTGGAAGGGGAACGGGCGAAGGATGCTCGACAGCGCCGATTAGGGACAACGTTTGCGGAGTGGGGTTTACCGACGGCAGACTGTATCACCACGATTCGAGCGCTCGCCCCGTCTATTCCCTTAATTGCCTCGGGGGGATTACGCAATGGGTTGGATGTGACAAAGGCGATCGCCCTCGGTGCGGACCTCGCCGGTTTAGCATGGCCCTTTTTGCAAGCAGCAGCAGAATCCGAGGCGGCAATTGAGACCCTGGTGGAACATTTACGGGCCGAAATTTCTACAGTTCTGTTCTGTACCGGCAATGCCACCCTCACCGAACTCCGAGAGTCTGAGGCCCTTCAACCCCAGTGGCAACACCCGGTGGGTGTTGCCACGCGGCGGGGGATAAATCCCCCGCCTAACAGCTAAAGTCGTCTAAAGACGACTGAAAG
>NZ_JAMXFD010000001.1:491818-658700 GCF_025370875.1 Laspinema palackyanum D2c
TGTTATCCCGTGGTATTTGTCTTAATTTAGTGGGATTTGCAGTCGGTTTTTAACCGACTTAAGCTATTAGGCGGGGGTGGGTGTTGCCACGCGGCGGGGGATAAAACCCCCGCCTAACAGCTAAAGTCGTCTAAAGACGACTGAAAGTGTTATCCCGTGGTATTTGTCTTAATTTAGTGGGATTTGCAGTCGGTTTTTAACCGACTTAAGCTATTAGGCGGGGGATTTATCCCCCGCCGTTGCCCCCGCCGTTGCCGTTGCTGGGTTTCTGAACGTCCCAGAACGATTAACATAGAAGAGATAAGCGATCGCAATTTCGGGTCTGTTTTCAAAACACCGACGCCGGAAGCAGCGCAGATAACATAAAGGACCGTTGCAAAATGCGAGATTTTTTCAAATATACCTTTGCTAGTATCCTCGGGACGATTGTCGGATTAGGCGTTTTAGGTGCTCTGAGTTTAGGTGGACTCTTGATTATTGTTGGGACGATCGCCACTTCGTCGAAAGATGCGGGACCGAACGTCGAAAACAACTCGATGCTGGTGTTTGACCTTTCGATGAATATCACCGATTCTCAACCCACCTCCACCACTGCCGAAGCATTATCCCGAACCCTCTCTGAGGACTCGGAACCGAGTACGATGACCTTGCGGCAGGTGGTGGAAACCATTGATGCTGCCACAGCGGACGATCGCATTCTCGGGATCTACCTCCACTCTACTTCCTCCAGCAGCAGCAACGGATTTGCCACCCTGCGGGAAGTGCGAGAGGCCCTCGAACGGTTTCAGGACAGCGGTAAAACCATTATTGCCTACGACCAAGATTGGAGTGAAGGGGAATACTACCTCGCCTCGGTTTCTGACGAAATTCTCCTCAATCCTCTCGGCGTCCTTGAAATGAATGGGTTGAGTTCGGAAACGACTTTCTTGGCAGGAGGTTTGGAGAAGTACGGCATCGGAGTTCAGGTGACCCGGGTCGGAAAGTATAAGTCCGCAGTGGAACCCTTTGTCTTGACCCAAAGTTCCCCAGAAAGTCGGCAACAGACGGAGAAGTTATTAAGCGATATCTGGAGTGATTTTCTGACAACGGTCGATCGCCGTGAGAAGATTAGCGCTCAACAGGTGCAGCAGGTGGTGAATACCCGGGGAATGCTCATGGCAGCAGAAGCGGAACAACAGGGATTTGTCGATCGCCTCGCCTATTTTGATGAGGTCGTCGCACAACTGAAGGAACTCACGGGTACAAAAGAGGAAGACCGCACCTTCGAGCAAATTAGTCTACCCCGTTATGCGGCAGTCAGTGACGCTCAAAGAGCGACTAAGGCACGCTCGGACTCGCAAATTGCCCTAGTCTATGCCGATGGGGAAATTGTGAGTGGGGAAGGCGGTTCTACTCAGGTGGGAGGCGATCGCCTCGCCAAACAATTGCGCGACTTACGGCGCGATGAGGATGTCAAAGCGGTTGTCTTACGGGTGAACAGTCCCGGAGGTTCTGCCACCGCATCGGAAGTGATTCAGCGTGAGGTTCAGTTGATGGCCGAAAGCAAACCCATTGTAGTCTCAATGGGAAATGTCGCCGCTTCCGGTGGGTATTGGATTTCTAGCTATGGGTCGAGAATTTTTGCTCAACCCAATACGGTGACGGGTTCCATTGGCGTGTTCGGAATGCTGCTGAATGTCCAGAGTTTGGGCAATCAGCAGGGGATTACCTGGGATGTGGTGAAAACCGGACCTTATGCGGATATTGATACGATTACCCGCCCGAGAACCGCCCAAGAAATGGCGATTATTCAGCAAATGGTCGATCGCATTTATCAGCGATTCTTAAACCTGATTGTCCAGTCTCGCAATCTACCCGCCCAAAAGGTAAGTGAGATTGCTCAAGGTCGTGTTTGGTCCGGTCAAGAAGCACAAAAACTGGGGTTAGTGGATGAAATTGGCGGTTTGAATGATGCCATTTTGGCCGCAGCGGAATTAGCAGAACTCGGTGATGATTGGAACCTGGAGGAATATCCCCAAACTCGCACATTTGAACAAATCCTGATTGAACGCTTGCTGGGAAGTCGCCTGAAAGCACTGGTTCCGACTCCGGAACCGGACCCACTAACGGCACAATTACAGCAACTGTATGAGGAAGTGTCGATTGTCAAAAATTTGAATGATCCGTTCCATGCTTACACTCGTCTGCCTTTTACCTTCCGGATTCATTAAGATGCGGTCCGGTGGTTTTGGGGCTAGGAATTAGGGGTGATTTGATAGGCACAACGCCGATCACCTTCCATAATATGTTCTACCCGTTCGATGGTAACTGTCGGTCCAAATAGGGTTTTTAAAACTTCTAGTTCGGACCGACATAACAATCGACAAGTGCGCGCCGCTTCATCAATGGGACAGTGGTTTTCGATGAATAACCAGGACCCATCCGGTTGGGCGATCGCCTCTGCCATATATCCTTCCTTGGTCCGAATTTCTGCAAGGCGTTCCACCTGGCGATCGAGTCGGGATTGCCATGAATTTGGACCGTTATCCCCTTCTAATGTGGCAAACTGAACGCGATACCCTTGAACTTGTCGGCGCGATCGTTCCGCCAAAACTTTCTCTAATTCTGCTTCCCCTAACACTGCCTCAAAACTATTCAGAAATTCTACCATCAAGTCGGCATGAGTATTGGGAAATAAGTTCACGGTGCGATCGGTCAACTGCCACAACTTCACAGGTCGCCCAATCGGACGCCGTTGTTCCGAATAATCAACAAAACCCTCTCCCCGCAGTGCCTGTAAATGCTGGCGAATTGCCATGGGAGACACCTCTAACTGTTCTGCCAGGTCCGTCGCACTGGTGGCCCCTTGCATCTTTAACAGGTAGAGAATTTGCTCTTTTGCTTTTTGTTTGTCATCGGTCATTGGACATGGAAAGATGAAGGATCAAAGCGGAAGCATGAAGGCGGAAGCATCCCAGCAGCAGGCATTTGATTAGAACAAAAGACGGTCCCTGGTTGTCTTTCATCCCTCATCCGGTCCCCCTCATTCTTCCCTTAAATCCGAATTATAGCAATTATAAGTCAAACCGACGCTGGAATCGAGGGTCTAAGTCGGCACTTTTGCGTTGATTGCACTGACGGCAAAGGGTTTGCAGATTACTGATATCGTTGGACCCCCCCATCGCCAGAGGAATAATATGATCAATATTCAGTTCGGTTTCTTGTTCCATTTTGCCACAACTTTGGCACTGATGGCGATCGCGTTCCAACACATAAGCTCTAACTGCGGGCGGAATCCGAATTCTAGGCGTTTTACTCATGGATTTTTAGTAGATTAAAGATAGACAGGAGGCAGAGCCTCCAATCGTGCGTGACTCAGCAGAGCCAAGTCACAAGAATTAGAGTATTATATAATAATAAATGCTCGTGTCAGGGCAGAGCCATGACAGGGGCATTTTGCGGTTCTGCCGCCTAATTGGTTTTGCTACTATTATGAGGCAATGTTTTGCTCATTCTTGCATCCGTCGAATCTCATCAAGGGGTGATTCAGGTTCGCTGGTGTTGGGTTCATTCGATGTTTTTTTTACTTCTGGCTCATCTGGGCAAAATTCCAAGCTAATTCTAACTTTTCCTTTTTGCCAGCCATCCGCTCCATATTTTAATACTTGGGCTGTGATTCCTTCGCCACCCCATTTCATTTTTTCGTCTACTTTATCTGCTTGAAATATCCGATCGGCATTCTTTAGTAGAGTTATTAGGGCTTCCGTTAGTTCATGAGTTTTGAATGTTGGATGGTTAACTAATATTTTCAAAGAATTGTCGACCGACACAACCTCATCCGCTCGTAGTGGCTCAAAATTATTGCTCATAACAAGTAGCTAAACTAAAAATTACCGTTTCCATTGTATCTTATCCAAATAACCCTGTCAATAGGGTAAAATGTGCCACAACACATCCTACCCTATTGACAGTAATCGCGTTAAATCATCTCCACCACCTCGGCGAACTCCCCATCTTCCACTTCAACAGGTTCCACCTCTATAATCGGCTCTTGCAAATTAGCCAAAGGTAACTGATAGCGGTCTAAAAGCATCGCCTGTAAACAGCTATTAATCCCAGAAACCACCTGATTGTAATCAGCCATTTTCTTCTGGACTTCTTGCAACTGGATTTGATTACTATCGAGTTGCTCCTGTGCTTCTCGTTCTAAGGTTTTCTCTAGGTGCGATCGCGCCCGGTTGTATTGTTGGAGAATCATCTCCTCTTGCTGCTTAACTAACGGCAACAAATGAGTTTTTAGGGTTTGATTCACCGTTTGCCGGAAGGTACTTTGAATCGTGTGTTTGACTTTCGGTTCAAAATCCAACTTTAACAACTGGCGAATCGCCGGTTCTGCATCTTTCATGCTGATGCAATCAAAACTTTGAGAGGTTTGTTGCAGCACTTTTCGGAACTGATAAATCGAAAAAGTGCCTTCATCGTAAAAGCGAGGACTCTCCCGCACGAAGCGATCGCATTCCGTACTCGCCGCAGCGCGAATCGCTTGCTGCACTTGCACCTCCAAATTCTTAACCGTCTGTTCTAATCCCGCATCACCGCCCACTAATCGGCATAAGTCTCGATAATACTCCTGACGGCGAATTCGCTCGATTAAATAGGCAAAATAATTGGCAACCGTTCGTTCTGATTCTTCTGCCAATACCTCCTCTAATTCATTAGACAAGTAATAAAAAGCCTCCACTAAAATTGCCAATAACGGCGCAGTTGAGTTGCGAGGATGGGTGAAAGTCGCTTGCCGATACGCTTCTTCCACTGAGAAGGTATTCAACAGTTCATCCATACGGCAAACCATGCGGACTTTCAGTTTACGGAAGTCTTCCTCAAAGGTGAGGCATTGATTGGTTACAACTTCATTCACCTCTTGGGTGATATGTTCATTTAAGGCCATTCCCAGGCGGCGTAAGTCATTATTCAGTTGTTCCATCCGCCGCAATTTTAACCCTTCAATGTTGACGGGTTGACTCTCTAAGTCCCGATATTGTTGGACGTAATGGCGACTTAAGACGAGACAGATGGGTTGGAGGTCATTGGCGAGGGTTTTAAAGAGGAGAGGGCGTTTTTCGTTGGTCAAATAGTTGGTAATGCTGGTGCGAAACTCCTCAATCCCGCTATCAGAAATCAGTTGATTGATGAGAGAGGTTCCGCATTCATTGAGGATGCGGACGTAGTTCTCATTGGGGGTTTCGTAGCTGTAAACCGCAATTTTGAATTGACTGGGGGAGAGTTTCCCCGAGTTGGCGCAGTAGCGGTTAAATTCGTTGACAAATTGCGGGGTATCTTCCTGAATGCTGGTGTTTTTGACGCTTTCGGCAAATAGGGAATCTAATCCGTAGCGATCGCGTTCGCTGGTTTGTTTGATTTGACTTCCCCAAAATCCCAGCAATCCACTGGTTTTATAGAGGCGGTTGTTGTTGTCTCGGAACTGGGTAACAATTAGGTCATCTAACCGTTGCCGCAGTTGGGTATTATACCAGGTTTCGTCAATGCGGTTGAAGACATAAAAGACGCGATCGCGAATTCCTGGATTAGACCGCATCTTTTCCAACAATTCCGTCTCTTCTGTCGTCATATCCCCTTCCGATGCCGGTTTGAGGACGCATACCACCGCCGAGGTTTCCGGGTCTTCAATCTTGCGATAGGTCAGTTCTGCATCCCGTTTTACCGGCGCATCAATTCCCGGTAAATCAATCAGCACATTCCCATCTTTGAGCAAGGGATGATAGCAGTAATATTCAATCCGTTTCAATACCGAACTATTGCTACCCCGTCGGGCATAACTTGCCGCCTCTTTGAGGTTGGAAAAGTTAAACTGTTCCATCGAAAAGGTGTTATTATTCACCGGATGGATGCGGCTGCTATTTTCGGAAAATCCATCCAGCAATAAGATTAATGCTTTCGCTTGCTTGGCTAACTGGGATTTACTTTCCCCCCCTTCTTTAGTCAGCTTGGCTTCTCCAATCTGCCGCAACAGTTTGAGAACTTCGGGTTCCTCAATATTGGTAGCGTCTGCGATTCCCAGACGCTCACATAAAGCCTTAATCTGGTCTTTAATCTCCCGAACACTCAAAAACGTGAGAACCACTCGCCCTTGGTCCGGTTCGGCATATTCAATATAGCACTCGGTTCCCGTGGCGTGACCTTCTGCACTGTAGAGTAATTCGCGTTCTAACAGGGCATTAATCAACATGGATTTACCCGCACTAAAAGCCCCGGCAAAGACAATTTCAAACTTAGGGGCCACGGCCTTTTTCAGAGAAGATTGAACAGCGGTGATATCCTGTTGTCGCAAGGCGGGTTCTTGATGCAACAATTCGAGGATGCGATCGACCTGATCCTGTAGCTGCTGACACTGAGGGAGTAATTGAGTCATAGCAGTGGTAAAAATGCCCCAGAAAAACATTATGTCTCTTAGTATTCCACAGTTCCCTAGAAAATTATCAACAGAAAAATTGACAAGCAATCCTGCCCCTCAATAAAAATCGGGGCAACTGCTGAACAATTGCCCCGACTTCGCGCCGATTTAACTTGATCTCAGGGGTGACTCGGAAGCGTCAAACCTGGACCCATTAACCCCTTAACCCCGCCACTTGCGGGTAAACTCATCCAACACCGAACTATGTAGCTGCCGTTGCAGCCATTCTATGGCCTCTTTTTGATGGTTTAATCCCTGATAAAATTGACAGACATCTACCAAAGAAATATTGGCAGAAACCGGAACCGAGGCCAACTTACGCCATTGCCGAGAAAACTCGGATAAGGTACTGTTAGGAATCTGACTTTGCAACCACTGTAGCGCCTGCTTTTGGTTACTCAAGCTTTGATAATAATCACAAACATCCACCAAACTGATACTTGTGGATTGAGTCGCCACTTGCTGGGTTCCCGATCGCCACCACCGGGCAAATTCGGTTAAAATCCCACTGGAAACCTGACCCTGCAACCAATGAATCGCTTGGTCTTGCATGGGCAATCCTTGATAAAATTTTGCAACATCCACAAAATTAATCGGGGATGACGCCGAAGCATGACCCCGCCAGCGACGGGCAAATTCTAGTAAATTCGCCTGAGATAATTGACCCTGCAACCAATTTAATGCTTGATTTTGATGGGAAAATCCCTGATAAAATCGACAGACATCAATCAACCGAATTACAGGAGTCGGACCCGACTGAATGGGAGGCGAAGGAGGTGCAGGAGTGGGCGGGGGAATCGGACTCGGTGTTGGCGTGGGAATATAAATCGGGGGAGGCGTCGGTTGCACTTGGGTCGAGGGTTGAATAGTGCTCACTAAGGCCGCCCAAGTCTGAATTCCCACAATCCCATCCACGGTAACATTCATCGCCCGTTGAAAGGCCATCACCGTTGAGTGCATTGTTGCGCCAAATACCCCATCAATAGACCCGGGATTGAATCCTTTATCCCGGAGACACATTTGGATATACTTAACATGAGAGCCTTTCCCTCCTTGGCGGCAGACGTTAAACCAGTTGATATCTACACCGCCATTAATTCCGCTGACTTTACCGCTTTCTGTGTATTGCCAAAAGGTCCAATTATCCCACCCCCCGGGAACCCAGGGATTGTTCGTCTGATAGTGAGCAATCCACAGGGGATAATCCGTGAAAATTTTAGGATCACCAATCCGTTCCCAAAAACTGGGAAAAGTGTAAATAATCGGGCGACGCTTGGTTTCTTTTTCGACAATTTCGACCCAAGTTGTAATATCCCGAATAATCGAACTTGCACCGACCCCATCGGTGGATTCAATATCCAAAACCGGCGGCAAATCATTCGGTTCGAGTTTCACCGTTTTGAGGAAAATATCCGCTTGTGCGCGGGGGTCTTGTTTGGCACGATAGAAGTGGTAAGCACCCCGTGGCATCCCCAGGGATTTGATTGCGGCCCAATTACTGCGATAGGAATCGGCCACAAACGTAGCGCCTTCGGTTGCTTTTGTAAAGGCAAACCCCATGCCATCGCGAGCTACGGAATTCCAATTTACGGGGTCTTGCCAATCGGAAACGTCGATACCTTTTGCACACATAATGGTAGATCGGGTTGAAAGAGTGAGGAACTTAAGTGGCTTTGTTTCGGCAAAACTTCTCAAGGAAGTGGCCGGATGTTTGATACAATTAGGAGGCAATTTCTCGGGTGTTAGCCCCTGCACGAGGGCCGATCGCAGCTTGTTGTGCAGGAGGGAAAACTGAGAAGGAAAAAGCTCATGCTTCTCCTGCCAGTTCCCGAAAATGCCCCCTGGGAGTGATAGCTAAACTATACGGATGGTGGTGAATTGGATCGGGAAAGGGTCAGGATTTAACTTGAGCTGCAATCGATGACTTTTATCTCATCCCGTGCCATAGTAATTGAGTAAAATTTGAGGTCAGATTGTTTATGGAAGTGATTCCAGCGATTGATTTATTAGAAGGTCGTTGTGTCCGTCTGTATCAGGGGGATTACGATCGCTCGGATGTGTTTAACGAAGACCCGGTGGCGGTTGCCAAACAATGGGTAGAGGAAGGTGCGACTCGCTTGCATTTAGTGGACCTGGATGGGGCAAAAGCGGGGGAACCGCGTAATCTGAAAACCATCGAGGCGATCGCCCGCGCTATATCCGTCCCCATCCAAGTTGGTGGCGGATTGCGAGACTATGCCTCGGTTGCCAATCTATTATCCCTCGGGATTGATCGCGCCATCCTCGGCACTGTGGCAGTTGAAAAACCGGAACTCGTCCAGCAACTCGCCCAAGAATTTCCGGGTCACATTGTGGTGGGAATTGATGCGCGAGATGGCAAAGTTGCCACCCGGGGATGGTTGGAAACCTCGGAAGTGTTAGCGACGGTATTGGCGCAACAAATGGTGGAATTAGGCGTGGCGGCGATTATCTATACGGATATTCATCGCGATGGAACATTGGCAGGACCGAATATTCCCGCCCTGCGGGAACTGGCGAGGGCCATAGATATTCCGATTGTGGCCTCCGGTGGTGTGAGTTCCCTGACGGATTTGCTCAGTTTGCTGGCCCTGGAACCTTTAGGGGTGAATAGTGTGATTGTGGGACGCGCACTTTATACCGGGGATGTTTCCCTGAAAGAAGCAATCCAGGCGATCGGTCCTGGACGAATTCAGGATGTGCCACCGGATTTTGGGTCATCTACTTTTGCTTGAAATTAATTAAGAAAAACCCCGCCCGATTGGGCGGGGTTTTGTGGGAACGACTGAAGGGGGCGATAACCGGCGGGGGATAAATCCCCCGCCTAATAGCTAAAGTCGGTTGAAACCGACTGAACGCCTTCTCCAGTAATGTTATTAGTCGGTTTTTAACCGACGTAGCGGCGCTCATAGAAGCGCTGCTACAGCCCCCCAACGTTTAAAACCCTATAGGTGTTGAGAATGGGACAAGATGTCTGTTGACAACCGATGAAACCCTTTTACCTTAATATTTTCAGTCGGTTTTAACCGACTTTAGCTATTAGGCGGGGGATTTATCCCCCGCCGGTTGTTGCTAAAGTCGTTACTACAAACTAAGAGGGAATCCGTTCAGAATGATGTTTCTACAAATCCGGCATTAAGCATTGTCGGTTAACACCTCTTCAAAGGCAAAATCTGGGGCAGCCAGGACAAAAATTGTGGTGGGTAAACCGGCAGCGCGAGCTTGTAATTGTTCATAGTAATCCGTATAATTTTCGCGAGGGGTGGCCATGCCGAGGAAGACGAGATCCGTGTCTTGGGAAGACTCATGCAGAATCTCATTAAAGGATTGTCCATCAGCAACCAGAACTTCTGGAATGGCACCGATGCGTAATTGTTTTACCAAGGAGGCGATATTCGCTTCGGCAGACTCGGCAGCAGTGCGATCGGGGACAACCAGTTTGAGATAGACTTGGGCATTTTGCCATTGGCTGCTGGTTCGGACTAAATAGGCCAAAATCAACATCAGACCGCCATTGGCTTGTAATCCACCCCACCACACATCAATCCGGCGACGTTTACCAAACCCCTTGTCGGCATTTTCCCGAAAGATAATCAGGTTCCGCTTGGCTTGGTGTAGGTTGGCGATCATGTCACAATAGCGATCGCGATGGGACGGTTCCTCACTATCTCCCAGTACAATGGTATTCGGCACTAAGGGTCCGAGTCCATAAATTTCTACTAAATTTTCCGCCCCAACAAAGGGGTCTGGGGCGGTAATTAATCTCACTAAGGCTTGAACTCCCCGCTTTTCTAAATAGTCCCGAATCGTGGCTTCCAGTTTGGTTTGTTGGGCCGTATCCCTAGACCCACTCGGGAGAACACTGGAAACCGTAATTAACCCGCGATTGTGAGTGAAGGCGGTGGCGAGTTCTATCAAACTCCATCATCTTGTAGGTGCACCGGAAAGCACCAAAATGTGAGGTCGCCAGTTTTTGGTGTCCGGTTCATGGCTGAGGTTAAAAATCCCCGTCCGTACAACTTCCATCCACAGACCCCGGCGTACATCTCCCCAGGCGGATTCGAGTTCTCGACGTTCTAACCAGATATAAATTCCCAGGACGACAATTCCAGCAACCACGGTGGCGATCGCATCAATCAGAATCATCACGGCGATACAACCGACGGCACCGAGGAGGGAAATCGCCCAATGGACCCGAAAGGTGGGGCGATAGGATGGACTTTGCAAAAAGCCTTCGATGCCTGCGGCTACATTTAACACCATGTAGGTGGTTAAAAAGAACATGGTGAGGACCGGGGCGATCGTATTCAAATCCCCAACCGCTACAGCGAGGGCAGCAATCCCCAGGGTGACGCAGGTGGCGATAAACGGCTCATCATCCGGTCCTCTTCCGTTCCCGAGTATCTTCAGACCAGAGGGTAAAATGCCATCCCTTGCTAGGGCTTGCAGGACCCGAGGTGCACCTAAAATACTCCCCAAGGCACTGGATAAAGTCGCCCCCCAGACTCCCAGGAGAATAGCCGGTCCCCAGAAGGCCATTTGTTGCATAATCAAGGGATTAGCAATCAGGGTACTGGCATCGGCCCGCATAGCGAGGAGGACTGGCAGTCCCATATAAATCACATAGCCGGTGCCTACAGCAGCGAGGGTGCCCACGGGAATAGAACGGGAAGGGTCGCGCAAGTCGCCGGACATTCCCACCCCCGCCATGATGCCGGTAACGGCTGGGAAGAAGACGGCGAAAACCACCCAGAAGGATTCGGAATTTTCCGGTTTAGCGCCCCATAGTTCGATGACGGTGTTCTCGACGGGACTGCCGAAGGCAAAGGAAACCAGAGAGAGAACGATCGCCGCCATGATGAAATATTGGGCACGGATGGCGGTCCGGGCTGATTTCATGGCAAGCAGGGCCACAGCGAGGGTGGTGATTAGGGCGATCGCCCGTTGCATGGTTCTGAATTCCGGAAATGCCTCCACAACGCTTTCGGCAAACCCAATGGTGTATAGGGCGACAGAAAGTCCTTGGGCAAAATACAGGGGAATACCCACGGCACCGCCAGTTTCAATTCCCAGGGACCGGCTGATCATGTAGTCGGCTCCCCCCACTCGCACGACGCGATCGGTGGCGATCGCAGAAATAGAGAGACCCGTGAAAAAGGTGATTGAGGTGGCGAGGGTGACAATAATTAAAGTGCCAATTAAGCCAACATTACCCACCACCCATCCAAATCTTAAATACATGATCACCCCGAGAATGGTCAAAATCGACGGGGTATAAACGCCGCCAAAAGTGCCCAAACCACCCGATACAGGAGGATTTACCGGGTCTGGGGACGGACGACGAAATAAGGAAAAGCTCGGCATAAGGACTGATAATGGCAATAACTACATCCCACCTTAGACGATCGCCGCCCCAGAAGGCTCCTGAACCTTGGAGAGCGGGATCAAACAAAGGGAGCAAGGAAATGGGATGGATCAACGTTCCCTCTCATGAAGATAGATAGAACAACAGACCCGATTTCTCACCCTTGATTCCAACTAATCCTCAAGAT
The DNA here is from genome assembly GCF_025370875.1 of Laspinema palackyanum D2c. Lineage (NCBI taxonomy): Bacteria > Bacillati > Cyanobacteriota > Cyanophyceae > Oscillatoriales > Laspinemataceae > Laspinema > Laspinema palackyanum. Next base: position 503,840 of record NZ_JAMXFD010000001.1, read on the forward strand.
AGATATCAGTTGCATCCACCTACGTTTACCCTTACCCTTATGGTAAGGCAAATATTCGTCAAGGAGATTTAGAATGCAACGCCTACTGATGAGAAGTCCAGTAGCGGTAGCCGCGTTCTGGATTGCTTTATATATTGCGATCGCGCTTTTACCCTTGCTGGTGCTGATTTTGCACGCTCCTCCAGAAGCGAGAGATTTCTGGACAGAATTTTCCGTTGCCCTCGGGTTTATCGGACTGGCGATGATTGCCTTGCAGTTTGCCTTAACCGCCCGGATCCATCACATCGAGTCTTCTTATGGCATTGATATCATCCTCCAGTTTCACCGCTACATTTCTCTCGTCGCCTTTACCCTGATTATTATCCATCCGTTAATTTTATTTATTAACGAACCGGAGACCCTAGAACTGTTAAACGTTTTCCAAGCACCTTGGCGGGCGAGATTTGCGGTGACGGGCACCGTAGCGCTGATTATTCTGGTGATAACTTCCGTCTGGCGCAAGCGCCTGGGAATTCCCTATGAGGAATGGCGGATTGCTCATGGCATTTTAGCCGTCAGTGCCGTGGGTTTTGGGATCGCACACGCTGTCGGCGTTGGCTATTACTTAAACTTCTTCTGGAAAATTGTGCTATGGAGTTCGGTCGGGGTTTTAGCCTTATTGTTATTAATCTATGTTCGCCTGGTTAAACCCTGGTTAATGACGCGAAAACTCTATCTTGTAGAAGAAGTCATCCCCCAACGCGGAGATGTTTGGACCTTGGCATTGAGACCCAGAGGTCATGAAGGCATCACCTTTCATCCGGGACAATTTGCCTGGATTACCCTAGAAATTTCTCCCTTTCGGATGCGCGAACATCCCTTTTCCATGTCATCTTCTGGAGACCATGCCGAACGCTTAGAGTTTAGCATCAAGGCATTAGGAGATTTCACCAAAACTATTAAGGACGTGAAACCGGGGACGAAAGCCTTCCTCGATGGACCTTATGGCACTTTTACCATTGACAAATATTGGGATACCGCTGGATTTGTTCTGGTGGCTGGAGGGATTGGGATTACACCCATGATGAGTATGTTGGTAACCGCCTGTGAACGAAAAGATGACCGGCCTTTTTTGTTGATTTATGGGAGCAAAACCTGGGATGATATTACCTTTCGGGAAGAGTTAGAAGCACTTAAAGACCAGTTAGACCTGACCATTGTCCATGTCTTGAGAGAACCCCCGGATGATTGGGAAGGGGAAACCGGCTATGTGGATAAAGAGCTTTTGGAAAAATATATGCCGACTCATGCCGGAAGTCGTCAGTATTTTATCTGTGCCTCACCGAAAATGATGGATGGGGTAGAAGCGGCATTTTACGAGCTAAATGTGCCCGTGACTCATGTCCACATGGAGCATTTTAATTTAGTTTGATTTCCGGTTTCATTAAAATGAGGAGAGTCAATGCGTTATAGTATCATGCTGCAAATTGTGGCAATTATTACGGTGATTTTGTTAGCCAATGCTGCGTTATTTGCCTGGTTACAAAACCGCCCGGGTCCCTCGCGGCAAACCACAGGGGCTGTGGTTAAATAGGGGAGCCAATGTTGAGCCACTGAAATTGTTTGGAGTCAGAGGTGAACCGGGTTAGCCTATCCTCCTTTTCACTCCCCTCAGCCTCCGGTGAAAAGTCTATTCTAGGCGTGAGAGTAGGCTTGTTTTTAACGGTAAGGGTAAGGATTTTGAGGTTGAGTGGGTGGGGAGGGTAATGGTTAAAGTTGTACCCACGCCGACGGTGCTCTCCACGGAGATTTCCCCACCGAGCAAGTCTACGGATTTTTTAGCGATCGCCAATCCTAAACCCGACCCGGGAATATCCCCGATATTATTCCCTCGATAAAAGATGTTAAACAGGTGAGGGAGATCCTCGGGTAAAATTCCTAAGCCTTGGTCGCAAAATTTCAAAATAATCTGGGTATTTTCACACTGTAAAAAAACGTTTATTTGGCTAAATTCTTGAGTGAATTTAAAACAGTTTGATAAGATATTCCGAAAAATATGTATGAGCAATTTGGTATTGGTAAAAACCGAGAAACAGTCTCCACTGGCATGAAAATTTATCGAGCGCTCTCCCGGCTTATATAGGTCTTTGTAGTCTTCTATCAGCTTCCAACAAAACTTTTCTAAATCGACTTGAGAAAAATGAGGTTCACAGGAAGATTTGTCTCCATTAAAAATTAAAACCTCATCTAAAAGCACAGTCATTTGTTTAAGGGTTCCCCGAATTCTTTCAAAAAGTGGATTTATTTTAGATTGCTTTACTCCGTCACTATATCGCTCTAGGAGTTGGGTGCATAGATGAATCGTATTCAAGGGGGTGCGAAAATCATGGGAAAGGATTTGAATAAATCGAGACTTAACGAGATGTAATTCCTGTTGTACGGCAAGCTCTTGGCGAGTTTTTTCCGCTTCTTTTAAATCGCTAATATTGCGAATTAACCAGCGAAAGCCAATGGGATTTCCCGGGATGTCCTGAACTGGAGAAACAGAAATTGCAGCGGGAAATGACTCGCGATCGCGCGGGAGCATTTGCACTTCCCATTCCGTTAAGGGTCCCACAGTTCTGAGTTGCTCTAGTTGGCTGCGAAAGGCACTCCGTTCTTCTAGGATCACAAAAACTGCCAGGGGTTTATCTATCAGAAAGGGGCGACGCACATTAAATAACTGTTCGGCTGCCGCATTCGCTTCTTCAATCACCCCAACTGCATTGGTCACCAAATAAGCTTCCGGTGCTCCTTCAAATAACTTTTGATAGCGCTCCCGCTCTATTTCTACTTGTCCACGAGTCGAGAGCAGTTGTTGATTTTGCTCTTGAAGCTCCTCTGTCGCAACGTGCAGTTCTTCCAATGCCGTTGAGAGTTCGCCAAACACCTGTTCTAACAAGTCGGGTGGACGTAAGGAAAACTCCTGAGCGAGTAGTTGCATCTGCTCTAAACGCTCTCTAGCCTGTTCAACCTGCCCCGTTAAAATTTCCATCTTATTTCTCCTTACCGTTTCAGTCTAACTTTAGGATAGTCGCTAATTGCAGATTGCATCCACCGAACCGAAAAAAAAATTTAAAAACTCAAGGGGGGAGTTCAGTGGGGACTCCCGGTTTATCCGGTAATTATTTTAGGGAAATCCAGGCCCAAATCTCAGGGGATAGAAGAGACCCGGTTCAAGAAAACAGACCCGGTTAAACTTCCTTGATGAACAGAATCACCCCATGAGGTTCTTTGCTCCCATCTTTGAGCGGATTAAAACTCAGGCGGCACTGAATCAAGTCACTTTGACTATTTAACACATTGATGAGGATTTCTTGACCCGGGTGTGTTCCACTCAAGCATTGATAAAGGGGTTCGCGCAGACGTTCCACGGGCAAGCCAATATCCAAACCAAAGAGAGATTTATTCTGCACTTCATCAGATTTCGGTCCCCAGAGCTTTTGGGCCGCTTCGTTCCAAGTTTGAATTTGAAATTGACGGTCTACCACAATCACCGCTGATTGCAGACTGGCAAAAATAGACTCTAAAAAAGCATTACCTTGATTCAGTTCTATCGTTTTTCGCCCGAGTTCATCATTGATGGTTTGCAGTTCCTCATTGATGGATTGAAGTTCTTCATTGGTCGTCTCCAACTCTTCATTGGTAGACTGGAGTTCTTCGTTGGTCGTCTCCAATTCTTCATGGCTGGACTGGAGTTCTTCGTGGGTCGTCTCCAGTTCATCCTTCCTAGACTGGAGTTGCTCATTCACCGTTTCGAGTTCCTGCTTAGACCGTTCGAGTTGCTCTTGTAGCTGGTGATACCGAGTAACTTCGTTAAACGTGATACTCACGCCGAGGGGATTCCTGGGATTTTCCTGTAAGAGAGAGAGTTCGATATCCAAATACTGAATGCTGCCATCGCTCTTAGTGCGAATTACATCGCTAAAGAGAATCGAGTTACCTTCTTTGTAAACCCGTTTAATCGGCGATCGCAACTCCAAGGGACGGTAAGAAATTTCTAAATCTTGGAAGGGTCGTCCCAGGTCCAGGCTATCAATGTCAAAATGGGACCGAGCTAACTGATTGGCTAGGACGAGATTGCTCTGAGAGTCCACTACAATTTGCGCCACGGGCATGGCATCAAAAGCCTCTTCCAACAGCCGGATATTTAAAGCCGAACGCATTCCGGCTTCTTCTTTTTTACTCTGCGCTAAGATTAAGAGGCGCTCACGCCGGTCCATTTTTCGCACTTTCTGAAAGATCCGGTGCTGTAAGTTTGAGGGACTAAACAGATCGGAGTGAGTGAGTAGCATTTCGGCTTTACCTAAAAATAAACAGCCCGTGTCTTTGAGAGCAAAATGAAAGCGAGCCAAAATCTGCTTTTGGGTTTCCGCATTAAAATACATCAGGGTGTTGCGGCATACCAGCAAATCTATGCGAGAAATGGGAGCATCGTGAATCAAGTCATGACGACCAAAAATCACCACCTGACGGAGCTCCCTATCCACTGCGAAGCGATCGCCCACCTGCTTAAAGTATCGCTGCTGGAACTCCTTTGAGATGGACTCGATGTCTTTGGCTTTATAGCTGGCATTCCGTGCCTGTGCCAAAGCCTCCTCATCTACATCGGTGGCGTAAATTTTCACCCGGCGCAGACACTCTTCCATGCCGAGGACTTCTGCCAGTAAAATAGCCAAAGTGTAGGCTTCTTCTCCCGAGGCACAACCAGCAGTCCAGAAGCGCAGAGGTTCATCCGGGGATTTGTGTTTGATAATCTGCGGCAGGGTATGGGTGGCTAACTGTTCCCATGCCGTGAGATCTCGAAAAAAGCTAGTAACGTTAATTAATATGGTGTTAAATAAGGCGGGGAATTCTTCGGGGTGAGCTTGCAGGTACTCCAGATAATCCCCAAAGTTGTCAATGTGATGCACCTGCATTCGCTTGGTGACTCGACGCTGGAGGGAGGAACGCTTATATCCAACAAAATCAAAGCCTCGCGATCGGCGCAGATACTCTAGAAGTGTTTCAAAGATGGAAGTCTGATCAGTTGCAGTCATTGTTGCTTGGGTCATGAGGACGCAGTTAAGAGAGAATAGGAGAGAATCAGCGAAAGTCAGTTAGCATTGCAGTCGAGACTTTATGTTTTCTCATAAAAGTTACGGGTGCAATAGCGGATCTTACCGATTTCTGTAGATTTTAAGGTTGCCCCTGCTCGCCTGCGCTGGCACTGCTGTGGCTCAAAATCTCCGATAGTCTATTGGGAAGTGTATTCCTATTGTTAATTGAAATAGGGTCCGATGAACACCGGGGGTAGGATAGTCCGCAGCTAGGTGCCCAAGTATTCGGTTGGAAAGAATGAGCCCACCTCGGAAAATAGGGAGAGTTACAGTATCAAAAGCCGACGGATTAACAAGGGGCGATCGCATTGGCTCTCTCCCGGAGAGATTAGGGCCTTATTACGTTGATTAATACCTCTAATTAGGTAGAAGATTGAAGAAATTTTAAGGTAATAGGGTTCAGGTCAGTCCTGATTACCTTTATCCTTCAATCATACCACCATTTAGTCGGTTGGGACGAGATGGATTTTATCCTTTAAAATTTAAGAGATAAGTCCTCAAAATTCTCAAAGCAATGTCAAAAGAATTTACCCTGGGCGATCGCGTCCGGGTTGTCGCTTTACCCGCCTACCTGAAAACCGCAGAACCCATCCCCATGCTCCGTCCACCCAACGCCGTCAGCCTGGGGGAAGAAGGGACGATTTTCGATCGCAAACCCGGCGGATATTGGAGCGTCCGCTTTAAAAAAGGGGCATTTCTCATCGAAAGCCACTATATTGAACCCATACAAGATACCGTCGAAACCTCTCAGGAAGGAACCGCAGAAAACGAATGAGCACCCGTTCAGCTTGCTTAATTTTTAATCCCTGTTCTGGAAAAGGCAATCCCGAGGCCGAACTCAAACAGATTTTCTCACTTTTAGAACCAGAAATTACCCTGGATATCCGCTATACGGAACCCGATTTAGACCCGAGTCAACTGGCTCATGAGGCAGTCGCCCGAGGGGTTGATTTAGTGATTGCCTCCGGTGGCGATGGCACGGTTTCTGCAGTCGCTGAAGCCTTAATTACGACAGAAATTCCCCTAGGGGTGATCCCCAGAGGGACTGCCAATGCTTTTTCTGTTGCCTTGGGAATTCCCACCAATATACCCGGTGCCTGTCAGACGATTTTATCTGGACTAATCCGGGCGATCGATGGCGCAACTTGTAACGGGAAACCCTGCATTTTGCTCACCGGAATTGGATGGGAAGCCGAAACCGTCGAACAAGCCGATCGCGAGGCCAAAAATTGGTTTGGCGCAATGGCATATTTAGTCGCGGGAATCGAAAAACTCTGGGATATTCAGTCCTTTGATGTCGAGCTGGAAATGGATGGAGAAATCAGCAGACTGCGGGCGATCGCTGTCACCGTTGCCAATGCTGCACCCGCCACCTCAGTCCTGGCCCAAGGACCCGGAGGTGTCATCCCCGATGATGGATTGCTCGATGTCACGATTCTATCGACCCAGACCGAAATGAGTACCTTGGGAGCGGTTTCTAGCTTGATGACAGGCGCATTACGGGGAGTCGCTTCTCAACACAATGATGTCCTATACCTGCGGACAAATCGCATCAAAGTCACCACCAATCCTCCCCAAAAAGTGACCGTGGATGGGGAACTCAGAGGGACTACACCTGTAGAAATTGAATGCGTTCCCCTGAGTTTAAATGTCATGGTTCCGGATATCTAGTCCCCAGAGGAAGGATGAAGGATGAAGGATGAAGGATGAAGGATGAGGCCACGTAGGGTCCCCTTCAGTCCTTAAGCCTTAAGGTCCTCGTGAGGGGGCTGCTTGCCGCGTCACGCACTTTCTGCGGCTTAAGCGCCTGTAGCTCTGATGACGAGGAACAAGCCGTGAGAGGTACAATAGGCAACGATAAGCCCTTGCTTCCGGACTGGAGGCAGAGCCTCCAGAGTGCATGACGCGGCAGCAGCCCCCTCACGAGGACCCAAGTCTCAGTTTTAATCGAAAAATGTCTCCATCTTCTGTCTTTATGCCTGATATTTTGCCGAAGTCGTGACCTTCGTCAATTGTAGGGCAGCCCAATTAAGAGCATCATTTTTGAGCGATCGCACTCCTACCCTGCACCCTACGGCCTGCCTCACTTTTTTTATAAAAATCCCTGATTTGACCTTTAATTGATGGGTCAGAATCCAAATGACCTGAACTGTTCACCGCGAGCAGATATCTTCTCAAAAATTCCCGTAAAAATAGGCAGTCCCGGGGTCAGAAATCAACCCTAACTATCAACAAAAGAGGAAGTTGAGTTGCCAGTCATCCTAAAGGTGGTATGATGGGGTGCATTAGCCGTTGCCATTTCAACAAAAGCAAATGTCCAAACGGCACATTTGCCCTAACCGAAAGGCTACCGGACTTGCTCTCTAAAGTCCCTAACTGCGAATCTAACTAAATTCTTGTGATTGCAATTTATCCGGGCAGCTTTGATCCCATTACCCTAGGTCACCTTGACATCATAGAGCGAGGGTGTAAGCTGTTTGACCAGGTGATTGTGGCGGTGGTCATCAATCCCAATAAAACCCCACTGTTTACCGTGCAAGAGCGTTTAGAGCAGATTCGCCTTGCGACCCCCCATTTGTCTAATTTAGAAATAGACTGTTTTGAGGGCTTGACGGTGAACTATGCCAGAATTCGAGGGGCGAGTGTCCTGTTACGAGGACTCCGAGTGCTCTCGGATTTTGAGCTAGAACTCCAAATGGCTCATACCAACAAAACCCTAGCTACTGAAATCGAGACCGTTTTTTTAGCAACTTCTAACGAATACAGCTTTTTAAGCAGTAGTGTAGTAAAGGAAGTTGCCCGATTTGGCGGCTCCATCGATCACCTTGTTCCCCAGCACGTTGCGCTTGATATCTACCGATGTTACGCCAAGACACAGCCCGGATTGACCCAGACGACAGATCGAGTCTCCCAGAAGAATCTCCCGAGCACGAGCAGGGACTCCTAGATATCCAGAGGGAACTAAACCGACTGGAGGAGATGATTCTCGAAAGTCCGCGCATCCCGTTTACGGGAAGGACCCTGGTGGATGAGGAGCAGTTGCTAGAGCAGCTCGATCTCCTGCGGCTGAATTTACCTACTGCCTTTGAGGAAGTAGAGGAAATCATCCGCCACAAAGACGAAATCATTGTTCAAGCCGAACAATATGCCCAGGAAATTTTGGAAGCTGCCGAGCAAAGGGCGGCCCAAATTCTCGATGAAATGGGGATTGTCCGACAGGCAAAGCTAGAATCAGACCATCTGCGCCAACAGGTCCAGCTTGACTGCGAATCCGCCCAGGAACAGACTATTTCGGAAATCGAACGGTTGCGACGGCAAGCGATGGAGGATCTAGAGGAGATGAGGTCCCGGGCGATCGCTGAAGCGGAGGCGATCGAAAAAGGGGCGGATGATTATGCCGATCGCGTCCTCTACAACCTGGAAAGCCAACTCTCCGAAATGTTGCGCGTCATTCGTAACGGCAGATCCCAACTCGATCCGGAATCTAAGTAAACCCCTAGCCCCTCATCCAAACCCGCCCCCAACCAGACGCTGATGCTCTTGACCCCTTGTGAACTGAACAACGGGGTCCCCGCCCCCTCAAGGGGGACTATCACCCTTGATACCCCCAACCCAACCAGCGGGTTTTTGCCCTTCAATGCTGTCATCTTTTATCCTTTCCCTGCATGGTTTCGGAAAAGTTTCGCCGCCAATTACGCACAGAGGCTCGCTCATGGACGATGGAGGGCTTGATTTCCGAGGAGCAGTATCAAGAATTGTCCAGTCGCTATGGGTTTGAAACCCTCGATGGCCCGAATCAGAATCGGTTTGTTGCCATCTTGGTGGGGTTGGGCGCATTGCTGATCAGTAGCGGTGCGATCGCCTTAGTCCAAGCCAATTGGGAGGTCTGGTCCCGGGAAAGCAAAACCGCCCTATTGGTGGGAATCTTCATTGCTGTGAATCTGTGCGCCTTCTATTTGTGGGGCGATCCCCTGGGGCGATCGCATCGCTTCCTGGGATGGCAAACCCGCACGGGACATGGATTATTCTTTCTGAGTTCCCTCCTCCTCGGATTAAACATGAGCCTGATTGGGGAAATTTTCCTCATGAGTCCGTCCCTGGGAGAATTTTGGTTAATTTGGGGGGGGGCGGTCCTGGTCATGGCCTATAGCTTACGTTTGACCGGCTGTGGAATTTTAGCGACTCTGTTAATTGGGGCAGGATACTGGCCCGGTTTAGCCCAGGTGTATCAGGGTGATGGATTGTTTTGGATCCGGACTGTGGTCCTCCATCTGCCCTTAATTTCCGCCTTCCTGTTAGTGCCCCTAGCCTACTGGTGCCGATCGCCCTGGATTTTTGGATTGGCGACCCTGGTTCTAATTCAGTCGATGCAAGTCAATCTAATCGTGGGGTTCAGTCTGCTGAATGTACCGAATCATTGGATGCTGGCGATCGCCTACGCCCTACCCCCGGCCCTCCTCTGGAGTTATGATGATCAACCTTGGCAAGTCACCTCCCTATTTGAGGGAGGCAAAGAGCTCCCCCATTTTCGACCAGTCGCCCGCACCTTTGCTCTAATCTTTCTCGCCCTCTCGTTTTATGTCATCTCCTTCCATTGGTTTTGGTCCTCCGCTTCCCCCCTCGCGCCGTGGGACCCCACCATTGCCGAAATTCCCCTCCAACAAGGGTTCGCTTACCTCCTTGATATACTGATCGTCCTCGGGAGTTGGCTGGCCTTGGTGTGGCATTTTAGCAGCCCTGGGGATAATTTCCGGCGTTTTTCATCCCCCGATGCCTACTTGAATCATGCGATCGCCCTCGTGATTGCGATCGCCACCGGGATGCTATTTTGGCATTTTGGCATCCAACCCTTACCCCTGCTGGGTCCCTTAATCTTTAACATCCTGCTATTTTTGTTAGCATACGGATTGATGCGTCAGGGTCTCACCCAAGGCGATCGGCGAATTTTTTGGTGGGGAACCCTACTCTTAACCTTGCAAATTCTCACCCGAGTCCTAGAGTATGAAACCGGATTAGTCTTAAAATCCATCGTCTTTGTTCTCTGCGGAATGGCGACAATTGCTATTGGCCTAGCCGTAGGCAGTCGAATTAAATCCATTGAAGACGAAGAGTTAACGAGAGAATGAATCGCCCACCCTCATGCAAAGTAATTTAAAATAACGAGATAGCCTTTTTCCCAGTTCTTTACCTACAATTTTGGAGTGCAAGCATCTGGCTTGCTTTTAATTCCTACTGTTACTCCAGGGTTGTTAAAAGGGGTTTTTATCAATTATGCAAAACGAGCAGCATTCTTCTCCCGAAAAAATCAAACCCAGATTCGTGTTAGGCCGATTTTTAATTCCTCTAGTCATTCAAACTTCCGCCATGCTAACCGGGGCATTTTTTGCAGTGGATACCGAAGCAAATGGCAAATTAGTGACCTTAGAAACCGAACCTGTCAACTTGAGTAAATTTATTAGAAATTCTTCTAATCAGGTCAGTTATAACATTTCCAGCTTTAAAAAACTAGAAGAAATTCCCGGATGGAAAGACCTACCGGGAACACCTGTGCCTTGTCCCCGGAATAAACAACCCCGAAATCGGAAGAATCAGTGTAATCCAGATGCTAAATTGCTAGACCCAGATTTGACCCTCTATGTAATTTTGGAACCGCCGACACCGGAAAAAACTGGGGACGCGCCAACGCCTTGGGTAGCGGTGAGATTAAGTAGCGATCGCCCCACGGAATTAGGGGAAAATCAAGTGATGATTAAGGGAAGAACCTCAGAAGACTTGGTGGAATATGAGGGAGAAAAATTTGACCTCATGCGATCGCAACGGGAGGAAATTTTGGCAAGCTTGGACTTGACGGACCAGGAGGAAAAACTAGAACCCTTAATCATCCAACTCAAAGTAAATCCGCGAGGAAAGGCCGTCCCGGTTAATTTGTGGGTCGGCGATCGCAACTATTCCCTCTCAAATTGAATCAAACCAGTAACCGTTAACCCGTAGCATAATGAATAGTTTAGCCCAGTTGCTCGTCACCAGTCTCAGCCTGTTTTTATTGGGGTGTACACCGTCAGGGTTACCCCCTTCTGCCGACGCCCAACCCAATCGGGAGGTTGTGCCTTCCTCACCCATCGTTCAAATAGAGAGGGGACAAGATTTGCCCATTACCGCACAAACAAAAATCGGGGACCAAACGATTGATTTAGAAGTGGCAACCACGCCACAACAACAGGCGATCGGACTGATGTACCGAAGTGAGATTGCCCCAAATCGGGGGATGTTGTTTCCCTTTAATCCCCCCAGACCCGTCACCTTCTGGATGAAAAACGTTGAAATTAACCTAGATATGATATTTTTGCGGGATGGAGAAGTCTTAGCGATCGCTGCCGATGTTCCCCCTTGTACCACCGACCCTTGTCCCTTCTACGGACCGCCAAATACCCCCATTGATCATGTTCTAGAACTAGGCGGAGGACGCGCTGCGGAACTCGGGATACAAGTGGGCGATCAAATTGCGATCGACTTTTTAGAGTAAACAGTCCGGAGATGGCACCGCTTTCTCGTCGCCATCTCCGGTTACTCTAACCCTTACAGGACGCATTTTTGGAAAACAAACCCGTTTAGGTAGAGGCGATTCGCGAATCGCCTCTACATTTAGGACTCGATGTTATAAATTGCGTTAGTCCTGCCGTAGAGACTCGATGTACCTGTTAAGAGGGGGAAGATAAACAGTTGCAGTCAAAAGACTTTTGGGCGGTTGAACTCCCAAAAGCCCCAGGCGATCGTCATCCCGGACAATTTGGGACAGGGTTCGACTACATTCACCAAAATTGAGGTTAAGAGCAACAGAAATGGTTAAATCAACAGAAAATCGCTATATTGTCCGAGACGATGAAATCTTAGGGGGCGAGAATTGCGGAAATTAGAAAAAACGATTATAATTTTAATGTTAAGATTAAGCTTTACAACAAAAAGGAGGAATATAGGATGCAAGTAATTAAGTATAAAACTCGCGTTGATGCTGAAGGTAAAATCAGTTTACAATTGCCTCAATATTTAGCGAATCAAGAGTTAGAGGTAGCGATAGTTTACGCTCTAGCCAATTCAGAAACTACTCAACTGCATGAAATTGTCGATAGTTTTTATGGCTGTTTGGCAGAGGAGCCTATTTTAATAGAAGAAGCCGATCAACAAGAAGTAGCATGAGTTATTTACTGGATACTAATGTTTGGGCTAGATATTTAAATGGGCGATCGCCTGCAATTCGGCAGAAATTTAGAGAGGTTGATTTAACTCAAGTTTTTATTTGTTCAATTGTTAAGTCAGAATTGGCTTACGGTGCTTTTAAAAGTCGTAATCCCGATCTAACCTACCGCAAGCAGAATGATTTTATCACTCTTTTTGTTTCGCTTCCTTTCGATGATGTTTCTGCTTTAATTTTTGGTAGATTAAAGGCTCAACTAGAATTAAAAGGTGAGATGATTGGGATCAAAGATTTACAAATTGCTGCGATCGCTCTGTCAAATGATCTGACGCTAGTTACCCACAATACCGCAGAGTTTGAACGGGTGACAGGATTACAGATAGAAGATTGGGAAGCAACAAAATAGTCCACGAAATATGTCCTTAATTTCATCTAAATTTAGAGATAAAATTAATGCTTTTTATAGCGAGTTGCAGTAGGAGTCTGGCTATTTATAAATAAAGAATCCCAGTTATCACCAGGTTTATGAAAAAAAGGTAATGTATTGTTGGGACAACTATAGTGATGACAAGTTAAAGCCCCAGAGTCTCTATACCCAGCATCAGTGCTTCCAGAAGCCTGCAAGCAATATTTTTCAGTTTGTACGCAAAGAGCAAGGGGTTCACGGCGATGTCTTATCCGTCTAAGATAGCGATCGCCCGGGTAGATGAGCTCCAAGCAGAAGGGTGAGTCTTCCCCATTCCCCAAACTACTCAGCCGTTGCTCTGGAGAGGCCCAGTTTTGGGACCGGGGAATTGCGGCAAAAGTCATGAGGGGTGATACCGAGGTTGGTCCTCAAGAAAGAGATGGGCTAGAGGCAGAAGTTAAGGGCGATCGCCAGTCAGGGAGTATAGTTAATCCCTCGATTAAATTATAATAAAGGTTTCGTTCAACCGCCGGTGATGGGTTCCTTATGCTCTTCCAATCGGATCGGGTGGCGATCGCATGAGGGAAAAACAATGCCGAAATGGAAAGTCACAACAGAATTCACCTTTGACAGCGCCCACTTCATCAAAGACTACGATGGACCCTGCGGACGGATGCATGGACATACCTATCGAGTGCGGATAGAAGCTACAACCCAGAAGCTGCACTCCTCCGAATACTGCCCTCACGAAGTCATGGTGGCCGATTTCAAAACCCTCCGTTGGGCAAAACGCGACGTCACCAAAGGCGGATTAGATCACTGTGTCCTCAATGACGTGATGCCCCCAGAATACGAAACCACCGCAGAGATGATCGCCAAATACATTTACGACGAAACCAAGCGCCGGTTACCCGAGGGAGTGCGCTTGAAAGTGGCAGTCTCAGAAACCCCCAATTCCTGGGCTGAGTATGAGGATGATTGAGCCTAAAACCCGAGGCGACTGAGCTTTCTGGAGATAGAAAAGCAGCCTTTGTGGAATCGGCTTTTTTGTGGGTAATTGGCCGGATGGGGTGGGGTTGAGCAATTGCTGAATTCATCCAGTTTTCCCAGGAGAATAAACAGATCGAGCAAACTCTAAAACTTCCTGTTGACGTTCCTCCGACAACCGGGAAAGCACAGCCCCCAGCCGCTCAGATACAGACAGCCAACTCTTCGTACTCGCTTTCCAAACTACGAGAAACGCTTCCGAGGAGAGGGTACATAACTCAAGAGTTTCTCCCTCTTCATTGGCAAACTCTACCTCATACTCACCTGCGGCAAAACACTCTACAATCGCTCCCTGACTTCCGGCCCGCAGATGATAATTTGGCAAATCGACTAAGAGTTCAATGATATCAAATAGCTCAGGTTGACTCATGGTCTTTTCCTAACATATAGTGTAACCAATCTAGCGGCATCACTCTCAGATTCAACTATCCACCCCGTGCGGACAATTTCTTGCTGTCCTTCTTGTATTCCCCTAATCTCCAAATCTACCTGATAGCGTTGTCCATGTTTATCTGTGGACTGCAAAATCGCTTCTGTTTCTAAGGCTTGAAGCAAAATCTGTTGCAGTAGAGGCTGGTAGTTATCTTGAGTAAATCCAAGATGACGCTCAAACATGAGGGCTTTATCAGATCCTTTGGGGTTATCCGGGTTAAGTGCGTACTCTGTCAGCTTGCGAGGATCGATAACCAAACGGCTGACAATATCTCCAAGTTTCATCTACATTAACCGATTCATTCCCTAAAACTAACACAGATGGGCTCCCACTTCTCATCCCAAATCTAGCTTAGGAAAGCCTTTGGTAACTTCACTCGCGTAGGAGAACTGGGTTGGATGAGCTTCCGCCTTTCCAGACTGCTGGGTTTTTCCTCCTCCCTCTGACTCCCTAATCTTGGGGACTGATAGACCCTAATAACTACATCCTCTCCGGATTCCTTATATAGTGAATCATGCGGGATTAACGTTTACAGTTGCAAAATCCTCCGGGTGTTTGAGGGGGGTAAATATTCAGGTACACTGAAGGAGTGGGCTAAGTTGAACAAGATCTAGAAATCCTTTTTCGTAATTAATCAAGACTAGATAATTATCTAGGAGGTGAATAGCAATCATAATTATCTTTTGGGCTTTCGCCGATAGTGAGGTTTCACCCGAATTCGTCCTTTGCGTGTGTGACCGCGAACGTAGGTCCGATCAGCAGAGTCGTTATCACGCTTTTTGATAACCAACTCATAAAACACATACATTGCAATGACGATGATTAGGAATTCCATGTTCATTAACTCCAATTGATAAATTAATACAAAAGGGCTATTGCTATCATGAATAAAAAAATTATTTAGAGACTGTTTTACCCCGGTAAATTTGTTTAGAACCTTTAGGGATGTAAATCCAGCCTAAATCTTGTAAGCGATTAGTTAGATTGGAAATTGTTACACCTAATTCCTCTTTCATTGCGTACAAATGACGCCAATTCGTTAAGTTGTGCCGCCTCTGTAGTTGTTCTAATTTAGACCTAGGCATCAACAAACAACCGGCAAAATACTGAGCTTGCCATTCCATCATTTGCTGAGTATTGCTGCTGCGGCATAAAAATGGTTCGACGGGAGCCTCAATTCCTCGATTCCGGCGTTCTACAAATTGAAATACTGCATCGTGGTCAATATGCAGTTCCCAGTGTCCAATTTCGTGAGCGATTGAAGATTCTTCAAAACCTTGGGGGAGATTTCTATTGTTTTCGTTCATGACGATTTTTTTTTCTGTGGGCAGAATCATTGCGGCGATCGCACCTTGCTCGTCAGGTGGGATATTGCCACAATCCATATCCAACCCCAGAGATTCGGCAATATAACCTGCATCTATCGGCCATAGAGAGCGTGTTCGCTTTTCTTCTAATCGTTTGATAACATCCATCGCTCGTTCCTCGATTTTTTCTTTGGGAATAAACCGAGGCGGCTTGATTACCTTCACCTGTGCTTCTCCTCACGTTCTATTCGTCTATTTTCCCTCAGCAGTTTTTGTGCAAAGTCAGGTTCATCCCGCATCCGACGAAGCAAAGCAGGCATTTCCTGATACTTTTTAATCAGTTCTTCAAACACACGGGCATCCTCTGGAGTAATCCTACCTGCGAGGCGTCTGAGTTCATCTTCCCGTTCGGTCAAATCGAGGTGACGGGCTAATGCCCCAATGACCTCCTCACTAGGAGGATAACCCGCATGGTCATTCTCCAATTTGGACAGGTAAGTGTAATCGACACCGATCAGCTTCGCCAGTTCGCGCTGACTGTAGTCCTTTTCCTTGCGGACTTGACGAATAAGCTTACCAAAAGTCTGACTCACGGTTTTATCCCTATTGATGAAAACATCATACGCTATCTTGACTTTATCTTTAAAGGGGGTTAAGTTGGTCATGTTGACCAAAGTGGTCAACATGGTCACTTTAGGCATTATAATAAATCTAGCCTCGCCTTGGCAGGTTAGGTGGACGTTGGTTTACAAAACTTTACATTGGAGGAGAAGTGATGACTACACTGCGATCGCACGCCGAACAACTGTGCTTCTCGATCGGTAGACCCCTGCCGGTTTTGCTGGAGGAAGTGCACAAAACAAGCCATGATGCAGTGCTGCGCGAAGCGGCGGCACAAATGCTGGAAGGCTTGCGTACCTTGGAACTCGCTAACCAGACCGAGCTTTCCGATCCGGTCACAGCAAAAGTGGCAATTCACGAAATCTTAACAAAGTGAACTTTTCACCGCCCTCTGCAATAGAGGGCTAAACCCATGAATAAGACTTGGCGACCTTATGTAAGTCATAAGATTTTATCAGAGTTTGTGCCCCCAGTGGGGCAAGAACACCGTCACTGCGATATGAAGCGGGGTTTTGCTAGAGCGCGAAAGCGAGATCCTCAAGTAGCGGCATTGTTGAATCGAGACAACAAGCCTCAGCGGATTGGACTCTTGGCACAAAGGGGAGTTTATGAGTTGCATCAAAACCCTGATCTTTTATCGCAAACCGATGCAGTAGAGACAGTGGCAGAGCGCCTGGAATTAAGCCAAGAGTCGGTGGAAGTTCGGGAACGAGTTCGCTCTATCCTCAACAACTATCACCAGAATCCTATTCTGCGAGGTAAGAACATCATCAAGTTGAGCCGAGGTGATGAGGGAGTACCCAAACCGATTCTTATGCGCCAGGGAAATTACCAGTTCAACTTTTTTGCTGCTATTGATTGTATTTTTGTCGAACCAGATGGAACAGTGCACGTTTTGGACTTCAAGACGGGGAAATCGAAATTTGACAAACGGCAGGCGTATATTTACCTTTTGGCTGTCAGTTATCTCTATCCGCAACAAAAAGCGATCGCCTCCTTCTATAACCTAGACACTGGAGAAGGTTCGGATGCGATCACAGCCACACCTGCTACCCTAAAAGCATTCGAGATTGAGTTAAGTTTGAAAGCTCAACAGCTTCAGCAAGAATTGAAGCGTTACCGAGATAACCCTGCTAATTTCAGCACCATTTTTCCACCGAATCCTGGTTTTAGCTGTAGCACCTGTCCCTTCACTTCCATTTGTAATGTTTCTGTATTGGAGGTTGCCGCATGAATACTGCCGTCGAGGGCTACTCTACACCAAAAGTTACCTCTCAGGGTATCTTTTTGAGTGAAATTTTTCCGTTCAAAGTCCCGGAACAGATAAATTCAATCTGCTTTCGGCTGACTCCTGAAGTTGATCGCGAGGTAGGAAACCGTTTGAGTTGGCGATTTAGCCAAAAGTTCCCCGATGTGGTTGTTATCTGGGAAAATAAATATTTCTGGGTTTTAGCAACACCCAATCAACCCATGCCGGAACCCACTCAATGGCGAGCTGCATTAGCGGATATTCAAGAAGAGTTGAGAGAGGATATCGGCGAGCGGGAACACTCGATCCAATGGGTACGAGATCCACAGATAACTCCTTCTATCCTCGCTCAACTTGCCGTCAGAATTTTGAAAATACGTCGGCCTTTTTCATCAGATACAGTTTGGTCTGAAAATCAGGTTGAAGTTAAGCGTGAGGTTAAATTTTGGGCAGAAACATTTGAATTCAAAGGAGGACTATATGCTGCTATAGCTTTCACTCCTCATAGTTACTTCACTTTTCAAGGTAATTTAGCTGAATTTTACGACAATCATCCCTATCGCCATAAACCTCAAGAACTGTTGATTGGCTTAAAAGTCCGGGATATTGAAAAGAATAGTTCCGCTACTATTAGTGGACTAGCGGGAACTATAGGAGAACGCAGACAAGATCTGCTCGCGCGTAAGCCTGGTTCAATTAGCGAAGTGGCACTTACAGAAGCACCAGATGAACAACCTGTGGTGGTTGTTCGGTTTGGTAAGAACTCAAAAGAGTTTCACTATGCAATGGCAGCTTTGCGTCCCTGTGTTACAGATGATACAGCCAGGCGTTTTGAGGTAAACTATGGAGATTTGCTTAAGGAAACCAAAATTTCCTACCCAGAGCGACAAAAGCGATTAGCCTCATCCAAGCAAGTAGCAGAAGAAGCTTTAGCTGTTTATGGGTTTCAGTTAGCAACTAAGTGTATCAACAGCAGCCAGTACAAAGACTTATTTTTGCCGCTTTCGTTTAAGTTAGAAGAAACCCCTCTGCTTTTTGGAAATGATTGGATTGGGGAAAGAGGTCAAATCCTAAAAGGACTATCGAAAGGAGGCGTTTATCGTCGTCACTCAGATTTCGAGGAGCGATCAAGACCGATTCGGATTGCCGTATTAAAAGTGGGAGAATTTAAAGTCAAAACAGCTTTTTTAGGTCAAATACAAGAACGGTTGAAACGCTATGGGTTTGAGAGCCTGATTCTAGGCCCCACTCTCGTGTCTGCTACCAGTGCAAGTGAAGCCGAAGATAGAGCGAACGTGGAGAAAACAGTCGATGAACTGATGGAGGTTCCATGCGATATTGTTTTAACTTTACTCCCTCAGAGCGATCGCAATGCCGACAATACCGATGACGGCAGTTTTTATTCTATGATTTCCGCACGGTTACTTCGACGCGGGTTAGCTAACCAAGTCATTTATGAGGAGACTTTAAAAGACCCTAGCAACTTCAGTAATATTCTCAATCAAGTTATCCCTGGTATTTTGGCAAAATTGGGAAACTTGCCTTTTATTTTGGCAGAACCTCTAACAATCGCTGATTACTTCATCGGGTTGGATATTTCCCGAACTCCCAAAAAAAGGAGAAGAGGTAGTAAAAATGTCTGTGCAAGCGTGCGTCTTTATAATCAGCAAGGAGAATTCATTCGCTATCGGCTAGAAGATGCACTAACGGAAGGTGAAGAAATTGATCGACGAACCCTAGAGAGGTTTCTTCCTGCGGCTGATGTGGGTGGAAAAACGGTGCTGATTTACCGAGATGGACACTTTTGTGGTGGTGAAGTTAAGCATTTACGTCAACGAGAGAAAGCCATTGGTTCAAATTTTATTTTAGTGGAGTGCATTAAGTCTCAGATTCCCAGACTCTACAATTGTGAGAGGTCATTGCTCAAGGCTCCAACACAGGGATTAGCCCTTCGCTTGTCTTCTCATGAAGTAATTTTAATAACCACTCAAGTCAAATCTGAGAAAATGGGATTACCATTGCCACTGCGATTGAAGGTTATTCCCGATGACAAACAGCAAGTCTCAATCGAAAGTCTGGTAGAAACTACGTTAAAACTGACATTACTGCATCATGGATCGCTAAAAGAACCACGCTTGCCGGTACCACTCTATGGATCCGATATAATAGCCTATCGACGATTACAAGGCATTTCTCCCGGTGCATTGGATGGCGATCGCCAATTTTGGCTATAAAGATTGAGAAAAATGGGTTAATGTTGTAATGATTAACCCATTTTCTGATATATATTGTCTGTTCTCATTTTGATACCCCATACCAAATACCAACCCCAGGGTGCCACGATATTTTAAAGACGCAGAGGCGGCTACAATCCGTCAGTATGAAGAAATCATCGCAATGACCGATGATGTCATGCAGATTGCCAGTCATCTGAACATTTCATCAGAAATTATCCTCAAAGTCAAAGAACATATTTTTATTAATCAGCATACCCTTGATATGCCGGATAGCGAGAGGAATTGCACTGTTCCATTTCGGGGAAACTTCACCCCTGATGCGGAAATTGCCAATCTCTGGCTCAAGGCGAAGAATGGAACGTTACAATCCCGAGAAGTGGTGAGATTTAAGCGGTTAATTGCTCATGAGTATGTGGAACGAGGACTGATGGAAGAAGGTCTTCCCTATCGATCGCCTCAAGCATGGCGAGAAAATCCACAATCTGGCATTTTTGCCTATTGGCCGACACCAGAGCATCATGGTGCTCACGATCTGGCCCCAAATCCCAGCAGACCTGATCCGTTTTCCCATTGGGATAAAATTATTGGTAAGTCACCGGATGGATTGACAGTTGCGGACGATCTCTCGAACCTTGATGAATTAATTGAAGCAATTACAGACCAAATATGACCATACAAACGAGTGCTGATACTGCCATTGACCGGATTTTAGCAATTAACTGGGAACCTGACGATACCCGGACCAACTCTCATGTTGCCCTGTTGCAGGAATATTTGAGACGTGCTGCGCTGTGGGCGGAGGCTTTGAATTGTACCGATGAATGGCCATTTTTTGATGTAGGGGCTCATATTTTTCCTTCCGTTCAGGCTGAGAAGCGCTATCTTGAAAGACTAGAACAGCATTTTTCGCAAGTTCCGTTTTATGTTACGGATGTGATTGAGAAAACTTGTCGGTGGTTTGTACAGTGGGAGGGGATTAAACATTTACCGGAAGTTACTCTAGTTGACTTCTGGAATCGTCCTTTACCTCATCCTTATGAACCCCTGATTCTATTGTACGATCGCGGTGGAATTTTCTACTCGGAACATGGATTTTTTTGCTTTGAGGATGCTGCCCTTCCCCGTGGGACATGGAGAGAACATTGGCAGCCAGAGTCTGCGGTTTGTCAACTAGATACAGAAGCGTTGGACAATTTAGATGGCAAGTTTTCAGAAAATTGTTGACTAGAGACTATTTTAATTCTTCCTGGGTGGCTTTCTAATCAGGGCTGAATGTATTTAGTCATTCAGTGACATTTCCCGCAGGAGTCCGATCGCCCTCTCCCCACCCATCCCATTGCCAATCTGTAATAGCGAGTTGATTTATCCCAGAGGCGATCGCCCCCAACTCCCTGCTATATCTGATAAGACGAAAGTAGCCAGTTAAAAACCCCAAATCATGAGCGTTACCATTCCCGATGAAATCCTCGAAGCGGCACAAATAACTGAGTCTGAGTTAAAGCAGGAAATTGCTATGCTGCTTTTCCAACAACAAAAGCTCTCTCTGGTACAAGCCTGCCAGTTAGCTGGAATGCCACGAATTGTGTTTGAAGAATTGCTGATTTCTCGGAATATTCCCCCGTATTTTTATGAAATAGAAGATTATGAATTGGATATTAAAAATCTCAATGAATTGGGGGATTTGTGACAGTCGTTAGCAAAACTTCACCCATTACCAATCTAACGGCCATTCGCCATTTATCTCATTGTTAATCTGTAATAGGGGGTTGAGTTATCCCAGAGGCGATCGCCCCCAAGGGTCTTTTCCTTTGAACCGAACCGTTTCTCTGCGTCGGAGGCGATCGCCGCCCCTGTTGGCCGTGATTATACTTTCACTCTCCGTTGCGCCACGGGGAGAGTGGATCCAAAAAATTGGGGTCTGGACTGCTGAACTCTAAACCAGAAGTAAGATAAAGTAATCAAATACTAAATCTTATCTTGATGTTGCTATGACCCCTGCTTTTCTTCAACGTCTGCATAGTCCCGATCGCCCGGTTTTGGTTTTTGATGGGGCGATGGGTACCAGTCTGCAATTTCAGAACCTGACTGCTGATGACTTTGGCGGCAAGGACTTTGAAGGTTGTAACGAATATCTCGTCTATACGAAGCCGGAAGCGGTGAAAATTGTCCATCGCGGGTTCCTGGAAGCCGGTGCCGATGTGATTGAAACTGACACCTTTGGCGGCACTTCCATTGTCTTGGCGGAATATGATCTCGGCGATCGCGCTTATGAACTGAATAAAACTGCTGCGGAATTGGCTAAAAGCGTCGCTGCGGAATATTCTACCCCGGAAAAGCCTCGATTTGTGGCGGGTTCCATCGGTCCGGGGACGAAATTGCCGACTTTGGGACATATTGAGTTTGATACCCTGAAAAATGCTTTTAGTGAACAAGCGGAGGGGTTAATTGATGGCGGCGTTGATTTATTAATTGTAGAAACTTGTCAGGATGTGTTGCAAATTAAGGCAGCATTGAATGGCATTGAAGCGGTTTTTGAAAAAAAAGGTCAGCGGTTGCCGTTGATGGTTTCTATCACAATGGAAGTGATGGGGACGATGTTGGTGGGTTCGGATATTAGTGCAGCTTTGGCTATTTTAGAACCCTATCCGATTGATATTTTAGGGCTCAATTGTGCCACGGGTCCGGCTCAAATGAAGGAACATATCCGGTATTTGGCTGAAAATTCGCCGTTTGTGGTGTCTTGTATTCCTAATGCCGGGTTACCGGAAAATATTGGGGGACAGGCGCATTACAAGTTGACGCCGATGGAGTTGCGGATGGCGTTGATGCACTTTGTGGAAGATTTGGGAGTGCAGGTGATTGGCGGGTGTTGTGGAACGCAAGCGCCTCACATTGCCCAGTTAGCGGAATTGTCTAAGAGTTTGAAGCCGAAGGAGCGATCGGTGCGGGTTTGGGGTGAGAATGGCAGCCCTCCGCCTCGCAATTTGTTCCAATATACTCCGGCTGCGGCTTCGATTTATAGTGCTCAGCCCTATGAACAGGATAACTCGTTCCTGATTGTTGGGGAACGTCTCAACGCCAGCGGTTCTAAGAAGTGCCGGGAGATGCTGAATGCGGAAGATTGGGATGGATTGGTGGCCCTGGGACGGGAGCAAGTGCGAGAAGGCGCTCACATTCTGGATGTGAACGTAGACTATGTGGGACGGGATGGCGTGCGCGATATGCACGAGTTGGTGTCCCGGTTGGTGACGAATGTTACCCTGCCTCTGATGCTGGATTCCACGGAATGGGAGAAGATGGAAGCGGGGTTGAAAGTTGCCGGGGGTAAGTGTTTGATGAACTCGACCAACTATGAAGATGGGGAACCCCGGTTCTACAAAGTGCTGGATTTGGCGAAGCAGTATGGGGCGGGGGTGGTTGTCGGGACGATTGATGAGGAGGGGATGGCGCGGACTGCCGATCGCAAGTTTGAAATTGCCAAACGTGCCTATGATGCCGCGATCGCCTATGGTGTCCCCGCCCATGAATTGTTTTTTGATACCCTGGCGTTACCGATTTCTACCGGGATTGAAGAAGATCGGGCGAATGGCAAAGCAACCATTGAGTCAATTCGCCGCATCCGGGAAGAACTGCCCGGTTGTCACATTTTGTTAGGGGTTTCCAATATTTCCTTTGGCTTGAATCCAGCGGCGCGACAAGTGCTCAATTCGGTGTTTTTGCATGAAGCAATGCAGGTAGGGTTGGATAGCGCCATTGTCAGCGCCAGCAAGATTTTACCCTTGGCCAAAATTGACCCAGAACAGCAAGAAGTTTGCCGGGATTTGATTTACGATCGCCGTCGGTTTGAGGGAGATGTCTGCGTTTATGACCCTCTGGCAAAAGTTACGGAATTTTTCCAAGGAAAAACCACCAAACGGGACCGTTCCATTGATGCCAGTTTGCCCATTGAACAGCGGCTCAAAAACCATATTATTGATGGTGAACGGATTGGATTAAACGACGCCTTGGCGTTGGCGTTAGAAACTTATCCTCCTTTGGATATTATTAATCAGTATCTCCTGGATGGGATGAAGGTTGTTGGGGAATTGTTCGGTTCTGGACAAATGCAATTACCCTTTGTGTTGCAATCGGCGGAAACGATGAAAGCAGCGGTTGCTTATCTGGAACCCTTTATGGAAAAAGAAGGGTCTGAAGAGGGGAAAGATAATGCAAAGGGGACAGTTATCATTGCCACGGTGAAAGGCGATGTACATGATATTGGTAAGAATTTGGTGGATATTATTCTCACCAATAATGGGTATCGGGTGATTAATTTAGGGATTAAGCAGCCGGTGGAGAATATTATCCAAGCATACCAGGAACATCGGGCGGATTGCATTGCCATGAGTGGACTTTTGGTGAAGTCTACAGCTTTTATGAAGGAAAATTTGGAGGTGTTTAACGAACGGGGCATCAGCGTTCCGGTGATTCTGGGAGGTGCGGCGCTGACTCCTAAATTTGTCCATGAGGATTGTCAGAATACTTACAAGGGTCAAGTCGTTTATGGGAAAGATGCCTTTTCTGACTTGCATTTCATGGATAAATTGATGCCTGCAAAAGCAGCGGAAAATTGGGATGATTTTACGGGCTTCTTGGATGAAGCTGATGCTAAAGGAAATGCTGAGTTAGCAAACTCGGAGAATGGGGAGAAGCTAGAAAAGGCGACTCCGAAATCTCAAGAACCGGCGGAAGTGGATACGCGCCGTTCTGAGGCGGTGGCGATTGATATTGAGCGTCCGACGCCGCCATTTTGGGGGACGAAGGTGCTGCAACCGGAGGATATTCCTTTGGAGGAGGTTTTCGAGTATATGGATTTACAAGCGCTGTTTGTGGGACAATGGCAATTCCGTAAACCCCAAGGGCAATCTCGGGAAGAGTATGATGCCTTTTTAGCGGAAACGGTGCATCCCATTTTAGCGACTTGGAAGGAACGGATCTTCTCGGAGAATTTGTTACATCCCCAGGCGGTTTATGGCTATTTTCCTTGTCAAGCTGAGGGGAATAGTTTGCTGGTTTATCAACCGGAGGAAGGGGAAAAAGGGGCGGTAACTGAACCGATCGCAACCTTTGAGTTTCCTCGGCAAAAGTCGATGCGCCGGTTATGTATTGCCGACTTTTTTGCGCCGAAGGAAACGGGTCATATTGATGTGTTTCCGATGCACGCGGTGACGGTGGGAGAAGTGGCGACGGAGTATGCTAAACAGTTGTTTGATGGCGATCGCTATACGGATTATTTGTATTTTCATGGGATGGCGGTGCAAACAGCGGAGGCGATCGCCGAATGGTTACACGCCCGAATTCGCCGGGAGTTGGGATTTGCCAGTGAGGAACCGGATAACATTCGGGAGATTTTGCAGCAGCGTTATCGGGGTTCACGGTATAGTTTCGGCTATCCCGCTTGTCCGAATATGCAGGACCAGTATAAGCAGTTGGATTTGTTAGGCAGCGATCGCATTCATTTGTATATGGATGAAAGTGAACAGCTTTATCCGGAACAATCCACCACGGCGATCGTTACTTATCACCCAGTTGCGAAATACTTTAGCGCCTAATCTCTGAAATGGGTGGAATGCGCTATCCCCCTAACAGATTGATGCGATAATTGTGGATTGATTTCCCCTACCCCCCCTGATTCAGGGGGGCTTTTTTTCGCCCTGAAGGTTTCAGATAGGGAGACTCAATAATTGAGATAGGGGAAATTCATCAATGGACCTGATATTCTCAGGATGACTTTTAAATATCAATGCCATAAGCATTTTTACAGCGGTATCTATAAGCGAGACTCCGTAAGCCACCCCAAAAATTCTTATGATTTTTCCCCGGGAGGATATTCCAAACTGTACGCCCTTACTGTAGAATCATTAAATTAATATCGTTCCTTGAGCGTAACCCGTCCTCCTTACCCCGTCAACCCTTGCCGTGTTAGAAGCTTTTGTCGTTGCGACCATTTTATGCGGATTCTTTGGAATTCTTTTTAAAAAGAACCTATTGATGAAAATTTTCTCAATGGATATCATGAGTACAGGGGTCATTGCCTATTATGTATTCGTGGCATCCCGAGGGGGTTTCGTTAGCCCTATTGTTGACGCCAATGGGGCTGAAAAAGTAGCCTACGCCGATCCAGTTCCCCAAGCCGTAATTTTAACGGCAATTGTGATTGGATTTTCAATTCAGGCTTTAATGTTAGTGGGGGTCATGAAATTATCCCGGGATAATCCAACGTTAGAAATCACCGAAATCGAAAAAAATAATACCCCATGAATACCCTGACGATCGCCTGGATGGCCCTGCCATTTTTTGCTGGCTTCACGATTTTTATTCTTCCGCAACTCGATCGCTACCTAGTCAGCTTCACAGCGGTGGCTTCGGCTGTGTTCGCTGTCAAAGTATTTTTAATGGACTCCCCGCTGGCTTTGCAACTCCTCGATTCAGCAGGGGTGACATTATTAATTGATCAACTGAGCGGTTACTTTATTTTAACCAATGCTTTGGTAACTGCGGCGGTGATTTTGTACTGCTTGCAAACTGGGAAAAGTTCCTTCTTTTATGCCCAGATGATTATTCTGCATGGTAGCCTCAATGCCGCCTTTATTTGCACCGATTTTATGAGCTTATATGTGGCGCTAGAGGTGAGCGGAATTGGGGCTTCGTTGCTGGTGAGCTATCCGAGAACCGATCGCTCGATTTGGGTGGCCCTGCGCTATCTGTTTGTCAGCAATATCGCCATGTTGTTTTATCTGGTGGGGGCAGTTCTGGTTTATAAAGCGCATCATTCCTTTAGTTTTGAAGGATTGCGCGGTGCACCCCCGGAAGCCTTGGCTTTAATTTTTATGGCATTATTAACCAAGGCCGGAATTTTTGTCTCGGGATTATGGTTACCCTTAACCCATTCAGAATCAGAAACCCCGGTTTCGGCCCTGTTGTCGGGAATTGTTGTCAAAGCCGGTGCATTTCCCTTAGTTCGTTGCGCGCTAATTGTAGAAGAAGTTAGCCCCATTGTCCAACTTTTTGGGGTGGGAACGGCGATTTTAGGGGTGAGTTATGGCTTCTTTGAAAAAGATACCAAGCGCCTGTTAGCTTTTAGCACAGTTTCCCAGTTAGGGTGGATTATTTCCGCCCCAGCAGTCGCGGGTTTTTATGCCCTCACCCACGGATTAGTGAAGTCCAGTTTATTTCTCATTGCCGGGAATTTGCCCAGTCGGGACTTCAACACCCTGCAAACTAAGCCGATGAATACCGCCTTATGGATTCCTCTTGTGGTAGCGAGTTTATCTATCTCGGGATTTCCTTTACTGGCGGGGTTTGAAGCTAAGATGTTAACCTTAAAAGATTTGCTTTCTTGGCAAAGCATTCCCATGAATTTGGCAGCGGTGGGAACCGTTATATGCTTTTCCAAATTGATGTTTCTGCCTCATGGCAATGCTCAACCTAAACAACTCCCTCATCTTGGGTTTTGGCTGGCGATCGGCCTGTTGCTGGGGGGATTAATTTTCGCCAATGCGGTTCATTATGAACTTTATACCGTTGCCAATATTCTAAAATCGATTGGAATTGTGGCAGTAGGTGCAGTGATTTATTTAGCAGGGATTCAACGGTGGGTTTTCAATTTACCCCGAATGTTTGAGGAATTCGAGCAATTGACCGGGGTGATGACTTTGGTGGCGGTTCTGCTGTTCTGGTTGGCTTGGAGTTGGCGTTAATTATGATAGGATATCTGAATTTAATCTTACGATTGATCATCTGGTTTCTGCTGACGGCAGATTTGAGTTTACCCAATATTTTAATCGGAGTCACGATTTCCCTGCTGTTACCTCACAACCATAAAACTAGGGGGCAGATTCAAGATTGGATGCGGGCATTGTGGGAGATTATCGTGGCAGTTCCCATCGCCTATAAGGAAGCCTTTGAAATCATCTTGTTCCCTCATCGGTTTGAAGATATCACGATGGAACAAGCCCCCCCTCGTCGTTCCGCAGGATTAATCTTTTTAGACATCTTTTTGATTACCTTTACCCCCAAGACGATTGTTTCGAGATATCACGAAGAAGGCTGGTATGAAGTCCATCGTTTGCGCCGGAGAAGACCCCTATGAATTTAGCAATGAATGGGATACTGTTTGCCATGATTTTGGCGCTGTTAATTCCCATGTATGAAGCCTGGAAAGATGATGATGTGTGGCAAAAAATGTTAGCTTTTGCCAGCATTGCCACGAAAACTTCTATCATGATTTTAGTCGTTTCTGTATTTCGAGATGATTGGAATATCGGGGTAACAGGAGTGATTATTCTCAGTGTGGGGAATGCCGGGTTAATGTTGCTTGCTCATATTGTTAAACGCTTGAATGAAATATGATTGACCTCTTGAGTTATGGTTGTATCGGGATAGGAATTTTCTTCTGGTTTTGGGGGACTTTTCCCTTACTGGGGGAGCGATCAGTGTTATATAAGCTCCATGCTCTTTCGGTGGCGGATACCCTGGGTTCGATGTCGATTACCATTGGATTGCTGCTGAAAATCCCGAGAGAATGGCCTTTAATCTTGCTTGCCCTGATTTCTTTAGCCATTTGGAATACAATTTTGGGATATGTTTTAGCCTATTGTTCCCTTGAACAGGAGACTCATGATTGATTTTTATATCTATGCGATCGTGGCGCTGTTGCCCTTATCGGCTTGTATGTTAGTGGTGCAAACCGATCCCTTTCATGCCCTAATTATTCGGGGGATATTAGGGGCAGTGGCGGCCTTGGTTTATGCCCTGTTGGGGGCCCCAGATGTGGCCTTAACAGAAGCGTTAATGGGTACCTTGCTGGCGGTTATCCTATCGGCGGTGGCGGTGCGTTCCTCCATGGTGATGCGCCTGGGGTTTATTGAAGGGGAATATCCAGAAGGCGATCGCCCAGCCGGAAAACCCATCGAGGATTTACGAGCAGTTTTTGCTAAACGGTATATGCGCCTTGAATTAGTTCCGTATCCCGATGAATTAGCTTTGACTCAAGCCTTTAAAGAAAGAGAAATTCATGCTATTTATGTGAAGCCCGCCCCGGTTGAACATAGCGATCGCACCTTCACCACGACCTTAGAAAAAGTAACCGGATATCAGACCACTACGCGGCTTAAGCATCTTTATGAAATCATGAAAGATGAACTGCCATCGGAGGCCAAGGTTACTTATTTCAACCCTTTAATTAGCCCCTTAAGTTCATCGGAGCAGCATTAATGAGAGCATTAATGAAATGGATTTATCTTCTTGCCGGGATAGCCCTTTCTCTAAAAATTTTATTTACCTCTAATTCCATTTTAACCGATGAAAGTACCCTAGAAATTGTACAATCGGTGATTTTGGAGAGTGGCGTTCCTAATGCAGTATCCGCGATTATTTTGAGAAATCGGTTATACGATACTATCTTTGAAGTCGTTGTTTTTACGATCGCCATTGTGGGAGTAAAATATTTACTGGCTAATGAAGAGCCAACCGCTCATGTCCATCAATTCAACGATCCGCCCTCCATTGTGTTAGCCCGTTTAGGAGCAACCATTGCAGCATTAGTCGGCGTTGAATTGGCAATTCGCGGCCATTTAAGCCCTGGGGGAGGATTTGCTGCGGGGGTAGCCGGAGGGACGGCGATCGGGTTAATCGCTATTACTTCATCTATGGAACTGATGCAGTCCCTTTATAAACGCTGGCATACCGCAATTTGGGAGAAGATTTCGGTCATCATTTTTATCGGATTATCCATGTTTACTCTGGCCGGAATTGAGTTACCTCACGGTCAGCTTGGAGCCTTGGTGAGTGGGGGAATGCTGCCCATCTTAAACATTCTCGTTGCCATCAAAGTAGCCTTGGGTTCATGGGCGGCAATTTTGCTATTTATTCGCTATCGAGGCTTATTGTGATGGGTCGAGGGTTTTAAAATTAGCCGACATTTTTTGTAATCCCATTTAGGCGGGGAAAAATCCAGAATCCAGTGCCCTCCCCCATCCCAAGGGGAAGGGACTGGACTTACAAAACTTCTTTATTTTTGGTTTTGACGCGGGTGTAAAAGTCGGACATCACCTCTAGGAAGGAAATATCTTTCTGCCAAAAGGGAGGAAAATCACCGGCTTTTTTAATCAGAATAGCAGGAACGATCGCCGGTTGGGGGGGTGGCGGTGGCGGTGGCAGTCGTTTGGAACCCATCCAAAACTCTTTTAAATCAGCGGTGGCATTGACGGGAACTCGTTCCGGTTGGGTGTAATAGGATTCCGAGGGTTCCGGGGCGATCGCCGTTTCATGCAAGGAAGCAGAAAGCGCTTCTCCTAATGGAGTTTTGGCGAGTTCATGTTGCAAGTCTTCCCGAGACAGTCCCCGCAGTTCAAAGAGTAAAAATGGGTCAGAATCTAATTGCGCTGCAACTAAATAATAAACTCCAGCAATATGTTTACAAGGGTTGGCATAGTCGGGACAGGAACAGCTTGTTTTGAAGTCTTTGCGACTGTCGGGAAGTAAATGCAGTTTCAAGTCAGCAAAGGCGGAATCGATATTATCCGGCACTTCATTCATTAATAGTTTGGAGACGAAACTGGCATTGGAGGCAATGGCTTTAATCGCCTTGGACCATTGCGCTGGTGAAATCGGATTGATTTCAATTTTGACCGTATAGAGAGGTTCTTTGTAGACCCCAAAATAGGGATTCACCGAACCCCGGACTTTAGCGGTAATTTGGTTGTTGATAATCCGATACTCTTTGATTTTACCGTTTTTGGCGTACCCTCTACCCCTTCCCAGTCGGCTGGAATCGGTAAAGTCTTCTAATGCTTCAATAAAGCGTTTTCCCCACCAGGTTCTGCTAAATGTTGCCATGATTGTTACTCCAAAATTGCTTGTTTATTTAAGGCAATCAGTTGTTTGAAACTGTCGTTATCCAGTTCGGTTAGCCAAGATTCATCATTGCCAACGATCGCCGAGGAGAGACGCTTTTTATCTTCCAGAGTGCGATCGATTCGTTCTTCCAGGGTTCCTATGGCAATAAATTTATGGACAAACACATTTTTCTCTTGTCCAATGCGGAAGGCGCGATCGGTAGCTTGATCTTCCACTGCCGGGTTCCACCAGCGATCGAAGTGGAAAACGTGATTGGCTTTCGTCAGGGTAATCCCCACCCCCCCAGCTTTTAAGGACAGAATAAAGATAGAAGGTTCGGTTTCGGGGTCTTGAAACTCAGCAATCATTTTTTCCCGTTTTTCACGCGGGGTTCCCCCATGTAGATAGTGGGTTTTGTAATGAAAAGTCTGTTTGAGGTATTTCTCTAATGCCTCACAAATTTGGGTGAATTGGCTGAAAATCAGCAGGCTTCCCCCTTCGGCAATGACTTCCTCGACCATCTCCACGAGTCGTTCCAATTTATGCGATCGCGAAGGTAAAAACTCACTGTTATCTTGTAAAAATTGGGCTGGATGATTACAAACTTGCTTGAGTTTCATCAGAGTCGATAAAATCAACCCTTTGCGCTGAATCCCTTCGGCTTCTTCTAACTGTTCCGCCACATCTTTAACCACCGCTTCATATAACGAAGCCTGTTCTTTCGTAAGGTTGCAATATTGTTTCTGTTCGACTTTATCCGGCAAATCCTTAATAATCGAACGGTCTGTTTTCACCCGACGCAGGATAAAGGGTTCTACCAATCGTTTCAACGTGGTTGATTTAATCGGGTCATTATCCTTTTGAATGGGCATTTCAAACCCTTTGCGAAACTGGGCTTCTTTCCCCAAATATCCCGGATTCAGGAAGTTGAAAATAGACCATAAATCTAACAGCCGGTTTTCAATCGGGGTTCCCGTTAAAGCGAGGCGATGGGTGGAGGGCAGTTTGGCGATCGCCTTCGTTTGTGCCGCTTGCGGATTCTTGATGTTTTGCGCTTCATCCACTACGACGCGATGCCACTTTACTCCCTTAAACAGTTTTTCATCTTTGCGGGCCAAAGTAAACGAAGTAATCACCACATCATGTTTTAAACTTTCGGCTTTGAATTCCTTCTCATCTTTGAGGCGATCGCTGCCATGATGCACCATTGAAGTAATATGAGGTGCAAACCGTTCAATCTCCCGTTGCCAGTTCCCAATCACCGAAGTAGGGGCAATTAATAACGTCGGTAAAGGTTTCTCTCCCCCCTCTCGTTCTAACACCAAACAGGCAATCACTTGTAAAGATTTTCCCAACCCCATATCATCAGCAAGACAACCATTGAGTCCCAACTGTTCCAAATATTGTACCCAGGCAACCCCGCGTTTTTGATACTCTCTCAACGTCCCTTGCAACTGCGCCGGATTTTCAATCGGTTCCAGACGACTACTATCGCGAAGTTTAGCCATCATTTCCGCTAAAGCTTCATCCTGGTCCACTTCAATCTCTTCCGAGGCATCGCTGATTTTTTGCATAAACTCTTGCAAGGACATTTCCGGCTGTTCATCTTTATGAGACTGCCAAAATTCCAGCATTTGCTGCATTTTTTTCGCGTCTAACTCAATCCATTCCCCGCGAAATTGGACTAAAGGAGTTTTCGCCTCCACCAGTTGCTGCCATTCCTGTTCACTCACCGGCTGTCCAGCAATGGAAAGCTCATATTTATATTGAATAATCTGCTGTAAACTAAACAGACCTTTGTTCCCTTGTCCTGCTGATTTCTTTTTCGAGGAGGCTTTCAGGCGGAGGGTTGCCCTTCTGCGTCCTTCCGGTGTCCACCAAGCAGGAACGATCACTTTATAGCCGGAATCTTCTAAAATCCAGGCACTTTCTTTGAGGAACTCAAAGGCTTCTGATAAGGTGATCTCTAACCCTGTGGGATGGTCCGTTTCTAGCCCTTTTGAGAGTAACGGGTACATCCGGGCGGCATAGCCCAAATTTAACAGCAGATTCTTTTCAAAGTCGGCCCCAAAGTTTTTGTGAAAGTTTTTTTTATCGGTTCTGCTGAGACTCCAATACTCCTCTAACGGAAGTTTCAAAGAAGGGTCTTTTTTAGAAGAGGCTACAAAGTTAATCCGCCACTGGTCCGGCTGTTCGGAGGTTCCTTCTTTCAGTTGAAAACAGAGATAAAATGGGGCGGTTAATTGTGCGCCGGATAACCGTTCTTTCCAAGTGGCCCACTGCTGGTAAACTTCTCGGGAAACATCGGACCTTTTTATACTACTTTTACTGGTGTATATAAAAGAGTCTTCCAACTGTTTGGAGACGGTTTGGGGAATGGGAGTCTCGCCTACCAAATTATTCAATAAACATTCAGAAAAATGGCGCAGTAGACTGGACCGTTCGTACAATTCTAACGGGTTGGGGATGGCAGCGAAACCGGAAACACAGGCTAAGGGCATCGCCTCGCTATACTGCTGAATATCGGCTTCGTATTGTTCCGATAAAATTTCCCAATAGGAATAATACTCGTCGGTATGAACGGTTTTGGCTTTTTTCCCTTTTCCGGTGGTAGAGGTTAGGCTAGAATATTTTAAGGCCGGAATGTATTGGTCTTTGAGAATAATTTGTTTAAAAACTTGGCTGTATTGGTACCAAAACATTAAATCAGCGCCTAGCTGGACTTCCGCCAGATTATTGATGGCGATGAAATGTAAATCGTTTAAAGTCTTAGTGACCGATTTTAGGGTATCAGATTTGACGATATCCTCGACATGATAACAATCAATTTCCCAAGGATGAAACTCGCAGGTGTCCGGGGGTTCATCTTCTAGGTAGCGAAACAGTTCGACGGAAGGTAAGGGTTTATCGCCGGTGGTGGGGAGAATAAAATACTGAGATGAAATGCGATTTTTAATCCCATTTTGGACGAGTTCAGGAATTCCCAAGTTGGCGCGCAAAAATTCCGCCAATTCCGCTTTCTCTAAATGGGCGGGATGGCGTAAACTGGGCTTTTTGTGCCTGGGTTTGGGAATCGTTTCCACCCAGAGGTAAAATCGCCCCTGACGAATGAACTCGCTGGTGTTGTTGGGGATCCAAGTGCCATGAAGGATGTTCATACGCAAATCGCAAGGTTAAGGGGGTGGGGGAGGTCCTCCGGTAGGGCAACCGAGGAGAGATGCAATAGAGGCCCCTGATGATAGGGGTAGTTTATAGAGTACCATAATCCCTCTCGCGCAAGGCGCGATCGCCTTTCGGTTGGCAATCCAGGTTGCTGAACCTGGGATTGTCCGTCCTGGAATGGAAATCACGCAACACCCTGAGGAGATTTCACCGGGCAGTAGGTGGCAATTCGTATCTTGGATTACATTTTAGTTGTTATTAAAAATTGTAATGATAGTAGTTACTTAAATTGATTTGTTACATTTTTTAATAAAAATTAGGTCAAAACGGTATAAATTCACGCAGTAACTGAATTGAAAGTTCGGTTAAATCCTTAACAGACCTTTAAACAAAACATTGCTATGAGCCCCTTAAATTCTTTAACTTCTTGCTGTCGAAATTGTCGGTACTATGAGCCGGAAGGAAGACGGGGTGGGGCTTGCCAGCAACTCAATGTTCCCGTTCAAGCCACCTGGAAATCCTGTTCTCTGGCTACTCCAGCATTTACGCCCTCTTGGAAAGCCCTGCAAGATCTGCTCCAGTGGGAACAGGAAAACCTTGAGCGCACAACAGCAGGCAGTCTGACCACCCTAGATCATTCTAAGGCTGAAGTCAATCGCCGTTAGAACCACTATTTAAACCCTCGGTTCAATCGATTGTTTCGGTTGTTCTGTATTCTGGAAAAAGGAATTTACCGGATCCAGGACATGACAACCCAGCAAAACCTAGAACAGCAGTTCCATAAAATCGCCAATTTATTAGAGCAAATTCAGAATTTAGGTTTAGATTCTGAAGATGGAGAGACGAACTTTTTATCGTCTCTCCATCAATTTGAAACCGTCGCCCTTCCGTTTGAATTCGTGCAACAGGGAATGGGACTCTGGGAGGCAATTTTTCCCCCAGAGGTGTTCCGATCGCTGGCGACGGAGGATCCGGAGACTTTAGAATCCTTGGCGATCGCCCTCAGTCAAACCCTGCAAATTCAACTGGCGATTTTAAACCCGTGGTTGCCTCTACTCACCACCCCTCCAGCATTAGCCGATAAAATCCGCGATCGCATTTCCCAAATTCAGCAGATTACCACAGAAAAAGCGGAACTGCTGGCAGCATCCGAGACCCTGTTCACTCGCGAATTAGAACTCCGTCAAGCGGGGGAAGAGTTGCAGGAATTAAAACAAACTCGGGCGGAACTCACGGCCCTTGAACAGGAACTCGCCACCACCGATTTAGAAGATTTACGCCGCGACATTTCTACCCGGCAAACTGTCTTAGAACAGGACCGCAATCAACTACAAATCCTCAAACAGCAACAAGCAGAAATTAAGGCAGAAATTGCTGCAATCCAAGGACTAAATCACAAAATTTCCCAAGAATTAGAAGGACTGCAACTGCGTCGTTCTCGGTTAGAAACTCGGACGCAACAACAAACGGAACAACTGATTACCTTAACTGAGACTGAACGGCAGCGCCTCGGAACGGCTTTACTTGCTTTATTAGAGGAATTAGCGGAACAACAGTCAGATTACCAGAATGCTCAAGGGGAATTATCCCAAGCCATTGCTGATTTTAATCGCTATCAACAACAAACTCATGAATTAATCACTCATTTAAACACTCATTATCAATCTGATGTAGAATTAGGGCAAAAATTGCCAGTTAATCAGCCAAAAATTGAGACCATTATGCAGAGGATTCAGGACAATTTAGCGCAATTGGATCAGGAACTCGCGATTGCTCAACAGCAACATGAGCGATCGCAAGTAAAAACCATTATCACCTTTTGAGGGACAATCTGGTTTCAACCCAAACGGGGTGAACCCAACCGACTCAGCAGCATGAGGGACCAAGGTAGGTTCAGATTGGGCACCAGTCCGGCATAAGGTCTCAATTGGGGGACCGCAAAGGGGAGCACGAAGCGCAGGGACCTCAAGGATACCGGGGAAGTGCCATCTTCATCGACCAGTCCATAGCGTTGCGCCACTTCTGCCACAATCTGCACCCGTCCGGTATGCTGCATCACGGTGGGGTCCGCAGCTAAGGCAGCGATCGCCCGTCCGGTGAGGAGGGGCGTTTCCCAGTTGTAGCGTTCTCGGAACCCAGAAAATTGGCGATCGTCCGTCTCACTTTCGGCCATTTGATCCGCCATACTGGACATTTGTTCCGTTCCCACAATCCCCGGCCAAATCGAGAGGGAGGCGACATTGTAGGGTTTGAGTTCCACTGCCATATCTGCCGCGAGGCGATCGCAACCGGATTTCCCCACCCCATAAGGCACTCCGAAAATATAAGACAGCCCTCCCCAAGAGGAAATCGTACAAATCATCCCTTGCTGACGCGGCGTCATCATCCGCGCCGCCAAAACACTGGTCACATAGTGACTCCGCAAACCCACATTGTTACAAGCATCCCAAAAGCTGGGTTCACTCTCCCAAAATGGCCGACCCTGACTATTCATTAAGGTTTGCACCCCGGCATATACATTATTCACCAATAAGTCAATCTGGCCGAAATCCGATTGAATCCGGTCAAACAGCGATCGCACTTGGTCATCATCGCTGTGGTCCACCTGAACCGGAATACAGAGTCCGCCTGCCGCTTCCACTGCCGCTTCCGTCTCTCTCAGACTCCCGGAAAGTTGCCCCTCTCCAGTCCCAGGGTCCAGACTCCGCCCGGTGATATACACCGTCGCCCCCGCTTCCCCCAGTCCAATAGCGATGCCTTTGCCCAGGCCCCTGGTCGCCCCGGTGACAACCGTAACTTTGCCTTCAAGTGGTTTAGTCATGATGAATTGATGATTATTTTGCGTTATGAATTTCTGAATTAATGAATCATTTTACTACTTTTATCAGACATCTTCGCCAACTGGCCGATTCCCAGGTGATCTATAATAGAATCGCGATCGGCTGCCAATTCTCTAATCAGTTGCTGAACACAACCCGGTGAAGTTCTCATTTTATTCCTAAATTATGCTACAAATTTCCAACACCGTCAGTATCCTAGAAAACGAAATTCAAATTAGTGCAGTTCGTTCTCAAGGGGCGGGGGGGCAAAATGTCAATAAGGTGGCAACCGCGATTCATTTGCGTTTTGATATCAAAGCCTCCTCCCTACCGGACCGTTATAAAAATCGCCTATTGAGTCTCAGCGATCATCGGATTACCCAAGAGGGGGTAATTATTATCAAATCCCAAGAGTCTCGCAGTCAGTTAGAAAACCGCCAGGAAGCCTTGATGCGCTTGCAAGAGTTGATTAAAAGTGCTGTGGTTGTGCCTAAAAAGCGTTTTAAGAGCAAACCCACGCGCAGTTCTCAGCGCAAACGTCTCGATAGCAAAACGAAGCGGGGACAGATTAAAGCGATGAGAGGGAAGGTGATGGATTAATCAGGTTGATTAAAACAGAGGCGGGATTGATTTCGGGTAAAATTTTTCAACTGAATATTGAGGGGCATTAGTTTAGCCCCTCAATATTAGGTTACTATGACCGGCCAAAGCGTTGCAGTAACTCTTCCCGAGAAAGGGTTAATAACAACGAAGTTAATTCTTCATCGGATACCTGCAATGATGCCTCGATAATGGAAGCGAGTTCTTCATCAATCGAACCAAATCGAAACTTGATAATATTTTCAACTGTTTTCTTCCGGTGTTGTTGGATACCTTCTTGTAATGTGGCTTCTCGCCACTCTAGATAAGCGGGTGATAAGTTCATAATTAACTCCTGATTTTCTTCATTTGGATTTTGTCTGAGTTGTACGTTGATGCGCCAGTTGGATAGAATTTCTAACAGGTTGCGCCGGAATGGATGTCCCTGGGGTAGAGAGAGTAATTCATTCACGGCTTGTTGTTGGGTGGCCCCTCTTCCTAAGACTCGCAACCATAAGGTATTGAGGTTGGCGGGGAGTTGGTCGATCGCCACTAATGCGGTCTTCTCAAATTCTGGCATAAAATAAATCCCGGGTATCCAGTTCCCTGACTGATCCAGTTGTGCGCCAAATCCGTTCACCAGTCTTTCGGAACAGGAGGGGGACAATACCCAGAGTCGGGGTAAGTCGGATTCACTGAGGGAGTTCTTTTCCCGTCGCGCTTGTCGCAAGAGGTCCCCTTGTAGGGAGTAGAGTTTGAGTTTGCAGTTTCTAATCTCGACGGGGTTTGGTGCGTTTCTAAAGACTTCAAACAAGCCGGTTGTGGCTGCCATTTGTCCTAGAATTCCCAGTGTTTCTGGCGCAGTGGAGGGGGTGGCAGCAGGGACGAAATAGACATCGATTTGTCGCACTTCGCTGGGAACGTCCCGACTGGTTTGGACTTGTCCCAGATAGGCTAATAACTCCTCTAAATATTGTTTCGCAAATTGGTCATGAGCAGTTCGGGTCATGATTCGGTTTGATTGCGGATATTCCTGATATTCAAAATAGGAGTGCGAGCATCTTGCTCGCTTGGGAAATAGCGAGCAAGATGTTTGTGCTGACGCACAGGCTTCGCCAACGCACTCCTATTTATTATAAACCAATTTTTACGCCAGTTAAGATAAAGTTAAACCAATCCCTTTGTGATTGAATTCTTCTACAGTTTGTTGCGAGAGTTCGTGGGAGGAAATCGCTCTTAACATGGCGAGGGGTAATGTTAAATGATCCGCCCCTGCTTGTAAGGAGGCGGCGGCTTCTTCGGGAGATTTAATGCTGGCGGCGAGAATTTCTACGTCGCTGCCTTTTAGAACATCTGCCATCGATCGCACTAAGGCAATCCCATCCCCTAATAATCGGGTAGCGCGGTTGACGTAGGCGATCGCCATTTTTGCCCCCGCTTCCTTTGCTACGGCTGCTTGGGCGGCACTATAAATGGCAGTTACGGAACAAGGTATGTCTGGAGATAGATGCGCGACGACTTCAAACCCAACCGGGGTGGCTGGAACCTTTAAAATGGTGCGATCGCCAATCAAATCCCGCGCTGTTTGGCCTTCTTTGACCATGCCATCAAAATCCGATGCCGTAAGCTGGTAAAATAATGGCCCCGATGTGAGGGTAACCAATTTTTTTAAGGTATCTTCCGGAGATAACTCACTGGTTGCCAATAAAGTTGGATTGGTAGTGATACCTTTCACCCAGCCCATTTTTTGGGCCAGTTCTGCTTCGGAGGCGATCGCTGAATCTAAATAAATTGCCATGATTTTTTTCCCGTTCAGTTCCATCCCAAAAATACGGGAAATTGGCTACGCTTGACAATGGACCATACCCCCACCTCTAACCCCATGACCTTACTGAACTTAGCAGAACTTTGTCCCATCACCCGCAGTCTCGGTCCGGGTCAACGATTTGCGATTTGGGTGCAAGGTTGTTGTTTTAACTGTTCCGGTTGTATCTCTCCGGATTGGATTCCCCAGGTGGCGGCGACTGGGGTGGAACCGCGACGGTTGGCAGAAACCATTTTATCCGTCCCGGGCACTGAAGGATTAACGGTTTCTGGGGGAGAACCGATGTTACAGGCGCAGGCACTCAGTGAATTATTTGAACTTCTGGCCGACGTGGATTGTTCGATTATTTGCTATACCGGGTTTACTTTGGAACAGTTACAGGCGAAGTCCGACCCTGAGATCGCCCGAGTCCTGTCTCAAATTGATGTGTTAATTGATGGACTTTATCTGCCGGAACTCAATGATAACCAAGGGTGGCGCGGTTCTGCAAATCAACGGGTGCATTTTCTCACCCCTCGGTTGTTACCTGAAGCGAGTGCCTTTTCCTGTCGTCGGCGCGATGTGGAAATTCACTTGCGAAATGATTCGGCGTTGATGGTGGGTGTTCCGCCTCGCCATTTCTCTGATACCTTTAAACAGGTCGTTGATAATAGTTTGTAGCAAAGATTATGATGTCCCTAAAGGGTAAAATTGTGTTGATTACGGGTGCAAGTAGTGGGATTGGGGCCGCTTGCGCCCAACTGTTCGCCCAGGCGGGTGCGGATTTGATTTTGGCGGCGCGGCGTTTGGAACGGGTGCAGGAGTTAGGGACTCAACTGGCCCAACAGTATCAGATTCAGACTCATGTTTTGGGGTTGGATGTTTGCGATCGCCAAGGGGTTGATGCCACCTTGAATAATCTTCCAGACCCTTGGAATCAGATTGATATTTTAGTCAATAATGCGGGTCTGAGTCGGGGATTATCTAAACTCCACGAAGGCGATATTGATGATTGGGAGGAAATGCTGGATACCAATGTCAAGGGATTGCTATATGTCACCCGGGCGGTGGTGCCTGGGATGGTGGAACGGCAAGCGGGTCATGTGGTGAATATTGGCTCGATCGCCGGTCGAGTGGCCTATCCGGGGGGGAATGTGTACTGTGCCTCCAAAGCGGCAGTGAGGGCGATTTCCGATGGTTTGAAGCAGGATTTAATCGGGACTCCGGTGCGGGTGACGGAAATCGAACCGGGGTTAGTGGAAACGGAATTTAGTCTGGTGCGCTTTCATGGCGACCGCGATCGCGCCGAAAAAGTGTATCAGGATTTAACGCCCCTAACCGGGGAAGATATTGCGGATTTAGTGCTTTTTTCTGTCACTCGACCCCCCCATGTGAATATTAGCGAAATGTTAGTTGTCCCGGTGGATCAGGCCAATGCTACCCTCGTTCATCGGCGACGCTAAACTAAATTAAAAATGCGCGTGAAGGACAGATTACGGATGCAATCTACGACTGATGGTGACGGGTTAACTCTCGCCCCACTCCGGGGGATATTTCAAGTAAACAGACTCTCAACGGGACAAGGGTTGAGCGTTGCGGTAATTTGTGCTGTACCGGATCTTGGGGAATAGTATCATGACACCGGCAAAGCTACAAGTACAAGCGCAACAAGGCGATCTGCGGGCGATCGCCGTCTTGATTGATGACTGTTTAACCCCCCACGGCATGAGAGCTCAGGTGCGCTTGCATCAGGGTTTACTTTCCGTGAGTGTGCAAGCGCCAACTCCCAGACATCGGCAACGGTGTGTTTCTGCAATTCGACAACTGCTGATGAAACTGAGAATTCCAGCAGTCGCCCGGGTCCGGATTTTGGGCAAAAATCGCGATCGCTCAGTGATCTGGAGTGAGGAATTCGCCCTGGGGAATGGAACCTCTGTGCGAACCGTCGCCCCCCGACGGCGCAAACGGCAAAATGACGGCAATAGGGATACCCTAGCACGGGGATTGTCCCGAGTTACCCCTCGTCCCTCTTCCACTGGGATACAATCCAGGCGATCGCCCCGGGCAAAACTGCAAAAAGACCCCTGGTTAGCGGTTAATTTATCGGTGCTATTTCCGGGTCTCGGACAGATTTATGCCGGAAAAATTTTCCGAGGGTTACTCATTATTTTAATTGAAGCGGTCTTAATTGCCGTAGCACTTGCCGCCTTCTTTAGTCCCGAGGGAAATACCCTCACCAGTTTGGGATTAGTTTTCCCAATTTTTGGCATTTATTTGGTCAATATTATTGATGCTCATCGATGTTTTAAACCCCTATCTTTTTTGCGCCTAGAAAGGGTTCTTAAGAATAAAAGAAATAAAAATAATCCTTGGGTCGCCGTATTTTTATCTCAATTGTTACCCGGACTGGGCCATTTGTATCTAAAAAACTTCGGCCTAGGCGCAGTCTTGATGATTAGCCTAATTATCGCTTCTAATATTGCTCGATTGCATCCGGGATGGTTGCTCGTTCCGCCTTTACTGTATGCGATCGCCTGTTACCATGCTTATTTTTCCTGTCCGCGATCGGCCCTCCATTCCCAGGACCCGATTGTGATGATTGTGATTTTGATTGTAACCTTCAAGCTCACAGGGATTTTGATTCCCGCTTGGGTGGAACATGATTTTGTGCAACGGTTTACGATTCCTAGTGATTCGATGGTCCCGACTCTCCGTTCTGGGGACCAAATCCTCGCTTTAAAATCTCGGGGGCGTCCTCCGCAACAGGGGGATTTGGTTGTCTTTCGTGCGCCGGAATTTGCCAAAACCCTTGACCCCAATGCTGGGGATTTATTTATCAAACGTACTATCGGGATGCCCTTAGATGTACTCCGGCTCAAGGATGGGATTATTTATATCAATAATGAGCCGCTTTCTGAGGACTATGTTGCTGGCCCTGCCCAGTACAATTTAGACCCCCAAATCGTCCCAGCAGATAATTATTTTGTGTTAGGCGACAATCGTAACAATAGCTTTGATTCTCACGTTTGGGGATATGTCCCGAGAAATCACATGATCGGCAAGGCATATAAAATCTACTGGCCCCCTGAACGGATCGGACCTTTGCGGTAAATCCGGGAAGCTTAGGGTTTAGAGAGCAAGGATTTAGTCTGAGACTTGCCGGACATCTTTGGACAATAAGTAGTAATTGTAGTAATTGTAGGGTGGGCACTGCCCACCTTACTGTTCGGACGGGGCATTGCCCACCCTACAATTGCTTAAAATCGTAAACCGACGCCGCCTTGCAAAGAGACAGCCGGTTTACTTTCATCGTCATAAGCATCTAGGGCAATCACTGCATTCCCAAAGATGATGAATCGGGTATTGGGAACGGCGAAATCTACCCCGGGTTGAATGGCAAAGCTAACTTTTTGGCCCACGGGGGTATCCCCAGTGGTGAGGGCGGCACCTGCACCTAAATAAATATCGGTTTGCCAGGTGAGGGGATAGTCATAGGAAATGGTGGGGACCACTGCCGTACCCTCGCCGCTAAAAAATCCCTGAGCGCGTAATGAAATGGGCAAGGCAAGCAGTTTATAGCGGGCTGCTAGTAAAAAAGAGTTTTCCCGATCGCCCTCTAGTTCGGTGAGTCCAGCGGATCCGCCAATCCCCACATAACTCCCATAAGCCGCTTGAGCCGATGCCGGTTGACTAGACCCCACTAAACTGCTGGCGATCGCCACTGTCCCTAACATCAGAGCACCCAAAGTCGATCCCATTTTTTTCAGACGTTCCATTTCCCTTCTCCTCTATCCCACTAAAAACAAATACTTCCGATGTTCCGTCGATTCTAGCTCAAGTTGAATCGATGGAACATCACCCAGTCTGTTTCCCTATCCCTTTGGGAATGGCAGAACCCAGAGGATTCAAGGGTCTCCCTCAAGGGTGAACTCCGATTAACCCGGTTCAAAAATTGAGGTGTTTTCTCCCCAAATCCCGTTTTTGGTGGATGAGATCCCCAACCGAGGCCCCGGGGAGAAACAACCCCTTAAGGTTGGGAACACAGAGGATAAATCCCCCCTTGAGCACAGATATAAACAATTTGTTTATCATCTAAATTTCGGGCTTTGCTAAAATCCACCCCCCCCAAAAATCCGGCTGTGGCAGGGTCCGGGGATTGCAGGAGGCGATCGCCACTTTGGCGATGGGGTTTGAAAAATACGGCCCCTTGGAAATCCGCCCCTTCTACATTCGCCCCTTGAAAATTCACCGAGGTGAGATCGGTTTGCTGGAAGTTGGCATTTTGTAATTGAGCAAAACTCAAATTCGCACCGGCCAATTTCGTCTCGCTCAAATTAGCATTTTGGAGATTAGATTCGGTGAAATTCCCCCGACTCAAATCCGCCCCCTGCCAGTCCGATCGCATTAAGTTCGCTTTTGCCAGGGTCGCACCCGTTGCCACCACCCGGGGGAACCGCGCACCAATGGCGAGAATGCCGCTTAAGTTCGCTTCTGTTAAATGAGCACCCACCAGGGTAGCATTGGTGAGGTCCGCGAATCGCAAATCTGCCCCGATCGCCTGGGTACTGCTGAGGTTAGCCCCGGTGAGTTGAGCATGGGAGAGGTTTGCCCGATCCAGTTTGGCACGACTCAGATTGCTATAGGCGAGGATAACATGACTCAAAAATGCCCCGGTAAAGTCCGTATCGGTGAGGATGCTGGCAGTCAAGTCTGCTTTTTGGTCATCCACGCTTCCGAAACGGCGATCGGGTCCGGGACTGGAAAATTGACTGCTTTTAAAACTGGCATGGCTTAAAATAGCGCCCCGGAATCGAATTCCGGATAAGTCAGTTTTTTCTAACACCAAGGTGAAGGGGGCCGCTTCTGTGGTGACTTGGCCCAAATGAGTGCGGCTGAGATCTAGGGGGTCGAACTCAGTGCTATAGAGTTGGAGGAGTTTGGCGATCGCCCGTTGGGTGGCTTGCAGTCGCAGTTGCACCACTTCAATCTGTTCCTCATTAGTGCTATAACGCAGGGAATCCAGGTCTGTGCGGGTGGATTGATTTAATTTTTGCAAATAAGGGAGCGATCGCCCTCCACTGCTGACTAAGGCTTGTTGCAGGACATCCAGTTGAGCGGGGTCGGTTTCCAGGGCCAGCATATCCGCTAAAATTTGATACTGGGCCTCGGGATTATCTAAACTAGCCAATCCGAGAATCGCACCTTGACGCTCATCCGGTGCAAATTGCCGGACCCAAGTGAGAAACTTTTCCTGATCCCGCGCCGCCTGAGTCCGGGCATTTTCTTGAGATTGGATATAAAGTTGAGTCGTGACGAAGGTTCCCAAAATTGCAGCCAGACCCACGGCTAATGCCAGGGCTTTTTTCGCGCTACTGTGAAGGCGAATCCTATTCCACC
The DNA here is from genome assembly GCF_025370875.1 of Laspinema palackyanum D2c. Classification (NCBI taxonomy): domain Bacteria; kingdom Bacillati; phylum Cyanobacteriota; class Cyanophyceae; order Oscillatoriales; family Laspinemataceae; genus Laspinema; species Laspinema palackyanum. Next base: position 548,088 of record NZ_JAMXFD010000001.1, read on the forward strand.
ACTGATCGAGTACAGGTTGTGATTCCGGCATCCGTTCAAGGGGGCCGCCTGCCTCGAATTGAATCCCCACCTGTTTTGAGTTGCTGCTGTTCATGTTTTTACTAGGTCCCGAAACGCTGTGTCGGCTACTGCGGACCCACGTTCCGGCGAGGCGATCGTGGAGGGTGCGGGACTTGGGATCAAAGTAACTCCAGAATCCATCCAAGGCCACCATCAAGGCCGTTATGACTCCCAAAATTACTAAGTCCGGTACAGCGCCTGTGATCAGCCAGATTAGATAGGCGCTGGTGAGGGTGACTCCCCAACGGCCTACGGCCTCTCGCAACAGTGCACGCCCAAATCCGGGCGCTTTTCCCGAATCCGTCACCACCTGGAGGCGCAACCAGCGCTTCGGTAAAGTCTGACCCGTGAGTCCGAGTAGATATAACTGCCAAATACTGACGCTTAAGGCGGCGATCGGGCCAATTGTCCAGAGGAAATTAACGAGGGGAGGGACTAGACGGGTGCAGCTTGGTCTTCGGGGATTGTTACAAGTTGGGGGGAGGGCCAGGGTCCGGGCGATCGCACGTTCCAGGGTCACCAGAACCGGATTCAGGGGGACAGGTTGCACCTTCAGATACCGCGTGGCGTGCCATCCCAAAGACAGGGGAACTAGGGCGCTAACGACAATCAGCGCCAGTTCTACCGTACTCGCAGCCAATCGCCGGGGGAAGAGGGTCACGGGGTGGACTTTCCCCTGAGTCGGGGGTTTGCTGCCTTTTGTGGATTTGACTTTGGATGCGGTCCGCTTGGGACCTTGAGATTTCCCAGTCACTCTTATGGATTTGGGTTGGAGGATTTGGACGCTAAAAATAATTTATATCCGACAAATCCTAACACCCCAACTGCGGCCAAGGTAAAGGCTAACCGAAGCAAATTTAAGACGGTACTCACGGCAGTCAAGGCAAAGACTCCCCCCACGGCGATCGCCACCATTTTCCCCCCATCGGGCAGTCCTTGATACCACAGGGTTAACTGTTGGTAAACCGATTTTAAGGAAGGGGCGTCCAGGGTCGAGGTGGGCAAGGGTTGGGGTTGGTGAATTTGCGCCTCTAAATCTTGGAGTTGGCGCTCTAATTTTTGGCGTTCTTGAGGATTCATAAGTTTTCGATGATTCGAGGAGGATACGATTGGACTCCACTCCCCCATAAGACTGGGGAAGCTGCTCTTGTGATTGTAGCGAACCTCGGTCTGATCATGCGCTTTGAAGGGCATGACTCCAGAAAATCGGAGACGCTTAATGGGTTTTGCCAACCCTCATGATGAAGAAATTTAGAAGGAATTTTTTCAAAAATAGGTACATTTAACCTCTATAAATCCGCACTTTGGCTGATTTTTTTCCCCAGGGTTAAAAGTAGGATTAAAAGAGATTGAGAAATGTGCATGGCGAACCCCCAAAGATTTGGGGGTTTTTTATTGAGGTCAATTCCCCCGGTTAGCCCAGAGACCCCCGGGGGTCAGGGTTTGTTTTGTCCCGGCGATCGCGATCGCCCCTATGGATGCTCAAGGGCGAGGATTGAAGGGAGCAGGCTTACTCCGAAGTGAGAAGCATATCACACTCTTGTTAATAGCGAGCAAGATGTTTGGGCACCGCGCACAGGCTACGCCGCACAGCGGAGGACAAGCGCAGGCGACCCCGCACTCCCGATCGCTTCTGTACCCCCTCCGGACTTACGCCATCGTCTAACATCGAACCCTCAATGTCCAGGCGATTCGCTTTCTGGCCTCTACATTTAGGGTTTGGCTTCCCAAAAAGCAAAAACCCCAGTTATTTTGTTTAACTGGGGCAGTTCCTTTCTCTATAATTGACTCTCTTAATCTCTATTGTGGCCGGGAGTATTCCTCCCGGGCATCCGCCAAATGACTGAGTTTTAGTCGGCTAAACTGCGGACCGGCAAAAACTCGCACCCTTTTAGGATGTCGGTGGTTGCTCTAAATAAGACTCAAAGCGCGATCGCAGTTGTTCTAAGCTCAATTTCTGGGTCCAATATTCGACTAAGGCATGGCCAAAGGCCCAGGCATTGCGATCGCTCGTTCCCCGATTATCCCGTAGCAAGGGCCACAGGGAGAGCAAATCAAACTGAAAGGGTTTGGCGTCGGTATTCAACAAATTAAATAAGTCATAGCCCATTTGTAGTTTACCAATGACCACGGGTAACTGTTCGACGGGGATTTGTTCCGCTAAGGCGTAGGCGAGAGTCGGGGACCCGGTGGAAAGGGTGGAAATAAACTGGAGGACGGGAGTCTTGAGTAAGGAGGTCAATCCTTGGGTGGTTGCCATCTGGAAGGTATAGCGATCGATAATTTTAGCAGAAGCCACGATCCGGGATTCGCGATCGCGCAAAAATCGAGCGAGGCGCTGTTGTTTAGCCGGATCAATCGCCTCAATCAGTGCTATTGCCAGGGTATCAGCGTTCCAAGCCGTTCGCCCTTGTTGTGAGTCTTGGGTCACAATGGGTAAAATGCGATCGCAATATTCCCCCAATTGTTCAGTGCGATACTGAGTTGCTTCCCGAATCGATTTTTCCTTGGGTTTATCCCCCCAAACCCAATCATAAGGCGGATTCCACTCCCGAATCGGACGCAAGCGATCGACTTGTGTCACCAGGGCGATCGCGGGTAAATCGGACACCTCTGCCTTGATTTCTTTGAGAAAATCCACATCCATTTGCAGGGCCGGATCCAACGCGGGAGTCACTAACAATAACAAATCCGCAGTTGTGCCATAGTCCAGGACCATCTCTCGCAAATCGGCCCGTTTTGCTTGTTCATATCCCGGAGTATCCCATAAAATCAGGGTTTCCCCGCCCTCACTCTGCCAATGATAGCTGGAGACTAAATCCGTACTCGGCAACAAATCAACTTCGGCGCGATCGCTATCAAACAAGGTATTAATCAAACTACTTTTTCCCGCCCCAGTCCGCCCGACTAACAAAATATTAACGGGTTTTTGGGCGACAGTTTCCACAGGTTCGGCTTGAGAGATAATCTCTCGCAGAGTTTGGGTTTTGGCTTTCGGTAAAGCCGGAGTCGATATCGGTGAAACCGTCTCGGGTAAAGTCCGATTTCCATACAAAGTAGCCGCTTGCCGACTCAAATTCCGTAATGCTGCCTCTCGCAACAATTGTCCCAAATTCACTAATAATTCTTGAGTTGCCCGATTGCTAGAACCCTGAGAGGCTATTCGTGCTGCCGCTACAGCCGGATTCACAAACCATTGGACCCAGTTCCAAACTTGGAACAGTTTCCGCGCCGAAGGTTCCAATTTGCGATACATTTCATAAGCTTGAAAGGCTTGTCCTACAGTAACTTGATTCAAGGCCGGTGAGAGTTGTTGCATCCAGCGGTCCATGTCATCCACAGTGCCTCGAATCAGTCCATAAGCTTGGGGAATGTAAATATTCAGCAGGGGATATTTAACTTCGGGATTATAAATTAAGGCAATGGCGGTGACGACTTCCTGGCATCGGTTCCCAAAGGTTTGTAAATCCTCCCAAATCGGCGCATCAGTCCGCGAGGTTTCTAATATCTTTTGTAAGGCGATTTCGGCTTTTTGAGTGGCTTCATCAGCGGTGGGTCCGGTGTTTTGTTGTTTAGACTCTTCGATGTCCTGATTCACCTGGGCGATCGCCGCTTCCATTTCCGCCATCATCGGTTGAGTCCACTGCACCAACAGCCACCGCCACCCGACTAAAACGAGGGTAAAAATTGCCCAAATCCAGTTCAAATTCCATTCATGAATTTGGGTTCCGGCTGCCACCAGCAAAAAGCTAACAATCGCGGCGATCGGCAGGGCTAAAACCACCCATTGCCAAGTTTTTAATCGAACCATTGATCTATGCCTCCTGAAATAAATTGAGTTTGCTAAATTGATTTAGAGTGAACAACGCCTAGATTCGGCTGCTTTGACAAGATAGGTGCATCCGGTCCTTTCCACAATTTTAGACTAAACCCAATAAAAACCCACAGGCTGAAGCCTGGGGCTACACGAACGAAGCCTGCCTTCGCAGGCTAAAGAATAAGATAGGTCTGTCACAACCGGATTGGGTATAACAATACTCTTATAGCCCGCGCAGGCGGGCTTTGTCCGTATAGCCCCAGGCTTCAGCCTGCGGGTTTTTACAATTGCGGGTTTTTACAATTGCGGGTTTTTACAATTGCGGGTTTTTACAATTGCGGGTTTTTACAATTGCGGGTTTTTACAATCTCGGGCAAAAAAAATAGCCCGCACAGGCGGGCCATTTGCCAAGGGTCCCAACCCGAAGGGATCGGGATTATTTCGAGTTATTTCGATTTCGGCTTCCAGGGAGATTCATAGTACACCTTGGATCCGGTATTTGGCACAAAATGACAGGACCAATAAGAGCGAATGAAGCTCTTTAAAATGGGTTCGTTGGAGGAGCGATAATAATCACCTAACAGGGGTTTAATCGCCTCAGTTGCTGTCTTCAAATGATAGTGGGGCATATTTAAGAAAATATGATGCGCCACATGAGTGCCAATATTATGATGGATGGGATTGATAAATCCATAGTCGCGATCGATAGTGGAAAGCGCACCTTTGAGAAAATACCAATCCTCTCCTCGATACCAGGGAATATCATCTTCGGTATGATGCAGGAAGGTTACTAAGTCCAACCACATCACGAAAATGATGTAAGGTACGAGGTAATATTTAACCAAAAACACCCACCCAAATTGATAGGTGAGGACGCCGAGAAATCCCACCATCATCACCCACAGGACCGAACTGGTCACAATATCCCATTTTTCCGAGGGACGGAACAGGGGACTGCTGGGGAGAAAATGGGAACCGGCGCGATCGGGCGATCGCTTGAACAGATAAAGCGGATAGGCTAATAAGGGTAAATAAAAGCGGAATAGCTTTTCATACCAAGGCATCCGATTGTATTTTTCTTCGGATACTGGATACCAGCTTTCGTCTGTGTCCAAATTTCCCGTGTTCCCATGATGGGTCCGGTGACTGATCCGCCAACCGTGGTAAGGAACTAAAATCGGAATATGAGACAAATGTCCAATTAGGTTATTCAACCATTTGAGCTTAGAAAAAGAGCCATGACCGCAGTCATGACCCACTACAAATAATGCCCAAAACATTGTCCCTTGCATCACCCAGAAAATGGGGAAAAAGAACCAGGAATCCAGATTGTATGCGATCGCATACAGTCCCGCAATAATCCCAACATCCAGAAAAAAGTAACTCAGCGACTTGAATATCGAGGGTTCAAAACACTCGGCAGGAATTGCCGCCTTCACATCCTGAAGAGTAAAGGGTAACTCTTGGGTTTGTGTCTGTGAAACTGTATCAGTCGTCTGATTTAGAACTGTGTTTGCTTGCACGAAATTTCCGCTTTTACCTGATTTTCAAACCTGCCTTTCACCTTTAACCCCTCCCGTTCAGCCTGGAAAGGCTTCACAGCCTTTTCCCCAAGGAGACCCTCGTTATTCAGTCCATTCATTACCCCGATGCGGTCCTCCTCATGATTGAACGAATTGAACCCCACGGGTCTGAAAACGCTGAGAACTCCCTGACGCTTTATAAAAAAACTTCCGGGAGACGGAAGATGAAAATCGCAGCCGATAAACGGAATTCATTTTAACCCGTTTTGAGCTGAATTGTTAAGAAACGTTTCAAAATTACGGATTATAATCCCTAAAACTCATAACCTCTGCCTATTTCGGCCTCGGGATGCCCTATCTCATCCTCCCCAAAGTTGCTTATTGGCAATAGGTGATTCAATGAGCAAGAGTCGGTCCCACTCTGCTTCCGTCACGGGGCGAATATAGCGGTCTACCCCTTTAAAGTCCCAGGTTTGTGGTAAAATTGCGGCGACAGTGATTAATCCCAACGGGGTAACAACACCTGGCGATCGACCCATTCTAAAATCTTTTTGTAAGACCAAAACCTTGGAGGAAACAGGAGTAAAATTTACAGTATCTAGCCCTCCTTATGGAAGGTTTTATTGTTCGTAGTAACGACTTCAGTCGTTCTTAATTGTTCGTAGTAACGACTTCAGTCGTTCTTAATTGTTCATAGTAACGACTTCAGTCGTTCTTAATGTTCGTAGTAACGACTTCAGTCGTTCTCAATTGTTCGTAGTAACGACTTCAGTCGTTCCCTCTTAGTTCGTAGTAACGACTTCAGTCGTTCTCAATTGTTCGTAGTAACGACTTCAGTCGTTCCCTCCGGAGTTTAAAACCCCCGCCTAATCACTAAAGTCGGTTCATACCCCACGAAAATCTATATTCCGTAAGGTTTTTAGCGCGAATCCTGGGAAGATAACGACTGAAGTCGTTACTACGAAAATGACGAAGATAACGACTGAAGTCGTTACTACGAACATGACGAAGATAACGACTGAAGTCGTTACTACGAACATGACGAAGATAACGACTGAAGTCGTTACTACGAACAATAGAAAACATTATCCTAGGAGGATATCATCTAGGATGAGCTTGTTGGAAACGCTGCCGAAGCTGACGGAACGTGCGACTCCGGTGAAGGGGACGATCGCCTGGTCAAATTCTGCATAAACATGGGGTAAGGAACCTGCTGCGGTGGTGGATAAGGGGATGGATGCCAAGATGTTGCCGGATGCGTTTAATCCATCATAGAGAGTGACGGTGTGATTGGCGAAGGGGGAGGCATAGAAGAAGGAGAGTTGATTGTCAAATCCCCCTTCTACATTCATGACGATCGCCGAGTTTTCTCCGTAAGTGAGGGCAGTTGTACCGCTGGGGGGTGGGGCAAAGTTGCCGCCGAATTCATCGGGAATTCCCAAGGCATCTAAGGCATCGTTACTCATGATTCCCAAGGCGTTGGTGGAAAAAGATATCCCGCGATCGCCATAAAATCCGCTCACTGGGTCTAAATTTCTCACCCCTTCAAAGTTGAGTAAGGCAGGTAGATCGCTGCGGGGAATGACGAGGGTGGCACTACTTTGTGTCCCAATTTCTACCCCTGGAGTGGGATTGACTAAGGCCAGATTGAGGGTTTCGGCAACTTCGGCGATCGCATCAGTGACCATCGGAATGGTCACGGTTTGAACGGTTTCTCCGGGAGCAAAGTTCACCGGAATCGGGGTATTATTGTAATCAAAGGGTGCAGTGGCCGTCCCATCCCCTAAAACTACGGTTGCACCGGCAGGGAGATCAAGTCCTCCTGCGCGGGTGACGGTGACGGCGAGAATTGCGGTGCCCTCTTCTTCGACGGTGAAGGTTGGCGCACTAAATTCTAGGCGGATATCATTATCTAAAACCGCTAAAGTTGCTGCATTTTGCGGGCCAATTCTTGCACCTTGACTGGGATTTGTGAGGGTTAATTGGACGGTTTCGTTGGGTTCGCTTTCGATGTCATTGACGATGGGAACGGCAACGGTTTGGACGGTTTCTCCCGGGGCAAAATTGACGAGAATTGGGGTATTATTGTAATCCAAGGGAGCAGTGGCAGTGCCATTAGTGAGGGCGATCACGGCGGAAAAAGCGCTCTCCAGTCGGCCTTCCCGGGTGACGGTTACGGGTGCGATCGCTGTGCCATCTTCATTGACAACAAAGTTCCCTCCACTAAACTGCAACAGCACATCATTATCGATAGTCGTGAACACTGCCGTATTCGGTTCCCCTAGGGTTGCCTCCCCGGTGGGATTGAGTAAGGCGAGATTGATGGTTTCATCCGGTTCTAGTGTGTCATCATCCACCAGGGGAATGGCCACGGTTTGGAGGGTTTCTCCGGGTGCAAAGTCTACAGAAATTGGGGTGGGGTCGTAATCCATAGGCGCCGTGGCGGTGCCATCACTTAATCCAAGGGTGACACCTATGGGGATTCCCGTAAACCCAATGCGCTGAACTTGGACGGGTTGAATGGGGGTACCGTCCTCGACTGCATTAAAATCGGGACGAGTAAACTGCAAGGCAGTATCATTATCGACAATAGTCAATGTGGCGGTATTCGGGGTTCCGAGGGTTGCGCCTCCGGTGGGATTAACTAAAGTGAGAGATAATGTTTCATCGGGTTCTATACGGTTATCGTTGACGATCGGAATTGAAACGGTTTGAGTGGTTTCTCCTGCGGCAAAGGTTACGGAAATCGGGGTAGTATCGAAATCCTCCGTTGCAGTTGCCGTGTCTTCTTCTAGGGCAATAGTTACGGTAACGGGACGATTGAGGGAACCTGTGCGGGTTAGGGTGACAGGAACAATGGGGATACCATCTTCCCCGGTTTGAAAGTCTGTTTGATTGAACTGTACAGTAACGGGATTAACGGTTTCATCGATTAGGGTGAAGCTGGCGGTATTGGTTGTGCCTAGGGTTGCGCCTCCGGTGGGGGTGGTGAGGGTCAACCCTAGAGTTTCGACCCCTGCGGCAATCAGTTCATTGACGAGAGGAATCGTGACGGTTTGTGCGGTGACTCCCGGGGCCAAGTTTACCGGAACCTGCGGGATATTCAGATTACCGGGAGGGGTGGGGAGATTGGGGGCGAGGGAGATGGTTGCGCCGACTGTATTCTCAACTCTCCCACTGCGGAGGACGGTGATGGTGGCAACGGCCTCACCTTGGTCATTGAGGGTCAAGGTTTGCTGACCTAAAGAGAGTTCCACGTCGTCATCAAGAATGGTGATGGTGGATTGCGATCGCCCGGAGAGAAGCACATTTGCCGTGGGATTGACTAAACTCACCGAGAAGGTTTCCGTCGGTTCCACAAGGTTATCATCAATAATCGGAATCGTGACCACCGCTTGAGATTGTCTGGGGGCAAAGGTGACCACCCGAGGTCCTCCGATGTAATCTGCTGAGGCGATCGCCGTTCCATCGGTGGGCAGAACTGTGACACTGGCCGTCTCACTTAGGTTGCCGGTGCGAACCAACCTCACTTCTACACTGGAAACCCCCTCCTGAACTGTAAAATTGGCGGCAGTCAACTCGACAATACTTGCCAGGGGGTCTAGGGTTTCATTTAAAAAATCCGTGGCATCCAAATTAATCGACCCGGATACCTCCCCAATGACCTGGCGATCGCCATTCTGGACCACCACCAATTGAGTGGCGATCGCCACCGGATTGGAATTTCCATTTCCCGTTCGTTCAAAAATCGGTTCTAGGCGAATTTGGGCAGTTCTTAAGGTCCGGGAAACTGCCAGTCTATCCACCCCTTTTTGAAAATCAACAATCGTATCTCTGCCGGATTCCAGAACAAAAATATCCGCCCCGGGACCGCCAATTAAGGTATCTTCTCCTAGACCTCCAAAGAGAATATCTTCTCCCGCATTACCCAGGATAGAATCATTCCCATCCCCGCCAATGATGGTATCGTTGCTGTCGGGACCAATTAAAGTATTCCCTTGATTATCCCCAAAAATGAACGTCATCCGTTAATCCTCCTATTAACCCGTTGTGCTTTGCCCCAATGCACCCCAATGCATCTGATCGCGAAGCGGGGCGTCGGCACGATCTGGCATTTAAACTCACTGGAAATTGCCCTGGAAAATGGGTAATTCCCATCCGCCTAAATTTTCTCAGACTCTCCCCAAGGGACAGCGGAAAAAATGAATCTTTGATTTTCTTAAATGGGTGAAGAGTTTAATGCCACACCCATCGGTTTTTTCCCCATTTGAAGACCCCTTTAAATCATCCGGCAGTTCACGCCAGCAATTTGCTGCGGATCCAGTTGCCTGCCGATGCCACATCGAGACCCAACTGTAAGCGTTTTCGATATAGCATCTGACGTAGTTTCAGCGTCCAGATGCTCCCTGACGGTAAAATTCCTGGTAAAAATAGTAGCATATTGGCGGGGGTCAAGGATGAGAAGCGTCACCTCAAATCTGCCAGTTGGCAACGGATTAGGGCCTTAAACCGGGTTGCTTCTCCCGAGGTTCTCATCCTGCCTCAGACGCTACAGGCAGCAACCGGGGGTCTCCAAATTTCCTCAAGAGTATGTCAAAATATCGATGCAAACGCGATCGAGCAATTGAGTAGGAGATTAGTCGTGGAATCCCGTTATAATCCCGCATCCCTTGAGGAAAAGTGGCAACAAACTTGGACAGAACGCCAGTTATACCAAACCCCAGAAACCCGCGATCGGCCTAAATTTTATGCCCTGTCCATGTTTCCCTATCCCTCGGGAAACCTGCACATGGGTCATGTCCGAGTTTACACTATCACCGACGTGATTGGTCGTCTCAAGCGGATGCAAGGGTATCGCGTCCTGAATCCGATGGGATGGGATGCCTTTGGACTTCCGGCAGAAAATGCCGCCATTGAACGCGGGATTCATCCGGCGAAATGGACCTATCAAAATATCGCCCAGATGAAACAACAATTGGAACGTCTGGGAATTGCCTTCGATTGGACTAGAGAAGTCGCCACCTGTTCCCCGGATTATTACAAATGGACCCAGTGGATATTTTTGCAGTTTTTTAATGCTGGACTCGCCTACCAAAAAGAAGCGGCAGTCAATTGGGACCCCATCGACCAAACCGTACTCGCCAATGAACAAGTGGATAATGAGGGTCGGTCCTGGCGATCGGGGGCTAAAGTTGAGCGGAAATTGCTCAAACAATGGTTTTTCAAAATTACCGATTATGCTGAACAATTACTCAATGATTTAGACCAATTAACCGGCTGGCCGGAACGGGTTAAACTAATGCAAGCCAACTGGATTGGTAAATCCGTCGGCGCTTATTTAGAATTCCCCATTGTTGGCAGTACGGAAAAAGTTGCTGTTTTTACCACCCGTCCCGACACGGTTTATGGGGTAACTTATGTTGTTTTAGCCCCAGAACATCCCTTAACCCGACAAGTCACCACTCCAGACCGATTAGCAGCGGTTGAATCCTTCATTGCAGAAGTTAGCAATCAAAGCGAATTAGAACGCACTGCCGACGATAAACCCAAACGAGGAATTCCGACTGGAGGAACGGCGATTAATCCCTTTACTGGGGAAGAGATTCCGATATGGATTGCCGATTATGTCCTTTATGAATATGGAACCGGCGCGGTCATGGGAGTTCCCGCCCATGATGTCCGGGATTTCAAATTTGCCCGGGAACAGAACTTACCCATTAAACAAGTAATTGTTCGCGCCGATGCTGCGGATGAAAAAGCTGAGTTAAAAGAGGCTTATACCGAACCCGGAATTGTGATTAATTCCGACATTTTCAATGGCATGGAATCGACTACAGCCAAAGGTGAAATTATCGCCCATGCCGAAAAGCAAAAATGGGGTAAGGCGCGAATCCAATATCGCCTCAGAGATTGGCTGATTTCTCGTCAACGCTATTGGGGTGCACCGATTCCCGTGATTCACTGTCCCAGTTGCGGCGCAGTCCCCGTTCCCGATGAAGATTTGCCCGTGCAATTGCCGGAAGATGTGGCCTTTTCCGGACGGGGATTATCTCCCTTATCCCAATTAGAAAGCTGGGTGAACGTGCCTTGTCCCAGTTGTGGAGAACCGGCGAAACGGGAAACCGACACGATGGATACCTTTATCGATTCATCTTGGTATTTCTTGCGCTATCCCGATGCTCAAAATGCGGACAAAGCCTTTGATACCCAGCAGGTGAATGATTGGTTGCCCGTGGATCAATATGTGGGGGGAATTGAACACGCAATTTTGCATTTACTCTATTCGCGATTCTTTACCAAGGTATTGCGCGATCGGGGTTTATTGAACTTTGATGAACCATTCCAACGCCTGCTGACTCAGGGGATGGTCCAGGGTTTAACCTACAAAAATCCGCAAACCGGGAAATACATTCCTTCCGCCCAAGTGAATGCCAGTGACCCGAAATACCCGGAAACGGGAGAACCGTTGCAAGTCTTCTATGAGAAGATGTCCAAATCCAAATATAACGGCGTTGACCCCTTAGAAGTGTTGGGAAAATATGGGGCTGATACGGCGCGGATGTTTATTCTATTTAAAGCGCCACCGGAGAAAGATTTAGAATGGGAAGATGCCGACGTTGAGGGACAATACCGCTTTTTAAATCGGGTTTGGCGGTTGGTCACAGAATATGCAGAAACCACTCCCGCGAAAGAGGTGAAAGGGGAGTTGAGCAAAGCCGAAAAAGAATTGCGGCGATCGATTCATACGGCAATTAAAGAAATCACCGAGGATTTAGAAGGAGAGTATCAGTTTAATACAGCAGTTTCGGAGTTGATGAAACTCAGTAATGCCTTGAATGATGCAGACTGCAAAAATTCTGCAATTTATACCGAAGGCATCAAAACCCTGTTGATTTTGTTGGCCCCGTTTGCACCGCATATTGCCGAGGAATTGTGGCAGGAAATTGGCAATCAAACCTTAGTTCATGAGCAATCTTGGCCTGGGGTAGATTTGGATGCGTTGGTGGTGGATGAAATCACCTTAGTGATTCAAATTAGTGGCAAGACGCGGGGAACGATTCAGGTGCCTGCACAAGCAACTCGGGAGGAGTTGGAACAGTATGCGCGGGAGTCGGAAGTCGCCCAGAAGTATATTACAGGACAGGAGATTAAAAAGGCGATCGTTGTTCCGGGTAAGTTGGTGAATTTTGTGCTGGGGAAATCCTAATATGGATAGGGATTAAGAAGCGGGGAAGAGAGGGGCAATTTGTAAATTGCCTCTATCTTCCCGTTTATAGTAACGACTGAAGTTGTTACTATGAATCGGGGAAGAGAACGACTGAAGTCGTTACTACGAACATTGGAAGAGAACCACTGAAGTCGTTAGTGGAGGGGTTGGCTAGAATGAGAAAGAACCGATCGCAGGTGAAACTGCGATCGCCTCGGCTGCATCTAGTTGCACCCACTGTTTAGAAACTATGCAATCAATCATGTTTAGAAAACCTAAAATAATTGCAACGATTCTCCTAGCATTCGCGATCGCGGTGGCGGTCCATTGGATTGGGTTTGATCGCCCGATCTTCGCCCAATCCCCTATCCCAGAAACGACCATTGCCGCCAACTCCCTGCAATTAGCACCTCCAATTGACTGCACTATAGACGAAGATTGCTTTATTTTGCTGTATCCCGATCGCGACCCCGGACCGGGAGAAGTGGATTTCGGTTGTGGGAGGCAAACCTTTGATGGTCACACAGGGACCGATTTTGGCGTTGCCAATACAGACAAAATGAACGCTGGGGTTGCGGTCCTGGCTTCCGCCCCGGGTAAGGTGTTGCGGGTCCGCGATGGGGTCAGCGATCGCCTGATTACGGACCCCAAACAACTGGAAGCCGTAGAAGGGCGAGAATGTGGCAATGGGGTGTTTATTGAACATGGCAATGGGTGGGAAACTCAATACTGTCATCTGCGCAATGGGAGTGTTGCAGTCCGTCCCGGAATGGAGGTGGAGAGGGGGACGGTTTTAGGCATGGTTGGCGCTTCTGGGGCCGCATCGTTCCCTCAAGTTCAGATTACCGCCCGGTATGAAGGAGAGGTGGTTGACCCGTTTGTGGGACCGGAAGCAGGTCCCGGTTGTCAGGTGTCGCGCAATCCGATTTGGACCGTTCCCCTGGATTATACTCCGACAGGGGCGATCGATGCCGGTTTTGCGGATACGCCTCCGGAAATGGATGCGTTGTGGGAAGGGGGATTTCCCCAAGGTGAGCTATCTCAAGATATTCCGGCCATTTTGTTCTGGGTACATATATACGGGGTGTTAGCGGGGGATAGTTATCAGTTTAAGTTGATTGCACCCAATGGACAGGCCAGCGTGGAAGATACCGACGAAATCACTTCCCCCAGTAAACTCTGGATGGGTTATGTCGGTAAACCCAACAATCCCGATCGCCCGATCGCACCGGGGGTCTGGCGTGGGGAGTATCAATTATCCCGAGGGGGTGAGGTCCTGGTGGATCTCGTTCGGGAAATTGAAGTGAGGTAAAATATAACTTCGTGACTTGGTTTTACCGAGTCACGAGTACCCGGTTTGCTATTTTTCGGTCATTGCTTCTATCCCGGCCCACCCTTGAGGAACCCCCTGTTGAATATATTTCTCACAACGCTGTAAATATAGAAGCGCCGCCCGATCGCTGGGGTTAAGGGTGATAATTTGCTGAAAGAGGCTTTGAGATGTCTCAAAATTGCCTTCTTTGTAAGCGGTGATCGCCATTTCAAAATTGGCTAGGGTTTTGTTTTTAAACTCGATGCGATCGGGGGATTCAGAATCGTAAATTTCAAAGACTGAGATGCTGGCTTTTTTTCCTTTGACTTGCACTCGGTCTAAAAATCGATATTGATAACAATTCCGGTTATTCAATTGATTGAGGGTATCTTCACTAATCAAAATTTCTGCACCATACAGTTTGGTTAATCCTTCCAAACGAGAGGCTAAGTTGACCGCATCAGAAATGACGGTACTTTCCATCCGGTCTTGTTCGCCAATGGTTCCTAACATTAAACTGCCAGTATGTAAACCGATGCCGATTTGAATAGGGACTTTGCCGAGTTGTTGTCGCTGTTCGTTGAATAGTTGGACTCGCTGCTGCATGGCGATCGCCCCAGAGACAGCATCATCAGCAGAGTCAGGAAATAAGGCCATAATTGCATCCCCAATATATTTGTCAATAAATCCATTATGTTCGGGAATGACGGGGCTAACGCGACTTAAATAACTATTAATAAAATCAAACGTTTCTTCCGGAGACATGGTTTCCGAGAGGCTGGTAAATTGCCGGATATCGGAAAATAAAATGGTCATTTCTTTTTTGATGTGGTTGCCCAATTTCACATCAACAATACTTTCTTGTCCTAAAAATTTTAAAAAGTCATGGGGGACAAATCTGCCATAAGCCGCATTAATTTTAGCAAGGCGAATATGGGTTTTAATTCGGGTCAGTAGTTCATTTTTATTAAAAGGTTTCATCAGATAATCATTGGCCCCGGCGTTAAACCCTTCTACCAGGTCAGAAACTTGATTTTTGGCAGTAAGCATGACGATGGGGAGGTCGATCGCCGCAAATTGTTGACGAATTTTTTCGCAAACTTCATATCCGGTCATCCGAGGCATCATGACGTCAAGCAGGATTAAGTCGGGCTTAAAGCCATTTTCAATAATTTCTAGGGCTTTTAAACCATTGGCGGCGCGGGTAATGGCGTAATTTTGCAGAGAGAGGGTATTCGCGAGAACTTGCAGATTGATGGGTTCATCATCGACGATTAAAATTTTAAATTCTGCACCTTCGGCGATGTGAATTTCTGTGACGAGAACGGGGGGATTTGAATAAGGCTGGTCACTGCCTGGGGCTGGGGTACGGATGATGTTTTCCGAAGCAACTACGGGGGGTTTTGTAGGGGCGACGGTGGCGGTTGTTTGGGGTAAGGTAAAGGTAAAGTGTGACCCTTTTCCGACTTCAGATTCAACCTCAATGGTTCCGTGATGTAATTCAATGAGTTGCTTGGCGATCGCCAATCCCAATCCCGTTCCCCCATATTCTCGGGCGGTGGAACCATCCGCTTGTTCAAAGGATTCAAAAATGCGACTGATTTTGTCTTGGGGAATACCAATTCCGGTATCGGTAACGGTAATGGCTACGAAGTCTTCTACAATTTTAGCCGAAACTTCAACGAAGCCGGATTCGGTAAATTTGATGCCATTACCGATGAGGTTATGGAGGATTTGCTGCACCCGATTTTCATCGGCATTGACGGCGATAAAGTCTGGGGGGATGGCATTAATCAGTTGCAACTCTTTATCCCCAATTAGGGGTTTGCTGAGGTTGAGAACGACTTGGGCGATCGCCCGCAAATCCAAGGGTTTGAGTTGCAGTTCAATCTTTTTATGTTTGAGTTGAGAAAAATCCAGGATATCATTGACTAAATGAGATAACCGGCGACCGCTGCTGGTAATGGTTTCTAAGTTGAAAATAGTCGGGTCTGATAAGGGTCCCGTTACCCCATCAATTAAGGAATCGGCAATGCCAATAATCCCATTGAGGGGGGTTCTCAGTTCATGGGAAGTATTGGCTAGAAATTCATCTTTTAGTCCATCAAGACGTTTAAGTTCTTGATTTTTTTCTTCTAAAGTCTTCGCATATTCAGCTAATTGCTGATAGGATAATTTCAGGTTACTCCAGAGGGTGTAACCGATGCTGAATACTCCCGCAGTGACGAGGGCTAAGACGGGGGTGAAGACGGGAATTAATAAACCGGACAAAAACGCGATGTAGGAAGTACCAATTAGGACAACGGTCCCGAGGAGAATTCCCAGTCCGCACCAGCGGGTTTTCAGCCAGAGGGAACCGAGGATAGCACTATATCCAGAACTGAGAAAAATTAACCCCCATTTAAAGGATTTGGGGGTGGGATAGAGCATCGGACGATTGTCGAGGGCGCTACTTAAAATTTGGCTGGTTAAGTTGGCATGAATGACCACTCCGGGCATTAATTCAGGGTTGCCAAACAGGGTATTCGTATAGGGGGTTTGAAAGGAGTCATTCAGACTCGGGGCTGAAGCCCCGATGAAGATAATGCGATCGCGGAAGAAATCCGGGGGAATTCTATTTTGTAAAACCTCGGTGAGGGAAATGTGAGCAAATCTGTCGAGTCCCCCGCGATAGTTGACTAATATTTGATAGCCACCCCCATCTTGTTTGCTATATTCTCCCTCGTTGCCGGTGAGGGGAATAAATGTCCCTTGGCCCAGTTTATAAATGGATTGGGCTTCATCAGCAACTGACAATTGAATCCCTTCTGTTTCTAAATATTTTAAGCCTAAAAAGGTGGCGATTCCTTCGCGTAATGTCCCATCGGGTTTCCCCACTAATACCATACCCCGGCGGATTTTGCCATCGCGATCGAGTAACATATCGTTGGCGGCTACTTGTCCGAGTTCCGCTAATCGGGGCGGAGGGGCAATCGGATTTCCGGCAACTTTTTCTACCCCAATTAGATTAGGAGTGATTTCAAATAGGGCATTTAATGGTTCATGACCCGGTTCTACGGGCAAATCCCGATAAATATCTAGTCCAATAACTCGCGGGTTTTGAGCCTTGATATTTTTGATTAATTGGGTCATGATGCGATCGCTCATCGGCCATTGTTGGACATATTTGATGTCCGGTTCATTAATGGTAACGATGACAATGCGCGAGTCTACAGGTTCTGGGGGACGCAGGCGAAACCAGGTATCTAGGGCGGCCCATTCAAACAGATGTAAAAAACCAGCGCTACTGAAGGTAATAATCACCCCAGCGACTGCTGGAGTGATCAGGATTGGGCCACGCCACAAGCCGATTCTTTGTTGTAACTGTTGCCACATAGTTTGCTCGAACCCTGTCCTGTTTTAAGAGAGAGATAGATGCACCCGTTTGGAATTGCCCTTCAATGTCTTACTCGCACAATCAGAGAGACTTAGGGTGAGGATTGGATCATCAGAGGAGTCGCGGCGATCGCCTCTAGTCCGACTTGTCCGAGGAGACTGCGCCACTCCTCGCTTAATGTGCGATTATCTGGCTGATTGACTCGGGCAACGGCTAAGGTTGTGAGGGTATCGTACCAGACCCCAGATTCTGCATAAGCAGTCGCCAAGGAGAGGGCCTCTAAATCCCCTGCCGTGGGGATCGCTTCCACGCGCTTCACCCATCCCGTGACGCTGTAACTATCCGGGTGCAGCCTGCCACTGGCATCTAAGGGGACGAAGAACCAAAGATAGTCAGTGTCCATTTCCAGTTCCGGTGCAGTTTCCGGCAGGGTGACACTGACAATTGAGCCACCCCCGTTGATCTCCAAGGTGGTTTGGTAGTGATGATTGCCCTCTTTATCTTGGATGCTGAAAAAGACTTTTTCCGTTGCAGTGGGTGGCACATACACAAAGAAAGTCGGACGAGGGGACATGGTGCGTCCATGTTGGCTGGCGGGTAAGAGGGCGATCGCTTCTAGCCCCTGACCCTCCTGAGTGAGAGTCCCTTCATCCCCTCGGCTACCGCCACCGATACTGGTTGAGGGGGCAGATTCCCCAGGAGGGGCAAATCTCACGTTACCGCGAGTGCCTCCCCCCACGCTGGTTGAGGGGGCAGATTCCCCAGGAGGGGCAAATCTCACGTTACCGCGAGTGCCTCCCCCCACACTGGTGGCTGGTACCGGGTCGCCGGGGGGCTTAAATTGTAGGCTAATCAAGGCAGGAACTTTGACCGATTCAGCTTGAACGGGCTGGGCTAAAGCAGAGAGGGCCAATGCCCCAGCTAGGGTTACAAACATGAATCTGGGAATAACAATGGATGGCCTGTGGTTCATGGTGACACCTCATCAGTTTGGGGAAAACATAGAACAGTAGAAACCCGTTTCATAACCAATTGCCGACTAAAATAAACGCCGACCAATAATAGGGATGTTTGTGCAAGGGGTCATTTAATAGGGCCAATTGAGCTCGGCGCAATGCCTCTGCTTTTGTCATTCCTGCCTCGGATCGGGTTAATTGGCGATAAAACTCGCTCATTAAATTAGCGGTGGATTGGTCGTGAACGGACCAGAGACTAGCCAGGGTGCTGCGGGCTCCGGAACGGAGTGCAAATCCGGCTAAACCGAGTGTAGCACGTTTATCTCCAGTTGCTGTTTGACAAGCACTCATTACTAATAGATCAATGGGTTTGAGAATCCCTAGGCGTTGCTTATTGAAAAACTTATCGAAATCTTTAATAAAAATTCGCCCCTCCCAGGTCAGCAGAAAAGTTTCCTCGGGATTAGAACTAAATTGTCCGTGGGTGGCGAGGTGAATGATGGGGTAAGATTTGCGATTGAGTTGAGCTTCCAATTGGGCGCGGGTAAATTGGCGATCGAGCAACGTATCCCCGGGAACTTCCTGGGTAATTTGTTGGAACTCTTCGGCGACTCCCGGAAGGGGGGAAAATCCTTGTCGTCCTTCGGTTAATCCGGCGGTGAGGGCGGTGAGTTTTTCCTGGGTGAGTCCTTGGGGGAACAGTTGGAACCCGGGACTGAGGGCGGTATTATAGGTTTCAATTAAATAGCGGTTGCCGTCATACAGTGCGGCGAGGGGAATGGAGGCAAAACCGCCATCAGGTATAAAAACCAGGGTGGCAATCTCACTTCTAGCTAAATCTTCTTCTGCCGGTCGAATCAGCCAGTCATAGACTTGGGCAAAGAGGCGCAAGCGTTCCGGGGAGGAATAGCCGGGGTGCATGGCCGATCGCAGGTCTTCGAGGGTGGCTTCGATGCGACTGCCACTCAGGGGCGTGGTATAGTGGCGCAAGGGTTGACCGGGCAGGGAAAGTATCACTTCCAGGCGATCGGGTAAGACAATGGGATAAATGGCTGCTGCTTGGGTATCAATTTCCTCTAATTGTACCGGCTGCATATCTAAACAAGCCTCTCGGAAAAAGTTGTCTAATTCAGCGATTTGCAAGGCTTCCATGACTTGTCTAGCCTGTTCAATCTCTTCCGGGGTGGCATCGGGTTGGAGGAGTAAACTCACCAATTCGCGATAGACAGGTTCTACACTTTCTTTGAAATCAAACTGGAGGTCCGGAGAAATGGCTACTAAGTCTCGGCGCAAGGTTTTCAAGGTTTCAAAGGCAATATTATACGCCGTGAGGGCAGGGTGGAGTTGCTGCTGCTGGGTGAAAATCTGACCCAGTTGCCAAGCGGCAGGGGCGATAATTTCATCGGCTTGGATGGATTGGGCAATTTGGAGGGCTTGTTCGGTCAGGGTTTTGGCCTCTTGCCACTGTTCGGCTTGGCGGTAAATCTGGCCGAGTTGGGTGAGGGCGTAGGCTTGCGATCGCCCATCTTGCAGGTCCTTGGCGATCGCAATGGCTTCGGCTAACCCTTGGGCAATTTCAGGCAAATCTTCCCCGATTTTGCTCCAAGTGGCGGCAAAATTGACGCGGGCATAGAGGGCCGCCTGACTAGGGGGAAGGCTGTCCAGGTGAGATTGCAGTTGGGGGCGTAATCTACGGGCGGCATCCCAGTCACCGAGGGCGATAAATAGGCTAAACTGGTTGAGTTGGGCTTGCGATCGCGTTAGGGGGTCAGTGGCTAATTGTTCCGCTTGTTGATAGTAGGTAAGGGCGATATCATTGCGGTCTAAATACCGGGCGATGTTCCCGATATTGAGTAAGGTGGCGCTAGTATCCCCCGGGGATTGGAGGCGATCGCTGATTCGCCAACTCTGTTCTAAAACCGCCTGGGATTGTTCTAAATCCCCGATGGTTTGGAGGGCAACCCCCAAACTCCGCAATCCATCAGCTTTTAACAGGGTATCCGGTTTTTGATCTAATTCGATAATCCATTCCTCTAACAAAGTGCGGGCGCGGCGATACTGGCCCAAGGCTTGCAGGGCTTGGGCTTGGTTGATCAGACTCCCTAATTTACCCAGGTCATCTCCAGCGCGAGTATAAGTCGCTGCGGCTTCTCTCCAGGTGTCTAATGCCGCTTGATTCTGTCCAGCAGCGAGTTCGAGAATGCCTCGGGTATTCAGGGCTTGGGCAAAAATTGCCAAGCCTCTGGAGGGCAGGGGATTAACCTGTTGCAAGAGTTCCAAACTCTCGGCGATGGCGGTGACGGCTTGGGGGCGGCGGCCCAACTTATGATAGGCTAAGGCCAAATAAGTGAGAGTTTGGGCTTGGTTTAACGGGGCGAGGCGATCGGTATAAATGGCGGCTGCCTCTTCCCATAGCTTAGTTGCTTCTATGAATTGTCCCTGCTGATAGTGGTTTGTGCCCCGTTCGACTAATTCGGTGGGGTCGGGGGTTTGGTCCTTGGTCATTGGTCCTTGGGCATTTGTCCTTGGGGGATGGGGGGTGGCGGGATGGGGGTGGAGGGTGGTGAGGATGATGAGGATGGTGAGGAGGGTGAGGAGTGGGAGGAGGAGGAATTGTCGGATTTTACGGTACTTTAGATAGGTGGTGATGGGTTTGAGCATGACTATTGTGCCTGCTTTATGGGTTCGGTGGGTGAGGAAGGACAGTCCGGGAGGCGATCGCCCAGGGTGGCGGGGACGGTCGTAATTAAGGCGATGTTTCCATCCGGATTCAGGGTCCAGCCGGTGGCCTCTATCAAGGGTTGCGATCGCCCCTGGGTTACAGTTTCAGTCTGGGTTGTGAGATTTTCTGGAAATTGGCGCAAATCCTCCCAGACGGTTTGACCCCGGATTGTCTCCTTGGGGTCTTCCGGTAATCCCCCCCGTCCAACAATGGTAAACGAATTGCCCTGGGCTGCTACACAACCCACCGTGACTTGGTTATTGATGTCTGAAAGCTGCTGCGGCAAGTCCACCAATCCAGTCCCCGGAGTGACTTCGGGGGTGGAGAGAGTGACATTGCCGGAAACACCCAGTTGAGAACTCGCCGTGATATCACTTCCCGATGTGGATTCTGTTCTAAATTCTAATCCGAGAATCCCTTCAGCGGTGAGTTGAATATTGCCGCCATCCCCTTCAAAGGCATTGGCGGTAATATCACTATTTTCCCGGGGAAATGCGAGAATAACCGGGGCAGAAATCTGAATATTTCCCCCATCGCCACCGGCCCCATCGGTTCCCGCTGTGGCGGTTATTTGACTGCCTCGACGCATCAGGAGGCCACGGGTTAATTCTAATTGTAAATTTCCCCCTTGAGAGGAGGTGGTTTGTCCGGTAATAAATGACCGATTCTCTAACAGTAAACTCCCCGCTTGAAGTTGCACATTTCCCCCAGTCCCCTCGGTGGCGCTACTGGTGGTAATCGTACTATTATCTAAGCTAATCCTATCCTGAACTCGAATCCTAACTTGTCCCCCATCTCCCTCTCCCTCAGTTTTCGCACTAATTTGAGAACGGTTGATTAATGACAAGACTCGGGCATTAATATTTACCTCTCCTCCGTCACCGACTGCCGTGGATTCCACACTACTATCAATTGATCCATCAGATACCACAATTTCTCCTGCCTGAATATTCACACTTCCGGCATTGCCAATGCCTTGGGTAAAGCTGGAAATAGCCGCCCTCTCATCCATGAAAATTCGGGGAGTGATCAAGGTAATATTTCCGGCATTTCCTCGCCCAGTCCCTCGGATGCGACTCCAGATAAATGACCCCCGTTCATTCGGTCCTAAGCGGGTTAAAGTCACTCCTTCTCTAGCCTGAATTGTAATCGGTCCCGCATCGCCTTCTCCATAGCTGGTGGAATTAATTCCTCCCCCATCTCCCAGAATCAATTCTCCCGTATTCAACTCAATTCCAGCGGCATTGCCGACGGAAGAAGGGCCTCCCACCAAATTTAAAATCCGACTTTCAATATTGTCCAAATTTCCCGTAATCACCAGGCGATCGCGAGCATTAATGGTCACCAGCCCCGCATTGCCACTCAGATAAGTGCTATTATTAATAATGCTCCCATTGAGTAAACTAACGCTTTCGGCTTCAATTTGAATATCTCCCGTATGTCCTTCTCCAAAATTACTGAGATTGAGAATTCCGTTATTGTTCAAGGTAAAGGATTCCGCTACGGCCAAAATGCTGCCTGCACTCCCACTGCCTCGGGTGATATTCGCAACATTTGCCCGATTGAGTTCCACTGAATTAGCGACTAAAGAAATATCTCCCGACTGTCCGCTTCCGAAGGTTGTAGACAAGATTTGTCCTGGGGAACCTCCCCATAAACTCCCCGTATTAATTTGGATATCGCCACTGTTTCCCCCCGTCCTAGTTAGGGAAACAATCCCACTACTGCCGCCATAATTGGGATTAAAATTACCCAAAGCAACGGGTTCTTGCGGCCACCCCCTACTCATTCCGGGATATTCCAATGAAATGTGCAACCGATAGGTATCTCCAATATCAATTTTATCCCCTTCCAGCAGTTCAACGGGATGGGGAATCGTATCAAATTCCCCAATCCCTATTACATAAGTTCCGGGAGATAAACTATCAAGGGACAGATACGAATCTTGCTCCACTGTACTCCCGATCGCCCCATCATTAATACTAGAGTCATCATTCAGGGCAATAATTGCCCCAGTCGTGCGGTCAAATAGGACCATTTCTGTATCTAAACTACCCGGAATATCCTGATATCCATCTCCCCCATCTATATCAAAAATCCCCCTTCCGGTTGCAGCCATAGTAAATGAAAAATAGTCAAAATTTTCCGTTGCTGGACCTAAGCGGGTATTTCCGCTGATAATTTGTTCAGAAGTCCGTTCCACGGTAACAGAAGGAATCCCTTCCGGTCCTGATGCCTCGATTTCTGGATTAAAATTTTTGGGGAATTCTAAGTTATCCAGATTAAAAACTGTTCCCGCTTTTTCGTCAAAGGGTGACTCCAAAAATCGCCGACTATTTCCATCCAGGGTTACGCTTTCCGTTGCGGTAACCGTGAGGTTTCCGCCATTTCCGGTATGGGTGGCAATGGTAATGATTTGTCCCCCACTTTTTAAGGATAAGGTATTCACATTGATTTCAATATTCCCACCTGGCTGATCACTCTCCGTAACGGTAGCAATAAATCCGCGATCGCTCAACCGAACATCCCCTACCGGATTATTCGCACCATTAATCCTAATCTGTCCACTCCCTCCACTATCCACTCCTTGGGATTGAGAGAGAATTCCACTAAATAACCCATCGGGACTAAACCCAGAAATCTCTAAAATAGGCGTATTAATCTGAATCTGTCCAGCGCTTCCAATTCCTGCTGTCTCCGTGGTAATTCTCCCCCCCGAAGTCAAACTCACTGAATTAGCGGTTACCTGAATATTTCCCCCAGTTCCTAATGCTCCAGATTGGACTAAATTACTAATAAAACTGCGGTCACTCAGGCGGATATCCCCCCAGGCATGGACGCGAATATCCCCAGCCCGAGAACCGATTTCACCCCCATTCAGAGGCATTCCAGAGAGCAACTGAGAACCCCCGCTTAGGGTGAGATGATTCCCCTGGACTTGAATACTGCCATTGCTGCCGGTGACATTCACTATTGCCCCATTGGTGAGGGTAACATCAGCCCCACTGATCGTTTTAGAAAACTCAGGAATGGTATTTTCTAGGGCAATTTCTCCGGCAGTAATTCCCGCTAAGGTAATGTTACCGAACGGGGCAAGTAGCTGTCCCCCATTCATGACAACATTCCCGCCAAGAATGGCTAAATTTTGATTTTGTGCCACTTCTAAGCGGGACCCTTCTAGGGTGATATTTCCGACGGTTGGACCATATTGTAAACCGATGGGAACTGCCACGGTGAGGAGGGGGGATTCGGTGGGATTTGTAGCACTAAAGAGATAGCGATCGCTAAACTGGATCGCCTCCGCTGTAGACAGCACAAATGAACCGCCAATATCCAAGGTGGCATGGGGACCCAAAACAATTCCATTCGGATTGATTAAAAATAGATTGCTGTTGCCATTAGCCCGAATTAACCCATCAATTTTGGAAAGATTACTGCCCGTAATTCGACTAATAATATTGATAATATCCGGAGCATTATTAAAATAGGCTTCACTACCCGTGGGAACCGAAAATTCCGTAAAACTATGAAACAGATTCCCCCCGGCTTGGGTTCCCCCTTCAATCGTAAAACCTGTTCCTTGATTGATGATTTGGGAGGGATTGGGTAAGGTGCGATCGGGGACAATTTGCCCCTGCACTGGATGGACCATTCCCCCTCCAGACAGGGCCAAAAATAGGGCGGTGACCCCGGTCCTGTGCCCCCGAGGTTTTAGGATTCCTCCTGCTCGTTTTGCTTTTAACATTGTTTTGATAGACACTATTATCGGTTAGCTGGAATTTCAAACCCTATTCTCAGAGATTTTTAGACGGTTATGGCGATAAAAAAGGTTGAGGTGAGACCCTCTGCCGAACTCAACGACCTTCAACCTTTCCCCCTCCTCAATGATTATACAGCAACAGCGCCCGAAATCGCTTACGAGCAAACTCGCTCAAAAGTTTTCAGGGTGATTGGATCTTAGGCGATTTTGACTCCTTTGGAGTGGTTCCCAGAATTCATTCCCTGTCTCACGTCGAACAGACTGACCACCTCGGACCATCTAGGGCATTCTATGGTACCCTGGGTGCCGATCTCCTCAGTTTATAGCCACCCCAAGTAGAACTGATGGACTTGAACAACAAAAATGTTGCGAAACCCGTAACCCAGGGGGTAAATTTGTGAAATAATTTACAAATGCAAGGATTACAGATTCATAGAGGTTAAAAAATAAACATGACGACAAAAACTCCATCGGCACCGGCAAAGACCCCTGCATTTTGTGAGGGTATTCAATATTTTGGCGAACAATGGCCGGATTTCGACCGTTATGGCAAAGAACCGGCGATCGCCACGGGGAAAACTGCGATCGCCTCACCCCCGGACCACTCCGCTGCCTACCAGACCCTCCTGGCTGCCGACGCCCTGCGCTACCTGATCCTCCAAGTCACCGCCTCTAAAGCCTCCGGACACCCGGGCGGATTTGCCAGCGTTGCCGAGGGAATCGCCGCCCTAGTGATGCTCGGTCATAAAAACATTATCACCGAAGTCGGACACCATGCCCCGGGCTTCTACAGTAATATGTTCCTCGATCGCTCCTTAGAGCAAATGGGCATTCATACCGTCCAACAAATGCGCGATCGCTTCCGAGAGCACAAAGGACTCCTCGGACACCTCTCCGGACAAATTCCCGGACTCCTCAACCCCGCTGGACCCCTGGGACAAGGGCAGCATTTCGCAATGGCAGGGGCACTCCTCCATCCCGATATCCTCTTCCCCGTCACCATCGGCGATGGCGGCATCGGCGAACCCTACGTCATGAGTAGCATGGCGCATTTCCACACCGCCTATCCCGAAGTGACCAACTTCCTCCCCATCTTGGTGTGGAACGGCTATTCCCAGGAACATCACAGCATGGTGTCCACCAAACCCAACCAAGAGATGATTGAATACTGGGAAGGCAACGGCTTCCAGGAAATCATCCTCGTCAACGCCAAAGACTATGACGACGCCAACCAACCCGGAGAATATGTCGATAGCACAGCCTTTTCCTTCGAGAAACGGCTAGAATTTGCCCAAGCGGTCATCGAAGCCACGGACAAAGCCGCTAAATCCGCCCTGGGAGGCAAACTCACCGTTTTAATCATCAAACAACTCAAAGGGGCTGGAGTCCATGCCCTGGGGGCGAAATCCCATAACCTCTATGGACATCACACCCTGGATAACGCAGAAATCATCAGCGCCCTTCAAAACCGCGCCCTGAGTCCCGAAGCGTGGCAACTGGTCCGGACCAACTTTGAACGGGCTGCTGGGGGACCTGCCGCCAGTATTGTCAAAACTGAGTTTGAGTTAGCCTTGCCGGAGTTAGGCAAACTCCCCCTCCAGGAATATGCGACGGGTGAGAACCAAATCGCCACCACCGCAATGGGAGAACTTGTCGCCTATGTCGGCAAAAAAGACCCCAAATTTGTGATCACCAACGCTGATGGAAACGCCGCTTCCGGCATCAACAACATCAACGTTGCCCTCAAAATTATTCACCCCACAGCAGACGACGCCTATTTCCAAGGACCCAAGGGCCAAGTTTATGAACCCTTAAGCGAAGATGCCTGCGCCGGATTAGCGGCAGCTTTAGCCTTATTTGGGGCGCGGACCCTCTGGTGTTCCTATGAATCCTTTGCCATCAATGGTGTCCCCGTCTGGCAAACTGTCACCCAAGCAATGGCGGAATTACGCCGTCCCACCCCCAGCACGGTCACATTATATACCGCAGGGGCGTTAGAACAAGGACGCAACGGCTGGACTCACCAACGTCCGGAAATCGAAAACTACTTTGCCGCCATGATGCGAAACGGCAACGTTTTCCCCTTGTTCCCCCCGGATTCCAACAGCATCCAAGTCTGTTATGATTGGGCGCTAAGTACCCAAAATAAAGGGATTGTGATTACGGCGAGTAAAACCCCGTTACCGATTCGCACCACCTTTGAACAGACTCAACAAGCGTTACAAGATGGGGCAGTTGTCCTCCAAGAGATTCCCGGAGATAAAACTGTTGTGTTTGCGGTGATTGGGGATATGACCTTGATTCCCGTGTATGACGCCGCAGAGCAATTAAAAGCCCAAGGGATTGGGTCAAAGATTGTATCCGTTGTGAGTCCGCGCCGGTTGTATCGTCCCCATGATGTCGCTTGGGATACCTGTTCCCAAGCTGATGGCGGATTCTTGGATGATGCTGGGTTCGAGAAGTTCTTTGGCGGCGATGCCTTGATCGGGGTAACTGGGGGTGCTTCGGGAATGCTAGAACCGATTATGTTACGCAGTACCGCCAAGCGGGATGTCTTTGCCTGGAAACGGGGAGAGACAACAGCAAGTGCGACGCAAATCATGGAGTTTAATGGGTTGACTCCGGAGGCGTTAGCCAAGCGCGGGACTGAGTTGGTGGGTTAAAAGTGATTCGACCCTCAGCCTTCGGGCTGGGGGTTATTTTTAGCTGTTCATTGCCAATGCCGAGAAGCAATGGATAAAATAGACTGAAACCAGAGGTAACGGCGATGACAACACAACTCGCAGAAAAAATTATCCCCTTGCCGGAACAGCGGTTAATTCTTCCGGGATACCAGAGTTGGCAAAAATTCAAGGCAATTCAAGCCTTGATGGATCAGGTTGCGGGGGTGCGAATTTCTTATTTAGATGGGCGTGTGGAACTGATGACAACGGGGGAGCAACATGAGACTATCAAAACTATTATCGGTTTTTTACTAGAGCTTTATTGTTGCGAAATGGGGATTGAATATATCCCGGTGGGAAATGCAACGCGGGAGTCTGAAACTAAGGGGGTGTCTTTTGAGCCGGATGAATCCTATTATATTGGCGATCGCAAACCTCATCCCGATTTAGCCATTGAAGTTGTCATCACCAGCGGCAATCCCAAAAAACTAGAAAAATACAAGCGATTTGAAATTACAGAAGTCTGGTTCTGGGAAAATAACCAGCTTACTCTTTACCACTTTCGCGGGGAAGACTATGAGCAAATTTCTACCAGCGAATTGTTTCCTGATTTGGATATTGAATTGCTAGTCCGTTGTGTGCAAATGCCTTCCCGTCTTCAGGCTAGAAACGAATTTCTGCAAGGGATTCACCGACAATAATGATTAAGCCGGTGATTCTGGTAAACTGGGGGTAGTCTTTCGGTGTGTTCTATGGTTTGGCAACCGGGTACGAAAATATTTGGCGATCGCTACATCATCGAAAAGCCGATCGAAGTCGGCGGTTTGGGCATCACCTACTTGGTGAAAGACCGTCAGAGTCAACAGTTGGGGTTCAAAACCCTCAAAGATGAGGTGAGGTAATGACCGAGGCAGTGGAACCGGGCGATCGTCCCCAAACCGTGGCGGCAGGACTGCCCCTTTTGCCCGACAGTGGCGGGGGTTTACCGTCCTTCACGTTTGAGACTGTGCGGGTCAACCGGCAGGGAAAAATTATTGAGAAAATACCGGGTCAGGCGCGATTTTATCCCCAAGACTTGGGTCAGGGGGTGCGGATGGACATGGTACAAGTGCCCGGGGGAACATTTTTGATGGGGGCAGAAGAGGCGGAAATTGAGCAGTTAGGTAAAAAGTATAATAAGGATTGGTTTAGCTGGGAAATTCCTCAGCATTCTGTGCAGGTTTCGTCCTTTTTCATCGGCAAAACCCCCGTCACCCAAGACCAATGGCGCACTGTGGTGACGCAAGTGGGGAAAATTGTCTGGGATCTGGACCCGGACCCATCCGACTGGAAAGGGGGGAATCGTCCCGTTGAAATGGTATCTTGGTCTGATGCAGTGGAGTGGTGCGCCCGACTGAGCAAGCTGACGGGCAAAGAATATCGCCTCCCCAGCGAAGCAGAATGGGAATATGCTTGTCGTGCTGGAACAACGACTCCCTTTGCCTTTGGGGAAGCAATTACCACAGAACTGGCAAATTATGAGTGGAATAGCAATTACACCGTTGCTGAGGAAGCTACGGGGCAATATCGAGAAGAAACGACACCAGTGGCCAGCTTTCACCCCAATGGCTTTGGGTTGTATGATTGTCATGGCAATGTTTGGGAGTGGTGTTTGGACCCCTTTCATGAGAATTATCAGGGTGCGCCTAGGGATGGTAGCGTATGGGATGAGACCACAAAAAAGAATGAGAATCGTTATCAAAAGCCTTCGGCAAATTTGAAAGTTTTGTTAGAAGAAAGCGATAAAATCTATGTGCTGCGGGGCGGTTCTTGGGCCGACTTCCCGATTCACTGCCGTTCTGCCTCCCGCTACCACGGCCAGTGCGACGTCTTCGACAACATCCTGGGGTTTCGGGTCTGTCTTGTGGGCGCAGGACTCTTATAGCTCTTTACCCTTTAGCACTCTGCTCTTTTTTCCCCTTTACCCTCTTTTTGATTTCTTTGCGGGTTAAGAAACAGGGTTTCTGGGAGAGGCTAGAGGGAGCAGGGAGAGATACAAGAAACGCGGTTTCTAGGGGAATTTTCAACCCGGACCCCCTCCAGCATAGGAACTCCATTGTTTTAGGTAAAGGCTGTAAGATAAAGTCGGGAGGATAAACTATGGTTTCTCATCAATTATTAGAACTTGAACAGTCTATTCACAACTTGTCATTAGAGGATAAGTTATGGTTGCTTGATAAAATTTTTGAGCAAGTGCGGGGGACTGCTGAAAATGAGGAGGAAAGCTATCATCAAGAAAACATCGAATATGATGAGAGGGCGAAGCCGATTTGGGAAATTGCCGTAGAAATAGGGGCTAAAATCCCGGATTCTGAATGGGAAAAAGTACCGAGTGATTTGTCGAAAAACTTTGATTCATATCAAGGTTAGGGGAATGAGACGAGTTTTTGCAGATACAGGTTATTGGGTGGCTTTACTCAATCCCAGAGATGACTTGCATCAAAAAGCCCGAGATTTGTCCCAAACAATGGGGTTGCTCTATATTTTTACCAGTGAAATGGTCTTGGCTGAGGTGTTGAATGATTTTTCTAAACGGGGTAAATTTTTTCGCGAGGTGGCGATCGCGTTAATTGAAAGTCTCTATAACCATCCGAATGTAACAGTGATTCAGCAAAGTAGCCAGCAGTTTAAAGAAGGATTATTGTTGTACAAGCAAAGACCAGACAAAGAATGGAGTCTGACGGATTGCGTTTCTTTTAAGATTATGGAAGAATATGCAATTACAGAAGCCCTCGGTTACGACAAACATTTTGAGCAAGCTGGTTTTAATCCTTGATTACGCAATTAATTGTGAGCAGTTTGACTTGCGAAAACCTTGGCATGGGCGATGGGTGAGAGATACCGATTTTGTCTGTAGGGCAGATTTAGGTGTTATCTAACCTCTGCTATCCTTACATTTGTTCTGAGGAGATCTATCAGGAATGACGGTTTCAACAGTTTCTGCAAAAGGGCGAGAACAACAAGAGAAGCAGATTGCCCGATTTATTAAATTTAGTCTGATCGGGTCAGCGGTGGTGCATCTGGCGGCCCTGGCATTTGTGATGCCTTTGATTAATTTAAAATCGGAGGGAACTGAGGAACCGATCGAATTTATTGTCTTGGAAGAGTCTACACCAACAGCGGAAGACTCGATACCGGAACCGGAGGCGGTACCATCTGCCACTCCACAACCGATGCCGGAATCGGAGGCAATAGAATCTGCTACCCCGGAACCCACCCCCGAAATGATGCCGGAATCGGAGGCAATAGAATCTCCCACCCCAGAACCCACTCCGGAACTGATGCCGGAACCCGAGGCGATCGCCTCTGCTACCCTAGAACCCGAGGCAATAGAATCTCCTACCCCAGAACCTACTCCGGAACTGATGCCGGAACCCGAGGTAATAGAATCTCCCACCCCAGAACCCACTCCGGAACTGATATCGGAAGCTGAACCCCTGGATGCAGCGCAGGAAACCGCAGTCGCCGAAGTACCCGAAGCGATCGCCACGCCGAGCTCGGATTTGGAGGCAGAACCGTTATCCAGACAGAGGCCCCCGGAACCTATTGAAGACCCGGCCCCCATGCCGCCCCAGGAGATGTCTCCCTTTACGAATTCTTCCCCTTTGGACCCCGGGCATAATTCCAGAATTACTAATTCTCAGGACATCTCACAGGGTTCGATGGTGACGGAATCCGTTACTCCAGAACGACTGCCGCAGGTCCCCGACGTCAAGATTGTTCAGGAAACGTGGGGAGGGCCCTCCCCGGTTAGATATGACTCGCCGTTCAATCCAGGGGTGATTGTCACGGGGGAATCCGAGGACCCCTTTGAGTCGAATCTCGATCGCCTGTCAGAACCCTGGAACGAGACTGGGGGGACTCCCGAGGAAAATGAGGGTCAAGTCCCAGGGGGTGAGGCGGATTCCACCCTAGGCGAGACTAGAAGTTTGGGAAATGAGTCGGGACCGGAAGACAGTGCCTGTCGTCGTTGCGATCCGCCCCCCTATCCCCAAATTGCCTTCGATAATGCCTGGGAAGGAACGGTAATTCTGATCGCCGATATCGCCCCGGATGGGACGGTGATTTCAGTAGACATTCAGCAACCCAGTCCTTATCCGATCCTCGATAATGCGGCTAAAGAGCAAGTTAAAACCTGGATATTCGACCCTTCAGAAGGGGGTCAACAGGGGCTGGTGATTCCAGTCCTGTTTGCACTTTAAAGCTGTTATGTTGCTGAAAATAGAGGAACAGAAATGATGGAGAGTGGAAATTGGCAGGAGTGGGTGACGGTTTGGGGTTATCTGGGCTTTACCCTGTTCATTATGGGCTGTATTTGGGTGGCGGGGAAACGATAAGCGATCGCCGGGATGCGATCGCTAATCCTTACGGTTCGCTCATTTTTAATTGAGTTTTTGACAGGGCCTCCGAGTGAATGAGGGTTACAGACTTCCTCGGTGGCTCTTGACAAAAACCCCTGGATATGCTTTCCCGGCTTCCGTTACGGGTTTGTTCTCAACATCAAAGCCAAAACTCTATATATAGTGTTTTGGAATGCTTCAAACCCATAAGGGAACTCCAAAAAATTGCCTGCTTGGTTGAGGGCAGAATTTACGATGATAAGCTACCCCTTAAAATGCGGAATGTGCGTTGGGAGTTGGGAGGAACTTGCGGCTCCTCAGATGAACTTGAACCAAATTTTCCGGCATCATTGGGGTTTGGTCAAACGGCGACTGGCTTAATTTACAAAAACATATACCTACCAATCCTCAAATTTACACTCTCCTAAAAAATACTCCTTAAGATAGATGTCGATACAAATCAAAAAATTATCAATAGAGTGGGATGCAAATTTTTGTAACCCCGATTTATTGATAACGTCCAAGATTGGATATAGCATCACCCTAATTTTCAGACAAAGGAACAGCAAAAATACTTAATGATACCTGAATAATTATCAAAAATGAGTCTTTTTGCTAAAGCCAAGTTAAAACTCTAAGTTATTAGAAAAGGTGAAATTATGGCTCACAAAAAGCTCCCCAAATCTTCAGTTAAAACCTCTCCAGCCTCGGGAACATTTCAGGCTCCTCGTCCTTTCAGCGAACGAAAGTCCCCAGGTGTTGCTCAAGATGCGCCACAACAGGACATTCAGCGTTCACTGTCAAATAGCAACCGTCTAGGACAAATTTCTATCTATCCACCGACCTCTGAAGCACCCGTCCTGCAACCTAAGCTAACAATTGGCGCAGCGAACGACCACTATGAAAAAGAAGCTGACCAGGTGGCTCATCAAGTTGTCACAAAAATTCATAGTCCAGCTTTTCGCACTCCTCAGCCTCAAGCCAATGAGTCCATTCAGCGACAAATTGGGCCACGCAGTGCAGTGATGAGAAAGCCGACAGGTCAGGGTCAATCTGTAACAGCAACCCCTGATTTAGAAGCCTCCATTCGAGCCGCCCGCAGCAGTGGACATCCAATCAGACCGAGCATTAGAGAGCCGATGGAGCAAGCATTTGGCTCAGATTTTAGTCAGGTTAGAATTCATAGCAACGCGCAATCGGACCAGTTAAATCGCTCCATTCAAGCTAGAGCCTTTACCACCGGGCAAGATATTTTCTTTAGGCAAGGCGAATATAATCCAGATAGTAGAGCAGGGCAAGAATTGATGGCCCATGAGTTGACTCATGTGGTCCAGCAAACAGGCCAGATCCGCAGACAAACAGTTTCAGGGGGTAGTCGCGCTAGAAGAGATCGCTTGCGTACTGAACAGCCTAGACCGTCTAGAATCATCCTAGGAGAAGAGATCCAAATTCAGGCTAGACCTGCTACAGATATAGTTATTCGGTTGCAAGATGAAACAGGGGGAGGAGTGCGAGCTATTACTCCTTCAGAAGTAGCCAGCATAAGGGTTGGGATTTTAAATGAGGATGGTGTTCAAGAAGATGGTCTATCTAGCCAATGGGATAGAGATAGAGGTTCTATTGTACTAGATGAAAGTCCTCCTATTAATCAAATCCTTGGTAGTAGCATTACCCCTGATGAAGCCTTACGCATTCAAGAGGAAAATTTCCCGGAAGAGCGTTGGCTCCCCTTAACATCAGGAGGAGTAATCAGATTCACAGAACGTGCTCTACCCGCTCGCTTTCAAGTTCAAATTCGGATTGATTTCAGGAATGGAGAGAGTGTTACGCGAATAGCCACTATTCAATCAGGAGGTGATACATCTACTTCAGGGGAAACAGTTATTGAGAATGAATATCGAGAACTTAATTTCCGTTTTGTCATTCAGGGTGATGTTGGTACAACCACAACCCAAGAAAGCCAAAGTGATGCCATAACAGGTCAAGCCCAAATCGGAAGAGGTCCTAATGGCGTCGCCATGACTGGAACCGTAGGAGGCACAACAACAACAACACGTGGTCGTTCTGTTAGTCGTCAAGGTAATAGATACAGTTTTCAGCTCTATAGGCTACAGAGACGTTGAATTAAAATTCTCCAACAGTGCGATCGCCCACTCTTTCATCTTGATCTAAGACCACGCAACCCAACAACTTACGGTTCGCTCATTTTTAATTGAGTTTTTGAGATGGCCTACAAGTGAACGAGGGTTACAGACTTCCTGAGTGGCTCTTGACAAAAGTTAGTTTTTATGTATTTTAGGCCGGAGTTAGGGGTTTGTTCTCAACGTTCAAGCCCCAGCGCTATATATAGTGTTGGGGAATTCTCCGAACCCCTAAAAAAAATGCGCGAACGGCAATCTAATAGGTGCGGTTGAGGAAATTGGAAAAGTTGCTACCCAGTCTGGCGTAGACAATGCCAAAATTGAAGTAAGAGACTGGCTTACTCATTCGACCCTATTCGGCAATGAAACACCATCACGAAGCTCTCGACGGCAATGAAGGGCGATCGCATCAACTTCTGGCAGCCCTTCCCGTGGGGGTGGCCCTGATTAACCCCGAGGGCAACCTCGCTTATACGAATCATTCTTTCCAACAGTTGCTGGGGGCAGAAATTTGGTCTGGGGAGGAGAACCCCGGACCGAGGATGCCTTCCTGGGGAGGTCCTCACCTTTGGCGGCGATCGCTTTTAGGAGAACCCCTGACCATTGAGACCCTCCACCGGAATCACCAGGGTGAGAACATCGCCCTAGAACTGCGATCGGTGCCGGTTTGGGATCAGAGTGGCACAATTACAGGGGCGCTGATGACGGTTGCTGAGATTGGCGATCGCTTCACCCCTGGAAAACAGGCTGCTGACCCCGTTGCGGAAGCAAGTCCTCCGCCAAGGAGTCAAGCCACTTTACATAAATTATCGACAACGGTTCTGGAAAATTCGGAGATTTTTATTTATGGTGCTCAAACTTCCAGGAATCATTCTTGGGAGTATCAATACTGTTCTCCCAGTGCCGAGGCAATTTTTGGCTATACAGCGACTGAGTTATTAACCCAGCCCGGTTTATGGTGGTCGCACATTCACCCCAAAGAGAGAGCAGCCGTCATCCAACCCGCCTTAGAACAACTCAAGGGTTCCGATAAACTGACCTTGGAGTACCAATTTCAGCATAAAAATGGCAGTTGGCGTTGGATTTCCCAAAGTTTCACTGTGCAACCCGAGGCGGGAACTGATGCCGGGTGGGTGACTGGAATTGCCTTAGATATTACCGAACGCAAACAGGCTGAGAAAGCCCTGCGGGAAAGTAAACAGCGTTATGCGGCACTGGCGCAAGCTTCACCTGTGGGGATTTTTCGCACGGATCTCCACGGCAATTGCCTCTATGGGAATGAGCGCAGTTTTGAAATGATTGGCTTATCGGAAGCCGAGTCAATGGGACCGGGGTGGATGAGCCGGTTACACCCCCAGGACCGCGATCGCGTGATGGTGGCTTGGTTGAATTTTGTCCAGCAGGGGGTTCCGTTTAATTGTGAGTACCGCTTTCTGCGACCCGATGGCATCGTCGTTTGGGTCGTTGGACAAGCGGGGGTGGAAAAGGATGGAGAAGGAAAGCCCGTGGGGTATGTCGGCACGATTACGGATATCACCGAACGTAAACAAGCCCAAGCCGCGTTGCAAACGTCAGAGGAACGACTCCAAGCCTTGTTAGAGAACGCCTCGGTGATGATTTCCAGTGTCCGATTGTATGGCGATCGCACCTGGGAGTATGAGTATATCTCCCCGGGGGCTGCTGCCTTGGTGGGATTCACGGCATCAGAACTGTTAGCAGAACCGGACCTCTGGCTATCGCGGGTGCCGAGGGAGGATGTAGATGCCGTCAGGGTTAATTTTAAACGGGTCTTGGTGGAAAATGCGATCGAAGTCGAATATCGGTTTCAGCATAAAAACGGCGAGTGGCGGTGGTTATTACAAACCCTAATTTCCCGATGGGATGAAGCGGAAAACTGCTGGATGATTACTACAGTCACTCGGGATATTACGGAACGGAAACAAACGGAACAACTGCTGGCGGATTATAATCGGACCTTGGAGATGCAAGTGCGCGATCGCACCGCTGAACTCGCCCAAATCAATCACCGCTTAGAGCAAGAAATTCGCGATCGCCAGGAGGTTGAAGCCTCCCTCCGCAAAAGCGAACAGACTTTATCTGCCATTCTGGAAAACGTTGGAGCCTGCATTTATATCAAAAATTTAAACAGTCAATATATTTATATGAATCGCGTCGGGGTCGAATGGCTAGGGGGAGTCAAAGACGAAGTGATCGGCTTTGATGATTTTAAGTTTTTCTCCCCAAAAATGGCACAGTTTATGCAAGAAAAAGACCGAGAAGTGATTCAAACGGGGTCAATTATTCAATCTTTTGATATAGGATTTGTTTCCCATACCAATCAATTGCACCACTATTTAACCCTCAAAGTTCCCCTCAAAAATCCCGATGGGAGCATCTATGCTATTTGTGGAATTTCCACGGATATTACAGAACTCAAACAAACTGAACAAGCGCTGCGTTTAAGCGAAGAACGGATTCAGGCCCTTTTAAATGCGATTCCCGATATAATGTTCCGGCAACGGATTGATGGCACTTATCTGGATGTGCAGTCTCAAGAACCGATTTTTAATCTCCTCCCCAAAGAGCTAATTGGCAGAAATTTGCGCGAGTTTCCCATGCCTGAATCCATCAAAACCGATTTATTTGAGCGGTTCCAACGGGCGGTGCAAACTGGAACCTTGCAAATTTACGAACATGAACTGGAACAAGAGGATGGGGTACATAGCTACGAAGCGCGCATTGTCAAAAGTGCGGTAGATGAGGTGGTTTGTATCGTCCGAGATGTCACGGAAGGCAAGCGTGCAGAAGCGGCTTTACATGAAAGCGAAGAACGGTATCGTTC
Organism: Laspinema palackyanum D2c; assembly: GCF_025370875.1. Taxonomy (NCBI): domain Bacteria; kingdom Bacillati; phylum Cyanobacteriota; class Cyanophyceae; order Oscillatoriales; family Laspinemataceae; genus Laspinema; species Laspinema palackyanum. The sequence goes on from NZ_JAMXFD010000001.1 coordinate 584,846, forward strand.
AGTCATTGCAGCGATGGCGGAAGGGGTTGTCTTACAGGAAGCCAGCGGAGAAATTCGCACTTGCAATGCCAGTGCCGAACGGATTCTGGGGTTATCTCAGGAACAAATGACGGGAAAAACTTCCCTAGACCCCGGCTGGCGGGCAATTCGCGAAGATGGGTCTCCGTTTCCTGGACCTGAACATCCAGCAATGGTGACCCTAGCAACCGGGAAACTTTGTGCGAATGTGATCATGGGGGTGCATAAACCCGATGGCAGTTTAACCTGGATTTCTATCAACTCCCAACCGTTATTTCACCGGGGGGACGACCGGCCAAGGGCGGTGGTAACCTCGTTTTCTGACATTACCGATCGCTTCGAGGTGCAAAAAGTCCTGCGCGAAAGTGAGGCCCGCTATCGGGCTATTTTAGAGGACCAAACTGAGCTGATTGTGCGATTTTTGCCCGATGGCATGGTTACCTTTGTGAATGAAGCGTTTTGCCGATTTTTTGGGGTGACCCGAGATGAGGCGATCGCCCATCACTATGAACCGGCGATCGTGGCAGAGGACCGGGAATCTGTCGCCCGATGTCTGGATGAAATTTCGCCGCAAAATCCCGTGGTGACCTTTGAAAATCGGGCGATCGCCCGGGGAGAACGGCGCTGGACTCAGTGGGTGACTCGCGGCATCTTTGATGAATCCGGGCGGATTTTGGAATACCAAGCGGTGGGACGGGATATCAGCGATCGCAAACAAATCGAAGAGGCGTTAAGCACCAGTCAGCATTTTCTCCAAAAAGTCGCCGATGCCATTCCCCATATTTTATATTTGCGCGACCTTTCTACCAACACCAGCGTTTATCTCAATCAGCAATCCCTCGGGATTTTAGGGTACTGTCCCGCTGAACTGGGGGATACCAACCCGGAGTGGTCTCTCGAACGCTGTCATCCTGAGGATCAAGATCTGTTCTCCCAGGGAACTGCTCGTTTTCTCTCGCTTCAGGATAGTGACGTCCTGTCTACAGAATACCGATTTCGGCACAAAAAAGGGGATTGGCGTTGGTTGAATGCCCGAGAAGTTGTCTTTTCCCGAGATCCCCAGGGAGTCCCCACTCACATCCTCGGTTCTGTTGAGGATATTACCCCCCGTAAACTGGCGGAAACGGAACTCGAACGGGCCAAAGATGCCGCCGAAGCAGCCAACCGCGCTAAAAGTGCCTTCCTGGCCAATATGAGTCATGAATTAAGAACTCCCCTCACAGCTATTTTAGGGTTTTCCCAACTGATCAGTGCTGCCGCCAATCTCACCCGAGAACAGCAAGAGCATCTCAATATCGTTCGCAAAAGTGGGGAACATCTCCTCGATTTGATTGAACGGGTACTGGACCTCTCCAAAATTGAGGCGGGGACGATGACCCTGAGTGAAAATGATTTTGACCTGTACAGGTTGTTAATCGATGTGCAGAATATGTTTTCTTTGAAGGCGAAAGAAAAGGGGGTAGCACTGACGATGAATTCCGAGGTCAACGTCCCCAATTACATTAGAACTGATGAGGTTAAATTACGGCAAATTTTGATTAATTTGCTGGGAAATGCGATTAAATTTACCGCTGAGGGTCAGGTGTCTTTACGCATCAGCCGAGTGGGTAAAGAGTCGGAAAACGGTTCGGTTCCCGGTCAGGCTCCATCGAAAATTTGCTTTGAAGTTTCCGATACAGGAATCGGCATAGACCCCAGGTACTTTAAACATCTTTTCAAACCCTTTGCTCAAACCGAAGCGGGGATGTATTGTCAAGAAGGAACAGGTCTGGGGTTAAATATTAGCGCTCAGTTTATCCGATTAATGGGGGGGAATATCTCCGTCCAAAGCGGTGGCAAATCCTATACGGAAGGGGAGCAATCTTGTGAAATGATTAGAGAGGCCAACTCCTCCGTTGGGCCAATTACTACCTTTAAATTTGAGATTCCGGTCCGGGTCGTAATCGGGGGTGACATTCTCCGAATTAATCCCTCTCCCCTGGAGCGATCTATCCCTCCGCAACAACCGGGCTACCGAATGATTGTGGTTGATGATCACGATTATAACAGCCAACTGTTGATGGAAATTCTCCGACCTTTTGGGTTTGAATTAAGACAAGCGTTTAACGGGGAAGAAGTCCTGGAAATGTGGCAGCAGTTTTTACCCCATTTAATTTGGATGGATATGCGAATGCCTAAAATAGATGGGTATGAAGCGACCCGTCGGATTAAAGCCTATTGTCGGAATCATCCTGAAATTCCGGTTCCGGCGATTGTCGCCATTACTGCGAGTGCTTGGCATTTTGATAAATCAGAAATTTTCGCGGCAGGTTGTGATGGGTTGATTCGCAAACCCTTTCGAGAAGTGGATATTTTTGAAGCGATCGCCACTCATTTAGGGCTATCTTTAATTGACCCTCATAGAATCCCAGGGTCTGCGCTTCCCCAAGAGGAACCCATCGCACTGAAAGCATCGGACCTCACGAATATTCCTCGGGAATACCTCGACAGTTTATGGGATGGTTTAGTCCAAGGGGATTTAGAACGGATTGCCGAGGCGATCCAACAAGTGGGTTTACAAGAACCCGCTTTAGCCGATGCTCTCCAATCTTTAGCAAATCAGTATCAATTTGAAAAGTTACTGGCGCTTATTTCAAGTTCAAGTCACAGATAACGGTTTTATTCAACTACTATTTAAGCTAAATAAAGGGTTGATTTTAGTTATCAAACATTTTTTTAATTCAGTAGTTAAAATATTATAATTTCCTTTTTTTAGCCGCAACAATATCGGTTACATCCAGTTTTTTAGGCCCAAATGAGGTGGAAAATTACTTCAGAAAATCACTCTATTTAATCTAAAAAAATGAAACGGGATATTAAGGGCTTTATGGGTGGACTTTTTGCGAGAAAAGCGGTAAAATCCAATTAGGGCTGGCAATGCCGGGAAAACAATCCACGGGTCCTAAGAGCGCGCCACGGTTGCTGAATCGGGAAACCAGGGGCGATCGCCTCCCTCAACCTCCAACCCAGACTAGGTGTAATCATTCCATCCCATTGGCGACGGGGAGCATCGGAACTTGGTGGGGTGAATCGAAGGCATCTGGAATCGGACAATCCACCCAATATCCCCTCTAGCCTAAAATATAGGGTAGGAGTACAGTATTAGATCCATAGGACAAGAACCCCTCTGGCCCTAATTTGTTGCAGATTAGCAGAATGTTGTGAAGAACCCCAGTTTGTCCTCCCGTCACTGAACTGGAGTCGTAGAGACTTTGAGTAGCGCATCGGAGATTCAAAGACAAGGATGGAAGAGTCAGGGATAAAAAGCTTGATTGATTTTTCCAGCCCCCGAATCTGCTATTATTAAAGCAAAAGGAAAATTGAGCCGGGATTTTTTGATGAATCCATGTTGATTTATTCAAGTTTGTAATCCCTCCCCCCCCCACCCCGGGGAAGTAGGAGAGGCTCGGTTTTTGAAACGGATTGGAAGGAGAAAAAGTTAAAATAAACTTGTTCGATCTAAAACCTCGTACAAATTTAGGAGAGTAGTCCTTATTCTCAAGAGACAGGAGTGACTCAATCAATGATGAATCAGCGGTCCGCATCAAACCCTAAAGCTAATGTATTAGTCGTTGACGATACCCCCGTCAACCTGTTACTTTTGAACCAAATACTCTGTCGGCATAATTATAAGATTAGAGTCGCTCCCAATGGAAAAATGGCGTTAAAATCTGTTTTCGCCAATCCACCGGATTTGATTTTATTAGACATTAAAATGCCCGATATGGACGGGTACGAAGTGTGTCGTCAACTCAAATTAAATCCGGAGACGGAGGAAATTCCTATCATTTTTATCAGCGCATTGGATGGGGCGATTGATAAAGTAACGGCTTTTAATTTAGGGGGAGTAGACTATATCACCAAACCCTTTGAGCCGGTGGAAGTTTTGGCGCGCATTGAACATCAATTGCGCCTGCGCGAATTGATGGTAGAACTCAAGTCGCAAAATGCTCAGTTACAACTCCTACTAACCACGACCCAATCCATTAACGAAGCCCTGGATATAGACTCCGCCTTAGCCATTATTTTAGAAAAAGTTTGTCAAACCCTGGGCTGGGACTTTGGGGAAGCGTGGATGCCAGATGACTCAGCCACTAAGCTAGTATATGGGCAGGCATGGTATGGGAATGATGCCAAACTTGCCGAATTTCATGACTACAGCAAAAACCAGGATGTTTTTCACTGCCGGGGATTTGCTGCCCGAATTTGGCAGGAGCAAGATTTAAAATGGATTGCTGATGCATCTCAGGAAGAGTCGGAGATGTTTTCTCGCGCCGATATCGCCGCAACGGCTGGACTCAAAGGAATGCTGGGTATTCCTATTTTGCTGCGGGATAGTACGACGGGGGATAACTCGGAAGTGTTAGCGGTTTTGGTGTTTTTTCAAAAAAATGAAATGCAACCGGACCGGCGATCGCTGGAATTACTCAAAGCCGTTGCCAGTCAGCTAGGGTCAATGATTCAGCGCAAAAAAACAGAAGCGGCTTTAAAAAAAGCTAATTTAGAATTAGAACGGCTGGCTAATTTAGATAGTTTAACCCAAGTGGCCAATCGCCGTCGCTTTGATGAATATCTCGATTGCGAATGGAACCATGCACAACGGGAAAAACATCCGCTTTCCTTGATTTTATTCGACCTCGACTATTTTAAAGCCTATAACGATTACTACGGACATCAAGCGGGCGATCGCTGTTTGCAACAAGTCGCCCGTTCCGCAGGCAGTGCAATCACCCGCAAGACTGATTTACTCGCTCGTTATGGGGGCGAAGAGTTTGTGATGATCTTACCCAATACCCCCGGTTCCGGGGCGCTTACGGTGGCAGAAACCATTCGCGATCGCCTCAAACAGTTGCAAATCCCTCACTTAGATTCCCGAGTCAGTCCTTGGGTCACCGTCAGTCTGGGAATCGCCACCCTGATTCCCACGGACTCCGAGAAACCCGAAGCGTTAATTGCTGCTGCCGATGCCGCCCTTTATGAAGCCAAATCTCAAGGACGAGATCGGGCTATCCTCAAAGAACTCCCCCCAGACCCTTGACCCCTCAATCGGCCTAACCCAGCCAGACAACGGCCTTCTCAGGGCATTTTCCACCCAATCCCTCTAATTGGGCTCAAATTGCGATAAAGTAGTCCTGGGTTTTCACCCGTTTTAGGGTTAACCCTGGGAAAAATCCCGACTAAGGCAGCATCGATTCCTCGTTTTTATACAACCGATGAGTGAGCAACGCGAAACTGATTCCCCTAAACCCGATTCCCATCCGTCCCCCGAACCGACGGAGAATCTCACCCTGGAATCGCCAGAATCAGCCCCAAAATCCTGGACCGATCGCCTTTCTGGGGTCTGGAATCAGGCCACAGACCGGCTAAAACAACTCTCCCTAGGCGATCGCCTCCCCCAATATTTTCAGGATTGGTTCAGCGTCAGCGATGAACGAGTCGCTGAAATTTTGGCAACGGTTCGCGCCCAATTGCCCACCACCGAGGCCCTATTAATTGGCAAACCCCAAGCGGGCAAAAGTTCCATCGTCCGGGGACTCACCGGAGTTTCCGCAGATATTATCGGCCAAGGATTTCGTCCCCATACCCAACATACGGAACGCTATGCCTATCCCTCCAGTGAGTTACCCTTACTGATTTTTACCGATACCGTCGGACTCGGGGATGTCAACCAAGACACTGCGGCGATCGTCCAAGAATTAGTCGGGGATTTGCAGCAGGAAACGGGTCGGGCCAAAATCCTCATTCTCACCGTCAAAATTAACGATTTTGCTACAGATTCCCTCCGCCAAATTGCCCAACAGTTACGCGCCGCCTCTCCTCACATCCCTTGTTTACTGGCGGTGACCTGCTTGCATGAAGTCTATCCCCCCAATACTGAAAACCATCCCCCCTATCCCCCAGATTTTCCCTCGGTTAATCGGGCGTTTGAGTCGATTAAAGCGGGATTTGCTGAGATTTGCGACTGCGCCGTTGCCCTCGATTTTACCCTAGAAGAAGATGGCTATACTCCGGTGTTTTATGGGTTAGAAGCCCTCAGCGATGCCCTGGCCGAACTCCTCCCCGAAGCCGAATCCAGCGCCATTTATCAACTGTTAGACCAAGGCGCAGGTGAGAAAATTGGCACATTATATCGCGATGTCGCCCGACGGTATATTTTAGCCTTTTCCATCATGGCCGCCACCCTCGCTGCCGTTCCCCTACCCTTTGCCACCATGCCGGTCCTGACCGCCTTACAAGTCTCCCTGGTGGGATTGTTAGGCCGACTCTACGGACAAACCCTCACACCATCCCAAGCGGGAGGAGTCGTCAGTGCGATCGCCGGTGGATTTGTCGCCCAGGCGATCGGGCGGGAATTAGTCAAATTTGTCCCAATTTTCGGCAGTGCGATCGCCGCCTCCTGGGCCGCCGCCTATACTTGGGCCCTCGGTGAAGGAGCGTGCGTATATTTTGGTGATTTAATGGGCGGTAAAAAGCCCGACCCAGACAAAATTCAAGCCGCCATGCAAGAGGCTTTTGACGCAGCTAAAGAACGGTTCAAAGGCATCAAACGTTAAGGTTTTGGGGAAGAGATAACGGTGAGGGTTCAGAGTTGGGAAAGGCGATCGCATCCTCGAAACCTGCAAACCAGTAGCTGACCCAAAACCCAAGCATTCTTTTGACTACTGTAATATCAAGCCTTTATCAAATGGTCTAATCATGATATTTTAAAGTTAAAAGCTATAACAAAAAAAACAATGCTAACTGTCCATCATCTCAACGTTTCTCAGTCCGAGCGCATTATCTGGCTCCTAGAGGAACTGGAATTGCCCTACGAACTCTGTCTGTACCAACGCCACCCGGTCACCCAATTAGCTCCCCCAGAACTGCGAACCGTTCATCCGCTCGGCAATGCGCCGGTGCTGGTCGATGGCGAGATTGTGATGGCTGAGTCTGGAGCGATTGTGGAATACATCCTCGCTCGCTACGGGGAAGGTCGGTTGGCAGTGTCCGTCACCTCAACTGAGTATCCCGATTACTTGTACTGGTTCCATTACGCCAATAGCAGTCTGATGATGCAGATTAGCATCAACTGGTTTGCGGGGATGGCTGTAGGACCCGATAGTAATTCTCCACTGCTCCCGGCCCTACAAGAGCGGCTCGATCGCCACCTCCAGATGGTCGAAGATCGCCTATCCCAAGTAAACTACTTCGCGGGTGCTGAGTTTACCGCCGCTGACATCATGATGCATTTCCCGTTCGGCACGATGAAGGCATTTTACAACCTGGGTCTCGACAACCGGCCAAATATCAAAGCATGGCTGGCGCGGATCAGCGATCGCCCTGGATATCAGCGAGGCATGAAAGCAGCAGGACACACTCAAGATCCGGCCCTAGAGTGGGACACCAGCCGCGCCGTTGGGTTAGACTCCCCTGCATGAGTTCTCACAATCCGATAGGTTAACAGGGACGGAATGAACTGAGGCGAGTGCGAATAATGTTGAGGGGTGAGGGTTGGGAAGGGCGATCGTATAGATTCCGGCATCCGTCCCCCACACCCTTACTGTGCCGTGTGACTAACTAAGGCATCGGAAACCCTCAAATAGTGGCATGGAATCGATAATATTTGGAATTTCCTTAAAATAGCCAGTAAGCCATAGATGCAGGGTTATGAATCAAAGATTTGAGGCGGTATTTAAACTGGAGGCTCAAGAGCGAGCAAAATGCTCGCTCTCCCAGCATTTTGAGTGAAAATTTTCCCAATTTAGATGCTGAATAGCGTACCACCCTATTTGCTATAAAAAACTAGGAAATAAATATCATAGCCTATCTTTTATTTTATTTGGATAAAAATCGGCCAAAAAGCTCAGTGTATTCTTCAACTGAAATTTCTTCAATATTTGCACCAATCCGTTGGTAGTATTTACCAAAGTATGAAGTAGGTTCTTTTCTGGGTTTTATACAAAAAAGGACAACTGATTTATTAAAATACGAAATTAGTTTAATATTGTTACCTAAATTAGTTTTGACTTCTTGATTAATCCCTTTATGGTTATTAATTTCTTGGCATATCCACCGATAAAAATTATCTAAATTTTTTTGTAGTTGCAAAGCTTCATGCTCTATACCAGTTATGTGATAACCCTTATATTCTATGGAGTCAATGTTATATAGTTGGATAATTCTTTGGGCCGTTTGTTCATTATCTGCGACTCCAACACAAACATATCCAGTTGCTTGAGGCGAGTGATTTGCCATAGCAGTAAGAGTTTTAATTATTTTTTCAAAATTATCTGAATTAAATTCTCCTGCTCCATTTAAATTGGTAAACCCTTGCTTAAAATCATATAAAACTTGCTCAGTTTTGGATTGAGTTAGTAAAGTTTCAAATTCTGTTCTCCAGCAATCTATTGCCGGATCCTCTTGCTCTCGTATTTTAAAACAATCTTGAATTAAACCTTTTACTTTTCTAATATGACGAGTTTTATCATTAGAATTCCATGTGGGGCTTGTCCGAATATTTATTTCTCTGTTGATATTTTTTAAACTTTTAATTAGTCCATCATAATCAGCTATTTCCATTCTTTTATTAATTATGAGATCATAAAAACTGAAAAATATTACTTGAAAAGGTCGTGAAATATAGTTAAGCGTATTTTGGCCGCATATTAATTCTGCGAAATTCAAGTTTGCTTCATGTAAAATTTTACGGATCTCATCGTAAATATAAATAAACTGTTTTTTTATATTTACTGCGGATTTTGATTTAATTGCTAATTGTATTCTTTCTTGATTTTCTCCTTCTTTAAATTCATAGTATTCATCTAAAATTTTAGAATTAGTTGTGGGAACGGAAGGGGACAGAATCATATAAGCAATAATATTGGCAATTATTTCTTCATCTTTTGATTGTCTGAGCATTTCTTTGGTTAAAATTTTGTTTTTAACCCAAAAAATTTCATCAATTACAATCCCATATTTAAGCTGTTTGTTAGTAATACTAATATTTTTCATGTTATTTAGGAGAAGAACGTCGGAAGCGGATGCGTCCGTCCTTATTTCACTAGAAATCACTCTAACTAAATCAGCAAATTCGGAAGTGCTTCCTGCGGCTCTTAGTTCTTGCTTGGACAAGTGTTTTCCATTATAATTAATTCTTCTAAAAACCTCGTCAATTTTTTCTTCATTTTCAAATGAGTATATAGATAACGGCATTATATAACTTGAAATTGTTTCACAAATTTTTCGATCTAAAACAGGGGATTTTTGGAGTAAAGTTTTATTATCAAAAAGAGATTTGGATTCTACCATAGTTTGTAAATCAAAATATTCTCCCTTAAAATCAAATTCGCCTTCAATAAAAGATGTAACAGCATTTAACCTTTGCATTCCATCTATAATTTCAAAAACAAATTTTTTATCTTTTTCTATTTCCGCTAATAAAATTATAGGGACTGGAAAACCTTGAAGGATTGAATCAATAAAATCTCTTTTCTCTTGAATTGTCCAAACGAGCTTTCTCTGATACCTTCTATTGACATAAAAATTTTGATTAATATAAAAATTATAAATTCTTTGAACTAATTCGCTCCTTATAGAGAGATCTCTTCTTGGTGAAGTTTGAGGTAAAGCAGGCATATGAGATTGAGACATAATTGAGTATTTTTTACTTAACTAATAGTGGGCAATATGGTAAATTATTTTACATTATAACACAAGGGTAAGCAAAAAATATTAATTTTTTCTTAAATTAACAAAATTATAGACTTTAGGAGTATCCAGAAGATAGCTTATTCCCATCGCTGCAATTCTTCTGCTGCTAAAGGTTCAAAGAAGGCGTCTGAGAGTTTTCCGGTGAGTAAACCAGGGGTGCGCGGTTCGGCTTCATTCACCGTTAGAGTTGCAGTTTTTTCGTGAATTAAATCATAAATCTCTCCCAGCTTCTCTTCGGGGATATTTTGTAATTCTTGGATAATTTTTTGAAGTAACATAAATCCTCGGGGGGTGAATCCTTCAAGCTTTCTCAAGCGCGGTTGATCCTTGGAAAGGACACACCGAAACGAGCGGCAAACTTCTCCTGGAAGAGGTTCAGTCGCTTCCGCAAGGCCGGGATGAGTTCAGAAATTGGCCACGTGGATTAATACCAAATCCGGTCCTCAAACGTTGTTTTTCTGCGTTAGCCCGCGCAGGGGTCTACTGAGCTTGTCGAAGTACAGGCTTTGTCCGTGTAGCCCCAGGCTTTAGCCTGCGGGTTTTATTATAACCTAAACAAGCAATTTCAGATCCTTAATATTTTATTAAAAAATCAGCTTTCTGCACTCTACTGCTCGATCGCCCCCAATGCTTTCAGAGTAGCTTTTTGAGCCTCAGTTAATCCCGTTGCGCCGGTAATATCCATCCCGGCGTAAGGTTTATTCACGATCGCCTGTACACAATTTCCTGACTCCAACTCCCACACTTTGATGGTTTCGTCATAACTCCCAGATACCAGGGTCTTCCCCTCGGGATGAAACACCAGGGATAACACGGCACTTCCATGTCCATCGAAGGTTTTGATACAGTCTCCGGTTTCGATATCCCAGAGACTCACAATGCCATCTTCCCGGCCAGAGGCGAGGGTTTTTCTATCCGGGGAGACGGCGACGGCCCAGACGTAATTACCTTGGCCCTGTAAACTTTTCAGGCATTCCCCTGTTCTAAAATTCCACAAGTTCATTGTGCCATCATCGGTTCCGGAAACTAGGGTTGTGCTATCGCTACTGAAAGAGAGAGAGACGACCCGACTGGTATGCCCTTGTAAGAGGGTCATCCCCTGTTCAATTTGTTGCAAATCCCATAGTTTCACGGTAGAGTCCGCACTACCGCAGGCCAAAGTTTGACCATCCGGGGCCAGGGCCATCACATCCCCCGAACTGGGGGGTCTCCATTGGGTCGTGAGGTTCTCACCTGTTGGCATTTCCCAACGGTGGAGGGTGCCGTCATCGCTGATGCTGGTGAGGTAGTCTCCGGTGGGGGGAATGGCGACGGATAGCACTTTGCTGGGATGTCCCTGCCAGGTTCTTAAACATTCGCCGGTGGTTAAATCCCAGAGTTTGACGCGGCGATCGGCACTGCCGGAGGCGAGGATGTTGCCATCGGGGGCGACTGCCAAGGACCAGACGGCACTGGCATATCCTTGTAAGGTAGTGAGGCATTCTCCTCGCACAATATCCCAGAGTTTCACGGTTTCGTCATCACTTCCAGAGACCAAAGTGCGGCCATCGGGAGCAATGGCAACGGTTCCTACCCGACTACTATGATCCGCTAACCGATGTAAGCAGTCCCCCGTGGTCATATCCCAGACTTTCACGGTCCCATCGGCACTCCCTCCGATTAAGGTTTTGTTATCGGCAGCAACCGCTAAGGACCACACAGAACGACTCTGTTGTTCGATGGTTTTTTGACAGTTTCCTGTGCTTAAATCCCACAGTTTCACGGTTTGATCCGCACTGCCGGAGGCGAGGGTTTTGCCATCGGGTGTGACAGCGACGGATAATACCCATTCGGTATGTCCCTGTAAGGTTTTGCGACAGACGCCGGTTTCCAAATCCCAGAGTTTCACGGTTTGATCCGCGCTACCGGAGGCGATGGTTTGGCCATCGGGGGTGACGGCGACCGACCATATAATGCTACCATGTCCATATAAGGTCGTATGACAGTGGCCGGTTTCTAAATCCCAGAGTTTCACGGTGCGATCGTTACTCCCGGAAACGAGGGTTTTGCCATCGGGGGTGATGGCGACTGCTCTCACAAAATGGCTATGACCTGTCAAGGTTTGCAGACAGTTCCCTGTGCGGACATCCCAGGTTTTTACCGTGCCATCATCGCTACCAGAAACGAGGGTTTTGCCATCGGGGGTGACTGCCACGGACCAGACTGGCGCAGAATGTCCTTGGCACAATACCAAGGGTTTCCCCTCAACTTGCCACAGATAAATTTCCCCATTGGCATCTCCCGTGGCAAACCACTCGCCATCGGGACTAAATGCGGCGGATAAAACGGTTCCAAATACGGTTGTGAAGGTACAATGTTTTAAGTTAGCTTGGGCTAAATTGACATTCCGTAAATTAGCCGAAGTAAAATCAGCCCCTAAGATAACCGTATCTTGGAGGTCGCTATTATCCAAAGCATTGGGGTCTATTTTTAACAATAAAGTGACGGCATTTCCCCCGAGATAGGCCGCTTCATTTTCACATTGACCTTGAGTGGATTGGACTAATTGTAGTAATCGGGTTTTGGTCGCTTCCCCGGGGTCAATGGTGGGTAATAATAGCTCTAATACCGCTGGAGTTAAGGGTGCTTTGCCAAAGGTTTGGGAAAGGTTGGACGTAGAGGGAAACTGTTTCAGGTCCGCAAATTCCGTAAAATCTGGGGCTAAAATGCCCAATTCTACTGCAAATTTGTAGGCAACAAAAAACTCTAATAAAGAGCGATGGGCGGGAGTATAGTCCCCTTCCGCATTGCGAATCAGCATGGTTTGAGCCATCATGTCATAATGCCAATGGTCCAAATCTTTTTGTTGTTGGACCACGGTACTAAACAGGCGGCGCAGACGATTGGGAAATTCCCGGAAATTGAGACTCATCTGGTCAGTAGAAAGCATTTCCCAAGACAGTTCGCAAAGGAAATATAATTTATCCGCCATTGAGGTAAAGGTGCGCTCGGTTTTAATATCCCGTTCCATCTTGCGGCGCACGGCATAAAAGTAAATTCGGGATAAATCAATGGGTTTTCCTGATTCAATTTCCGGTAAGGCTTCTAAAATTAACTCAATCATCACAGGACGTTTTGCCAAATCCAATAATTTGGCATTTTGCATCACTTTTTCCACCGTTGTCGCTGTTGCCCGTTTGCCAATTACGTCGCGGATTTGGGTGGAATTGAGCTTTTCAATTTCCAACACTTCAAATTGAGGGGTTGCCCCAATTAAATTGGCGGTGGAGGCTTTTAATTCCGCATTTAACAGGGCGCGTCCTTCTTGAGCTTCGGGAAAATGTTCGGTCCGACAAGTGAGGATGACTTTGGACCCGGGAACGACGACTTTGGCGAGTTCCCAAAAGTTATTAATCATTTGTTGGCGATCGACTTTGGCGGCCATTTCATCAAAGCCATCAAAAATCAGCAACAATTTCCCCATGCGATTTAATTGCTCAAAGGCAGAGTATCCGGGTAAGCCAATTTCATGCTGTCGGAAAAAGAATTCGGAAAACAAGGATTCCACGCTGACTGCTTTGGCATAATCCCGTAAGGGAATGACTAAAGGCAGGCGAGGACGGGGCAATCCTTCTTCTTTAGCATCGCGATATTTCTTAACCGTTTCCCAAGCATAATGAAGGGCAAACCAGGTTTTTCCCGTGCCAAATTCCCCTAAAATGGAGATATGTTCTTTCGCAGGGTCATCCACCCAACGGTTGATATAGCGGTCAATCCAGCCGTTGCGTTCATCGTAGCGACTTTTAGCAAGGCGTTGGTGGGTGATGGGGTCTATTTCTTCTTTGGTACAGGCTAGGGGAACATATAACTGTTCAATGTCTCGCTGCTTAACTTCTGCTTCTAACCAGTCGATATATCGACTAAAATCTGCTACTTCGTCAATGAGTTCGTCAAAGGTGTAGCAGAATAAAACATCATCATTTTCAACAATATCCACCGCCGCTTGACTAATCCGCCGGGGGGCAACTAACCAGCCTTCATCGGCTTTTTGAACATCGACGGATTGCCGTAAATGATTGACATCACTAATGGTAACTTCCCCTTCGATTCCTCGGACCACAATGCGATCGAACCCACGACGAGCGCGGATATTAATAATCCATTCAAAGTAATTGGGGATTTGAACGTCATAAGACTCAAAGTCATATAACGCTTCTAGCCAGTTGCGTAATTGTTGAGCAAATTCTGATTTAAGCCTGGGTTGGTTCCCGGCAGCCGGAAGAATGGGGTCGGGTTCGCTGGCGGTTAATTTAGCAATTTCTTGGCGGAGGTCTTCCAAGGCATTGAGATTTTCCAGCCGCTCTAAAATTTGGTTGGTATTGTATCGCAAATCTTCAATTTTGCGAAATTCCAAGACTTCCGCAGGAGTGCGGGTGCGGTTGGCAATTTCCATAAAAATGCTGCTAAATTTCGCCAGTTCCCGCTTATAGTCAATATGGCTTTCCCGAATTTTATCTCCCAAGGCAAAGCCATCGATATAGGCTTCTGCTTCCTTGAGGAGGGTATAGGGGTCGTTGCGATCGAAGGCTTTGCGAAAGCCGTGATAAATTTCGTTTTGTCGGAACAGTTCGAGGACGAGTTGGAGCCGGTCTACGTCGAAATTATCAAGGTTTTGGATACCATATTCGACTAAGGCATACCGATAAACTCCGGTGAAATCTGCCGGAGGATGGTCTGCATCAATTTTAAATTTTTGGAGTAATTTAATAACTAATTCGTTGCGTCTAGCGGTATTAATGATGACGGGAGTGGCAACGCGAGCGATCGCCAGAATCGCCCGAACGATCTCGTCAATTCCTACCATAGTTTTTTCCTCGATCTGCGATAGCTAATAACCTATAGGTGGGACAGCAATGGCTGTTTAGGGTATCGGGGGTGGGTTTCGTGAGTGGGGTTGCTTGTCGGTTGCGATCGCGGCCATGCTCATTATGGGGTGGTAAATGGGGTTACGGTGGAGTCCCTCATCAAACCTAACGCAATTTTCCCCAGTTAGCCTAGGGTGGGTAACCCACACTCGATTAGAAAATGGGGGAGATGAGTGCATAGCCTTCTGTTTATTCTATTGGGTCCTGAGAAATGCTAACTCGGCCTTGGGTTCCGTCTGTTGTGTTGGCGGGGTTGGGGAGGGGAGACCTAACCCCCCAACCCCCTTCCCTACGAGGGAAGGGGGAGCCGGAGAGGGAGAATCAAAGCCCCTCCCCTCGTAGGGGAGGGGTTTGGGGAGAGGTCGGTTTCTGCAATTGACCAACCCACTCCCAACCAACGAAAGCCCGATCGCATCACCCAGACCCTAAGCGCACCCAGACGGTTGCAAATCCCCTCAAACCCTTACTCTCCAAACTTTTTACTCTACGGAACCCGTAAAAATCCCCGGTTAAACCCTGCCAGTCTGAGGGACCTGTAGTTTGCACCCCCATCGGTAATCTCCCCCATTAGGGCCGAGATGCTTGTTTCAGATTAGCGAACCAAGATTTACCATAGAAATAACCCCTTGGGAAAGTAGTTGATGAGTTACTGTCCGAATCCCGATTGTCCGAATCCGATAAATCCTGACCTGACGACGTTTTGTCGCGCCTGTGGTACCAAGCTGGTGTTGGCACAACGGTATCGTTTGGTGAAACTCATCGGGACTGGGGGGTTTGGCAGAACGCTGTTGGCACTGGATGAATTCAAACCCTCGAAACCGCAATGTGTGGTTAAGCAGTTTTATCCCCAATCTCAACAGAATTCGGAGAAGGCGAATCAATTATTTCAGCAGGAGGCGATTCGTTTGGAACAATTGGGCAAACATTCTCAAATTCCCGAACTGTTTGCACATTTTGAACAGGAAAATCGTCAATATATTGTCCAGGAATTTATTGATGGCCAAAATTTAACGGAAGAACTCGCCGAACAAGGGCGATTTTCTGAAGCGGCAATTGTTAGTTTGTTGGAAGATTTATTGCCGGTTTTACAGTTTGTGCATAAAGGTCAGGTGATTCATCGGGATATTAAACCAGAAAATATTATTCGCCGTCGTCACGATCGCAAGTTGGTTCTGGTGGATTTTGGTGCGGCTAAATATGCCACGGGAACGACCCTGAATCAAACCGGCACTACCATTGGTACTAAAGGTTATGCCGCACCGGAACAAACTTTTGGCAAGGCGGTATTTGCCAGTGATATCTATAGTTTGGGGGTGACTTGTATTCACTTGTTGACCAGCCGGGAACCGTTTGAGATGTATGATGCGATGGAAAGTACCTTCGTCTGGCGGGAGTATTTAGGGATTAACAAAGTGGGCGATCGCCTCGCAACGGTCCTCGACAAGGCGATCGAAAGTAGTGTGAGACGGCGTTATCAATCCGTTGAAGAATTCATGCTAGGGTTGAAAGCCCCCCCCTCAAAGGGCAGTAGGACCATCACTCCCCAATCCCGATCGCCTGCACCGCCTCCCCCACGAGCGATCGCCACGGTGCGCGTGAGTACGCCTCCGGTTACGGTGTCGGAAATTGGCAGTTTGAAGGGACATGGTGCGCCGGTTAAAACCGTTGCCATTAGTGCTAATGGTCAACTCTTGGTCAGTGGCAGTCGTTCCGGGATTAAATGGTGGCAACTCCATGAGGGTCAAGAATTACCCACCCTCCGCAGCAGTTGGCCCGAGGAACCCTTTGCGGGGGTGAGTGCGGTAGCGTTTTCCCCCGATGGGCGACTGTTGGCCGCAGGCAGTGGGGGAGGGGCGATCGCGTTGTGGGATGTGACGTTACGCAGGATTCTGCGCCTGCTGAAAGCGCCATCGGGGGTCAAGTCGGTGGCGTTTTCCCCCGATGGCCGACTGTTGGCTGCTGGGGGAACGGATGGGGCGATCGCCCTGTGGGAGACGGCGTCTTGGCGGCTATTTCGTCCCCTGATGGGTCATTCTGCTGCTGTCAACTCTGTAGCCTTTTCTCCCGACTGCCGCACTTTAGTCTCTGGAAGTGAGGATACTTCCATTGTGTTCTGGGATGTGACCACTCAGGCGGATACACAGACGGGATGGGGACGTTCAGGGGCGGTGAATGCGATCACCATTTCTCCCTGTGGTCGCTTCCTCGCCAGTGGTTGTGCGAATCGCACCATTTTGTTATGGGAACTGCCCTCGGGCCAACAAATTGGCACACTCACGGGACATTCCACGGGAGTTAATTCCGTGGTTTTTTCTCCTGATGGATCAACCCTGGCCTCGGGAAGTGATGATACTTCCATTGTGCTATGGGATGTGAAAACGGGACAAGAAAAGCGCACCTGTTGGGGGCGATCGGGTGTGGTTTATGCTGTTGCCTTTACTCCCGATGGGAATACCTTAGTGAGTGGGACTGAGGATACAACCGTGAAAATTTGGCAGTTGCGGGGATAATTTTCAGCGAACCCGAACTGTTTTTATTCCTCCTCGCCTGTTAACTCCCTCTCGCTTTTTCGGTCTAAGGGTAAGATGATTTCAAATTCCGTGCCGATTCCCTCTTGGGAGTTGAGATTGAGTTGACCCTTGTGCTTATCTCGGACAATTTCATTACTAATGGCTAATCCTAATCCCGTCCCTTTCCCCACAGGTTTGGTGGTGAAAAAAGTCTCAAAAATTCGCTGTTGAATTTGAGCGGGAATTCCAATCCCATTATCTGCAATTCGGATAATGACTGCGGATTGGTCTTCGCGGTTGATTAGTTCCGTGGCGATCGCCAACTGGGGTTTCCACGTTTGATTCCCATTCAAATTCCGGGATTCTTTTTCTTTCCGTTCTAATATTGCATCAATAGCATTTCCTAACAAATTCATAAACACTTGGCTCAACTGCCCGGAATAACAGTCCACTAAGGGCAAGTCTCCATAATTTTTGACTAGCTCAATATCATACTTGATTTGATTGTTTAAAATCAACAGGGTACTATCGATACATTCATGTAAATCCGCTGGTTTACGCGCGGTTTCATCCAAATGAGAAAAGTTTTGTAACCCGCCAACAATCTTCGTGAGTCGGTCTGAACTCACGACCAAAGATTGCACCAGCTTGGGTAAATCTTTCCGTAAAAACTCTAAATCAATATTCTCGATGGTTTCAGTAATTCGGGGGGAAGGTGTTTCCACTTCCTCTTCATAGACCGACACCAGTTCTAGCAAGTCTTGACAGTAGTTGGCTAAAAATCCCATATTTCCGGAAATACAATTCACGGGATTTTTAATTTCATGAGCAATTCCCGCTACCATCCGCCCTAAAGAGGCCATTTTTTCCGTTTGAATGGTATGGGAACGGGTTTGCTCTTGCAGCATCTGGGTTGTGAGTTCATAAATTTGGGATTGGGCGATCAGTAACTGATGAACGTCTAAGAGACGATAAACATCCGGTTCCATCTCAATCACAATCGGTTCATAGAGAAACTCTGGCGATCGCTCTAACGATTGCCTTGCTGCCATACCAATGGGTAGATAGCTGGGAAAGGTGAGAGGTTCGATTTTTGTAAAGTTATGTAAGGCTTTTAAGGGTCTTCTGGAGAATAATTCTAACCCATAGGGACGGCTCAAATGCTCCAAAAATTTCCGGCGAGAAATCGTCCCCGCAAACTTACCTGAGTCGGTTAAAATCGCCCCGGGAAGCAGTGGGTTTTCAGCTAAGGCTTTAGCTAAGTCGGATCCTGGACAAGTGACTTCTATTTCAAAATCAAACAGGGTCAGGTCCGCCAGAGTGGAGTCTAATGTAAGTTTACCAACCAGTCGGTCTGGAGTCACTGGAACGACTTGTTCTAAATTTTCCACAGATGTTGCAAGCATTACGGGTTTCCTCAGTATGGGGAATGGGGAGCATGGAGAATTTAAAAGTTATTTATTTTACAGAATTTCATTATTTTACAATAAATTTCTCCTCTCGGTTAATTCCTTAAAAAAGTTTAAATTAAAATTAACCTGGAATTAACCTGGGGTATCAAGAATAGGAGTCAACAATTAAAAACCGAATCTTCCTGGGCCTAAGGGGTTACAGATTCGCCAAAAATTGATAAAACCCTGGGTGAGTCTTCTCTCTATTATACCCAATTCCTCGCGATCGCTGTGATAACCAGGACACCGATCGGGAGGAGATGAATTGAGGAACGCCTATTCAATCCCATAGACTAGTAAATCCGTGGATTTTGATCCGTTTCGAGGCAAACTGCTGGGGGTTTAAGGTCGTCGATTTGTTAATTTTCGTGACAAATCGAACAGTCCCGACCCCTTTGTTTGGCCCGATAAAGGGCCTGATCGGAGAAGGCAATCAAATGTTCTAAGGAGTCATGTTTTGTGGGGATGACCGTAGCAATACCTATACTGAGGGTGATCCGATCGCAGACTTTGGAGTTGCGATGGGGGATCTGGAGGGTGGCGAGGGCCTTACGGATGCGATCGGCAACGGCGATCGCCCCATCGGTGAAGGTATTGGGCAAAATTACCGCAAATTCTTCCCCGCCATATCGCGCCACTAAATCTTCCCGACGACTGCCACAGTCCTTTAAAACTTGTGCCACCTGTTGCAAACATAGATCCCCAGCCTGATGTCCGTAGGTGTCATTATAATCCTTAAAAAAATCAATATCGCATAACAGCAGAGATAGAGGTTTTTTCTCCTGGGTTAGGCGGTCCCATTGTTGAGACAAATAACGATCAAACATTCGCCGGTTCGCGACTTGAGTTAATCCATCTAACGTCGCCTGCCGGTGTAACTCTTGATTCGCAACTTCCAGTTGATGATATAATTTTTGCAGTAACTCCGTAGCTAATTCGTGAATGTGGGCATGGGCGAGTAATAATTGATGCACGTCCAGCAAGCGATAGGTTCCCGGAGCGATTTCCACCACAATCGGTTCATACAGGGAATCCGGCGATCGCGACAAAACCCCCTGGACTGCTGCAACAATAGTGACGGAACTTTTAAACTGTAAATATTCGATTTGAGTGAACCGATATAAAACTTGAATCTGCCGTTTAAAAAATAATTCCAACCCATAAGGACGGGAAAGCTGCTCAAAAAATCTCCCCCGAGAAATCATCCCTAACAGTTCGCCTTCTCCCAGCAAAATCACCCCGGGTAGTAAAGGATTTGCATTAAAAGTTTCCGCCACTTCCCGTCCCCTTACGTCCGCATTCACCTGATAATGATAGAGGGAGAGGGCGGATAGCGTTGACTCTAAATGCAATGTTTTCATGCAACAGCGATCGGACAACAAAAAGGAGGAATCGGGGGAGGACTGATTCAAGATAGGAGAGTTCCCCAGATCCATTGCATTCGCTGTATAAAGTTTCATATCTTTTCCGTCATTTAGAACGTTTAACATTGCCGAGTTCAGGGAGAGTTATCTCCCCTGGATTGTTGAGCCGCGAGGGTTCACTGGGTTTGAGTAGAGTCTATCCGGGGATTTCCAGTCAGAAACACCGGGGGCACAGGGAGAAGAGGAACCAAATTTTAGATAAGAATATCCTAAACCCATTCAGGAGATTTCTGGGGCATCCTACAGATTTTTTAATGTTTTGATACAATTACTGAGGCTGATACTGATCCAGTAGCAAATTTTTCTGGATTCTTCATGAATTAGATAAAATTAAATTAAATTAAATTTAAAGTTTTGTTAAACTTTTAAGGAGTTTAAGCCGGTTTTCAATCATCCGTTACCCGAATGCTCTCGAAGGGTGGACCTGGGAAAGCCGACTGCCCGAGTGGGACTATACCCGGGCAAAATAGACTGGGGATCAGCCCGGGTAGAGGCGATCGCCCACCCCAGGTTTTCCTCTAGAGCTTGTAATATGGTGAGGGCGGTTTGCACTTCGCTTCAATCTCCAGGGCATCCAGAGATTCTTCTGGATTCATTCCCGTTCCGTGACGGGAAGGATTGAAAGCAAAAGGCGACCTGACCCGATAAGCAATCTGGACGGATCAGGGGATTTCCCCCGGGTTCATTGATATCGAAGCTCCTCACTGCGAAAAATAGGCCGAACCGCATGATGAATCAAGTACACAACGCCTTTACCCTGTTTATGAGTCTGCTTGTAGAGGCTCTGCCATTTTTGCTCCTCGGGGTGTTGTTCTCCAGTGCATTGTTGTTGTTCGTCGATGAAAAGAAACTCATTTCATTCATCCCTCGCAACCCGGTTCTCGGGGCCTTGATTGGGAGTTCCATTGGGTTCCTGTTTCCCGTCTGCGAGTGTGGCAATGTCCCCGTGGCGCGACGATTACTGATGCAGGGAGCCTCCCCCTCCGTGGCGATTGGGTTTTTACTGGCGGCTCCCACGGTGAATCCGATTGTGATTTGGTCCACTTGGACGGCATTTCGGGACCAACCCGAAATTGTGGTGTTGCGGTTGGTCTTTTCCCTGGCGATCGCCACGATTATTGGGTCAATTTTTAGTTTCCAAAAAGATTTAACCCCCTTCGTTCAACCAATGGTAGCGCGGGCGATGGGTCAATCCTCGGGGGCAAAATCCTGGGACGCCCCCATCAAAAAGGATTTGTCCTCGGATTCTGAAAACTTCTCCCCCCTGTTACAGTCCGGAACCTTTTTATTAGGGACTCCAGGCAGTCCCCAGCGCCTCGATGCCACCACAATGGAAACGATGTTATTGGCGTCGAAAGCCGGAAATTTGGGGGGTGCAGGGGCCGCCATCCCCGGCGATCGCCTGTTTTCCCAGCGCCTACGCTTATTTGTCGAGAATGTCCTGGCGGAACTGCGGGAACTCGGAGGGGTCCTCGTCTTCGGCAGTGCGATCGCTGCCATCATTCAAGTCGCCGCACCTCGGGACTTAATTATCAGCTTAGGACAAGGCCCCGTCACTTCCATTCTGGCAATGCTCGTCCTCGGAGCCGTTGTATCAATTTGCTCCACCGTAGATGCCTTTTTTGCCCTCTCCTTTGCCGCCACCTTTACCACCGGCTCCCTGTTAGCCTTTTTAGTCTTTGGACCCATGATTGACATCAAAAGTATCGGACTGATGATGTCAATTTTTAAACCCAAACCCCTGGTTTACTTGTTCTTAATTTCAGGACAGTTAACCTTTTTACTCGCCCTAGCTTATAACTTGAAATTTAGTTAGGAAAAATCGGGGATAAAGCGGGAGGGCGGCTTAAGAATCGCTTGATGGTGATTGGCTTGAGATTAAGAACCCCACCCTAACCCTCCCCTTGCTAAGGGGAGGGGACCAAAGGTGCAGTTAAGTGTGAAAAATGTACTCTTGTAAGCTCCTATCCCTCGCCCATCCTGTTCCTATTGCAACTGGAAACCTTTATATCTAACATGGCTGTTCAATCTCCCAAACTTTTCCGATTCTCAACCTGGGGACCCTGGATCGAAGTCCTCGCCGTCTTCGCTTGGGGTGTATTACTCCTCAAATATTGGGTGAGTGGGGAATTAAATATCCTCATTCACCCCAATTTCTTTGCCCTCACGAACGGGACTGGAGTATTCTTGATTCTGCTTGCCTGCTATAAAGGTGCACAATTGCTCCATCAACAGTGGCGATCGCGACGGGTCCGGAATCGCGGGACGAGAACCGCAACTGCGGCGACGGATCACATTACCCTGTTTCCTCCGGGATGGAGTGCGACGATACTTTTAGTGACTGCTCTGCTGGGGTTCTTAATCAGTCCGAGGGTCTTTGCCAGCGATAAGGCAATGATGCGGAATGTCAACGATTTTTTACCCGTCACCCAATCCCAACCCCAAGCCTTTCGCACCGCCAGAAAACCCGAGGAGCGATCGCTCATTGACTGGGTGCGAACCTTAACCGTTTATCCCGAACCCGATGCTTATACCGGGCAACAGGTCAATGTGCAAGGGTTTGTCATTCATCTCCCAGACTTGCCCGAAGAATACTTCTTAATCTCTCGCTTTGTGATTACCTGTTGTGCGGCAGATGCCTATCCCGTCGGGCTGCCAGTGAAATTATCCCAAAGTCGCAGCGCCTATCCGCCGGATACTTGGTTAGAAATTCAAGGGGAAATGAGTACGGAAGTTTTGGGCGATCAGCGTCAATTAACGATTGTGGCGAATTCAATTCAAGAAATTCCCGAACCCCGAAATCCTTATGAATATTAAGTGATGGGGTTCCCTGAACTAAAAACCGGGTAAGTTAACTCACCCGGTTTTTAACCTGAACTGTTTATATAACAGTCCCAGGTTCGGGGGATTCGGTTGTGTCTTCCCCAGTTTCTGCCCGACAATTTAGGATTTTTGCGTAAATTTTTGAAACAACAGTTGCAGTCCCAGACAAAATAAACCCAAGGCAGCAAAGGCAAAAATAAAGGTTGCCAGGGTACTCACCCCGGTGACTAATGTCCGCACTGCGGCGGAAATATTCACGGCGATGGGATTATCCGAGTGAATCGGTTTGTTGGCAAAGGTGGAGGCGATCGCATGGGTGAGCATCATACAGGCATAGGCAAACCCTCCGGAAATCAATGAACCCATAAAGCACCGCATCAGGGTGGGTTGGACGGTTTCTTCATGGGTCACTGAGAGGGGTTTGGGTTGAGTCGGTGTGGGATTGGTCATGAATTTTTTAGGGTGAATGAACTGTTTAAATTTTAACGTTTTGATTTGGATATCGAGAGAACAGACCCCTCCTAATGGACCCCTGGGGCTAACTGAATCCCGGTATTAATGAATTGAGCAATCCAAAAATCTAGGTCCGGATTTCCTAGGGTGTTTTGAACTTGCGCGCGGATTTGTTCTGCTTTTTCCCGGGAGTCGGTGAGGGCAAATACGGTGGGTCCGGAACCGGACATCAGGGTTCCTAACACATCACATTGTTCAAAGGTTTGCCGCAGTTTTAACACTTGAGGATATTCCGGCAAGACGACTTTTTCTAAGTCATTGTGCAGGAATTGGACTACTTTCATCTCATCTCGCTGGGCGATCGCCTTGACAATAGGTCCGGAATGGACTCGCTGTTGTCTCGCGGCTAAATCGGTGGTTTCTCGAACGTAGGTACTGCCAAACTGCTGGCGATAGGTTTGATACGCCCAAGCGGTAGAAACCCCTAAACTGCGATATTTTGCCAAAATGACATACAATCCTTCTAAATCTGGCAGGGGTTCGAGTTCGTTTCCTCGTCCCGTTGCCAAGGCGGTCCCCCCAGTGATACAAAAGGGAATATCCGAACCCAGTTGACTGGCTAAATCTTGTAATTCCGGTTGAGTTAAGCCGAGGTCCCAGAGCATTTCTAGTCCCACCAAAACCGCAGCGGCATTGCTGGACCCCCCAGCTAATCCGGCAGCAACGGGAATCTGTTTATCGATGAAGATATCGGCACCGCCATATTGCTCAAAAGCGTTGGGATATTCGGTTTTGAGGAGTTCGGCGGCGCGGTAGGCGAGGTTGGTGCGATCGCAGGGAACCTCGGGATGTTGGCAGTGGATCCGAAATTCCTCGGTGCCATTGGCGCGAATCTCCAGGCGATCGCCTAAGTCGATGCTTTGCAGGACCATTGACAATTCGTGATACCCATCGGGGCGATCGCCGATAATTTCCAGATACAGATTGATTTTAGCCGGTGCAATTAAGGAATAAGAGCGCATGGGGGATATTTAAGGGGTGACGGAAGGTTCTAGGGTTAAGAGGTTACTTAAAGCCACCCACTGCGACACACTCAGGTCTTCGGCACGCACTTGGGGGTTAATGTTTAATTGTTCCAGAAACTGGGTCAGTTGATCGCGATCGACCAGTCCTTTTAAATTATTTCGTAACATTTTACGCTTGCTGGAAAACCCAACTTTTACTAAAGTCTCTAACCACCGAGGGCGATCGGCAGGAAGGGCTAAGGGTCGCGGAGACAACCGCACCACCGCAGAATCAACTTTAGGCACGGGGTAAAAGGCTTTGGCGGGAACGGTACAGATATATTCGCACTCAGCGACATACTGCACCCGCACAGATAATGCTCCATAAGTGCGGGATCCAGGTGCGCCCGTGATCCGTTCGGCAACTTCTTTTTGAATCAGCAGGACGACAGACTGATAGGGAATTTGGGGCGGTTGGGAAATGGTGCCGAGGAGTTTTTCTAAAATCGGGCCGGTGATATTATAGGGAATATTGGCAACGACTTTATTGGGATGGTGAAAGTGTTCCGGAGTTTGGGTTAAGACGGACTCTAAATCCAGGTCCAAAAAGTCCGCGCATAAGAGTAAGAAATTCGGGATATCCCCTAATTTTTTGGCAAGTTTTTGGGACAAATTGCGGTCAATTTCTACGGCGACCACAGATTCAGCCCGGGAGAGTAACTGGCGGGTGAGGATGCCGGTCCCGGGGCCAATCTCTAGGATGCGATCGCCGGGAGATAATGCCGCCGCGTTGACAATTTCATTGAGGGCTTTATCGCTTTGCAGCCAGTGTTGAGCAAATTGTTTTCGAGGATAAGGCGAGGGCATTGGATTCAGGGGTGGGTTCGGTGAAACGTTTAGCTTTTTTATTGTACCGGGTTTGGGACGGAAAAATTGCCCTCTCTCTCCCGGAAGATTTGCGGGTATTTCTGGAGGAGGAATTTTTGAGGATTTGCCCCGGATACCGATTTTCCTCCACCTACAAAGAAAGAGATTAAAAACGTTCTACCTTAAGGGAGAGGAAGGTTAGAGTAAAAGTTACTAAAGTTTACATATCGTGTAAAACACCATTAAGGATATACAATTATCATGGCAAATTTAGCAGACAACATCAAACAAGTCAAAGAAACTCTCCCGAATATTACGCCGACTCCACCGGATATAAAACCCCAGGTTACCCCAGGAGAACTCAAGTCTCGTCTGGAGTGGGGAGAACCCGGTTTAACGATTATCGATGTGCGCGATCGCGAATCCTTTAACTACGAACGCATCACCGGCGCGATCTCCATGCCAATGGAAAACCTCGCCGAAACCGTCAGTTCCAGCTTAGAATTCAAGCGGGACATCTACCTGTATGGTGACAGCGACGAGCAAACCAAACAAGCTGCCAGCGAACTCCGCAGCGGCGGCTTTATTAACGTTGCTGAAATCAAAGGCAGTTTACCGGCTTGGAAGGCGATCGGCGGTCCCACGGAAGGGATTGCTTCGATGGAAGGTCCTTCCGGTCCTAGTTCCGTGAAGAAAAGCGAAAGTAACGTGGCTGCTCGTGTTGCCAAGCAAGGGGATTTAGAAGCCAAAAAATCTCAACAACATCGCTAGAGTTAAGTTTTTAACTCGGCGATTGATTGGGTGATTAAGTCTAAATTAAGCTTCTAGGCTTACCATCATCTTTAATTGTAGAGGCGCGATTAATCGCGTCTCTACTCTGGCGTTTTGATCGCGGGTTTTGAGACTACTGAGCGATCGCAGTGAAGGAGTCCAGATTAACGACTTTCCAGGTACTTGCTAACGCCTCAGCAATCGCACCTGTAATAAAGTTATCACTCCAATAGGCGACATGAGACAAAGGATTCCAACTGGTTAATAAATTCCCCACATTCACCGGCCAATCTGTCGTTACAACCTTTTCATATTCAGGACTCAGAGATTTGAGCGGATAGGAAATAATATCATTGGGGTCATAAAAATTAACCCATTCCCCGACTAAATTCGGATGATAATTCGTTAACGGCTTCGCCGGAACCTGGATGGGACGGTCAAACTTTTGATGCAAACTCCACAAGGCGATCGGGCTTCCGAGACTATAAAATAAAGTCAGGGTTTCCCCGCGTTCTAACGGGGTATTTCCCATCTGGTTCCTCACGGATTCAGGCATCAGCACTTTACTCCCCCGGGTCCGCGTAAATTCCTGAAGATCATAAAAGTAATTGCTGGCGATCACGGTCCCCAGACTATGAGCAATGGTGCAGAGGGGGGCGGTGGGACCTGCTTTTTCCGCTAAAGTTCGCAGACTTTGTGCAACCCTGCCGTGAATCCCATCATACAGACGGCGATCGCGTTCCGATGTGACTTGATAGGCGATCGTATCTCCCAAAACATTGATGAAAAAAAACCGCAACCATTCAAACCGCAAATTCTCTCCCTTCACTTTGTCCCATAACTCTTGTTGTTCCGGTTGCAGCAGCGGTGCCCAATAAATATATTCAAATACTAATCGAGATTCAGATTCTTCTGGGGAAATTCCCAACTGCTGGGCAAATCTTTCAATAATTTGACGGGATAACTTACTAAAATATTCCGGTTTTTCTAACTTCCCCTCATCCACATCCGGATCTCCCGACCCCATGCCATGAATGACCGCAACAGCTATTTTTTGAACTGACATGATGCTAACCCTTTTAAAAAAATTCGCAAACTTTTCCCTATCATAAATCCCTTCGCCCTTCTAAACTGCCTCCTGTAGGCTGATCTTGACAATCAGGGGTGGGAACGGCACCCAACCCCCAAATTTCGTCATCTCAAGCGGGTTTAGCCTTTTAAAAAATATCAAACCTGACCCCTTCAGGGGTCAGGTTTGACTGAGATGATTATTGCTCAATCATTTACTCTTCAATCTTTAATTCAGCCACAACCCGCAGCACTTCCGCCACTGTCCAAGCTTGAGCGAAAGCCCCCGTCGGTGTCATCGGCGCATCTCCGTCAAAAATCTCACTGAGATTGCCGATACAAGCTTCTAACAAATGATTGGCAAGGGGAATCAGGAATGTAGCCGCAGTTTTCGGGTCCTTTGTGACCCGCAAATAGGCTGAAATATAAGGTCCAATTAGCCATCCCCAGACGGTTCCCTGATGGTACGCGCCATCCCGTTCTAGGAGGGTTCCCCCGTAATGTCCGATATAATTGGGGTCGGTTGCAGCCAGACTCCGTAATCCGTAAGATGTGAGTAGCGATCGCCCACAAGCCTCAACCACCGCTCGTTGTCGCTTACCCGGTAACGGACTATCCGGCAAAGAGACCGCAAAAATCTGATTCGGGCGCAAGGAGGCGTCATTGCCATTGGCTGTATCAATCACATCGTAACAATATCCCAACTCTTCATTCCAGAACCGCTCAAATCCCGCCAAGGTGCGATCGCCTAACTTCTGATATTCCCCCTCGGGCTTTCCTAACTTCCGCGCAAACTCCCCCATTGTCCGCAAGGCATTATACCACAAAGCATTCACCTCCACGGCCTTACCCTGACGGGGAGTCACCACCCACTCGCCGACTTTCGCATCCATCCAAGTCAGTTGCACTCCCGGTTCCCCGGCATACAGCAATCCATCCGCCTGATCCATTTGAATTTGATATCTTGTGCCTTGTTGATGCCAGTCAATAATCTCTCTCAACACCGGCCATAATTCTTTCAGCAGCTTTTTATCTTTTGTAGCTTGATAGTAAGCCCGGATAGCCTGAAAATACCACAGGGTCGCATCAACAGTATTATAATCTGGGGTTTCTCCCTGATCCGGAAACCGATTGGGTAACATTCCCTGATCCACATACTGGGCAAAGGTTTGGAGAATTAATTTCCCAATCTGTGGACGTCCGGTACAAAGGGTTAAACCGGGGAGGGCGATCGCCATGTCCCGTCCCCAATCCCCAAACCAAGGATATCCGGCAATAATGGTTTTCCCATTGCGATTCTCAGGGTAAGGGCGATCGACAATAAAGCGATCGGCGGCCAATACAAGCTCACGCACCCACTCCGGGGATTTTCGGGACAACTGATACGCTTTCGCTTTTTTACCTTTCAATCCTTTCCCTTTGAGGGCGCGTTTGATTAACTGTTGATCCCACTCCCGACGAGACTGTAAAGCACTTTCCACCCCTAAACTAGCATGGGAGTCCGTACTCACTGCGATCGCCAAAGATTGTCCCGGTTGTAACTCACCCTGAATGGTTGCCACTTGCAGTAAATCTTCCAGACAGTCCCCTCCGCGACTCTTTTCCACCGCAAAATCAAACCCATAATGCCACTGATGCGCCGGACTAACTGCGCCTCCAACGGCATACAAATAGAACGGAACCGCCCCGGGAAAGGCCGTAATACACAGACCCGACTTCACCGACTCCACCTGCATCAACCGGCTATTCCCTTGGGTCGTATGATGGCGATCGCGATAGGTTGCAAACCCTTTTATCATCAAAGTAATCGGCAAACTGGACCTGCGTAGGGTATAAGAAATATAGGTAGTATTTTCCCCCTGCTGCATCCAAATTCGCTTTTCTAACAACGCATCCCCAAACCCATAACTCCACACCGGAATAGAACCTTCTAAATGAAAGCGATCGAGTACCAAATATCCTCGCGGTTCTACCGTCCCATCCGCCCATCGATTCGTAAACAGAGGATAATCTTCATTCCCATAACTCGCCACTTCATCTAGTTTAGAAAACATCAGGGTATGACCCAAAGGCGGATGAAGTGCCGCCATCAGTAATCCGTGATAGCGCCGTGTCAGCAGTCCAGCCACAGTACCGGAGGCATAGCTGCCGGTCCCATTTGTGACTAGCCATTCGCGAGATTCAGCGGTTGCTAACTCGCCACACAATTCTCGACCCAGTTCACTTTTGAGCATAATTTTTTCCGTTTATTTAGATTAAATGATTCTGATTTCAAGACTGAAATATGAACACCGATATCTTAGGGGCAGTCTTAAGATTCTGCCCCGAGAAGTCGGCTGATCTCGCCCAATTTTTATTATTTAATCATCTATTTCCTCAATAAATGTGAGATAAATTATTCCTCAGTAATCCCCTCGCTTCATCCTTCCGTAGAAACCGGACTAGGTACAGAGTCGGATTTAGGGAAAAACTTTTCCGTGACCCCTGCCGTGACCAAATGAGATAACAATCCCATCGGACCTGCAAACAAGCATAACAGCAGGGAGTGAGTCGTCCAATCCCCGGTTTGCTGTCCTTGCCAATAGATCCAGCGACCTACAAACAAGTCCATGACTAAATAATGAACCCACCCCGTAGCGGCAGGCCCTTCATTGCCAAAAAATCGGGCAATATCTGCCAGAGTGGGATTAGACATGGCTTGGGCTGTTTCTGCATCCACTTGTCCGAAAAATAGATAAATATACAAGAGGGCGAGGGGGACAAAGGGCAGATAGGATTCCATCACCTTGCGACTGACTCCCCAATTGGGTAAGACAATCATCAAGAACCAGAAGGGCAAGACAAAGAGGTTCCCGGCATTAAACAAAAGTTCAAGGTTCATGGTTCGCTGTTTTTCTCTCAATTTGACCAAATGTTACAATAAAACCACGGACACACAAAATTCAGCGGGAGAAGTTTGAAGGGGCAATCCCCGGGGGTTGCCTCGGACAAAGGGTTCGGTGCATCGAGGCAAGCCGTGCTAAGATCAGCGAAAACCACCGCTTAACGGTTCCTATCCAATCCCAGGAGAACTCTGATGACTGTTCATGATTTATTAATGCTTGTGCTGTTACTTTCCCCAGGTTTAGCGCTTTCTGCTTTGGTAATGGTCGCTTTTGCGGCTGGGGGTTGAGATCCGGTGAATGGCCTAGAGACGCGATTGATTGCGTCTCTATTTTTTTCTCCAGAGGAATTTCTTTGGGATAAAAACGGTTCTACTCTAAAATAGAATCCTCCCATTTCACGGTTCTCACAAGCCACCCTTTGAGATCTGCCTCTGGGGAAGAGGTGACTCCTTTGCTCCCGGGGCGATCGCCAAGGATAAGATTACCTTAAAGACATTTTGTATCCTCCGTTACAACTTTTGAATCAAGCCCAGGCAAACAGCGAAGAAGACCGTTTTTTTAGGGTGCAGTCTGGTCTTAAAGTTGAGGACAAACCGACAACTGATTTGGCTGAAACTCATTGTTGACAAGGATTCTAGCCCCACACTCTCCTCATTCCTACTCCCCTTCTCGTGGGAAATGTTAATTTTTGTAAAAAGCCGTTTTAGGGGTTCCCATTTTGACCAAAGCGTGCTAATATGTCTGTCGAGAGTGAATTCGGTAGTAGCGTTTGTTTCTGGTATTGAGTAGGTATTTCCCTTTTCGTATTGGCAGCTTCTCTCCGAAATCTCAAACTCTACAACTCGTGAATTTTGGAGACATCCCATGTCTATTTATGTAGGCAACCTTTCTTACGACGTAACTCAAGAAGATTTAAGTGCTGTTTTTGCCGAATATGGTTCGGTTCAGCGAGTTCATCTTCCCACAGACCGCGAAACAGGCCGTCCTCGCGGCTTTGCCTTTGTGGAAATGAAGAGTGAGACTGAAGAAGCTGCGGCAATTGAAGCACTGGATGGTGCAGAATGGATGGGTCGCGATATGAAGGTCAACAAAGCCAAACCCCGGGAAACCCGGAGTTCCTTCGGTGGCGGAGGCGGCGGTGGTCGTCGCAACAGCAACTTTTCTTCTAACCGTTACTAATCCGGGCGATCGCATCACACAGTAATTCAACCCTTTGAATTTTATCTGAAAACGCTGAGGCACTTGATGAAGTGCCTCAGCGTTTCCTGTGCTTGTGAGTTGTATAGCGATTCTTTCTTGGAGGAATTGGAGCCTCTTGTTCCCTTGCTGTAATCCTGATTTTCAATCCGATCATTTTAAAAAATTGTCGCGGCTGATTTCTAGGGACCCACCCAGTCCTTTGTCGGTAAAAATCAGAAATCAGCCCCGAAAAAAGCGGGATGAATTAGGGTTTTTCAGCAGCGATCGCCAATTTGGCCCCTTCAATGCGACGCACCCGATCCATCACTGCCACCACCTGTCCATGTTCAACGGCTTTATCCGCTTTTAACACCACCACAGAAACAGGTTCAGCCTTCATGCGATCGCGCACCGCTTGTTCTAAATCCTCCAGGGCGACTGCCTGTTCATCCAGCATCAACAATCCCTCAGCATCAATAGAAACCGTTAATTTCACCGTCTCCGTTTGCACTGCCGCCGTAGAAGCTTGAGGCAAATTCACCGGCAATCCTTCGGATTTCGAT
Source organism: Laspinema palackyanum D2c (assembly GCF_025370875.1). NCBI lineage: Bacteria > Bacillati > Cyanobacteriota > Cyanophyceae > Oscillatoriales > Laspinemataceae > Laspinema > Laspinema palackyanum. The sequence goes on from NZ_JAMXFD010000001.1 coordinate 616,495, forward strand.
AAAAACATCGACGAAATGATAAAAAACGCCAAAATACTAAAAATGACGTCAATCATCGGGACAATATTAATCTGAGCTTGAGTTTCTGGTTCATCGGGTAGACGCATACTTTTGTTCCCCTCGGTCTCTTTCATAACGATGACGATAGAGTAACTCAAGTTGACCCCCAACTTCTTGAATTAACGCAATCTGTCGCACATAAAAACTGCGAAACGTATTGGCAAACAGCAGGGTAAAAATTGCTACCACTAATCCCATCACCGTAGAAACGAGGGCCTCGCTAATCCCACCCGTGACCCCGGTGGTATCGCTACCTCCCACATCCCCGAGTCTCAGGGAGCCAAACGATTGCATCAAGCCTAAAATCGTTCCTAATAACCCCAATAAAGGGGCGACATTAATAATCGTCTCAAACACCATATTGAAGCGCTTGAGCAGAGGAAATTCCGCCTGGGCCGCACTTTCGAGCGCCAGTCGAAACTCTTCCGGATTGGGGTCATCTAACGCCAAGGCCTCTAAAAAAATTCGGGCGACTGGTAAATCTGCATTCAGTTGCAGCTTTTTCATCGCCAGATCGGGGTCTTGGCGGTAGAGTTGCAAGACTTCTCGGACCATTCTCCCCTGGCGGCGATTCACCCGAAACCAGAAGAATAGACGCTCTGCAATCAGCGCTAATGCCAGAATTGAAGCAATCAGGAGCGGTACCGAGACTATCCCGCCCGCAGCCATTAAATTACCCATGTAGTTTACGTTCCTCGAACCCACAACAGAGACCCTGGCGGGTCCTGATGCTGTTATTTGATAAAGATTCTCAAAAAGCCTATATCAAATTTAGAGAGTTTGTCAAGAGGGGTTGTAAAATTAAGGTGAAAGAAACCGACGAGGGTTGATATCAAGTCAGGGACAGGAGTTTGGAGCGATCGCCAGGTCGTCCCAGCTTGTTTCCCCGGTTTAAAATTATTGCAACTTAGTCCCAATTATTGCAACTGCCCCTCAGAAGCGCTTCCCTGGAACCCTGCTCAAACCCCTCGGTCTGTGCCAGAATAAAACAGGCGATCGCCTCATGGAGCATCCCTGCTCCTGGACTATCGACAAGATAGGGAGATTCACGCTGTGCGACCGGACCTCAAAGACTTGCCCATTCCCAAAACTGAACTCAAACGATTGAGTGGTTTAGATATTGAAGCGGTTAACCACTTTTCTATCCCCACTCTACTCAGTTTAGATCCCGGACCCGATTCACCGGGGTTAATTCGGTATTTACCCTTTCTGGTAGCCTTTGCGATCGGGTTAACTTATCCCGTGGCGATCGCAATTTTAAATCTCACCTTTCCCTTCGAGTGGTTATTCCTAAGTACCCAACTGGTTTGGGGATTATTTCTCACAAAACTGGTCCAGTTTTTCTGGGTGAAAAAACACGTCGGCCAATCTCTCCCGGGATTGTTGCATGAAGTGGAACGATTTAATGATATCATCCGCGTCATTGATATCAACGATCGCCTCGAAGAAGTGGGAAATCCGGACGTTCATTTACGCGATCGAGAACAAGTGCTTGAAGCCCTCCAATTGACCAAAGAAGATTTAATTCGCGCCTTAAGAACCGAACGAATCCTCCGCAAACATCAAACCTTCATCGCCCGAAATCCCGAAATTTTTGCCAACAACTTAACCGCTTTAGCCGCCTTGCAAGTCACCGACAAAGCCAGCGAACATGGACGTCTGCTCAATGAAGCCTTGCAAATTGCCCTCAGTGCGAATCAGGAAATCGGCAAATTATCCCGTCAACCCCCATCCCCTTCTCCTCATAGTCCCGATTCCACCTAAAACAATCTGACATCCGGTAGGGAAAATTAATCCCTAGGTTTGTTAAGATAGCGACCAGTCCAAGGGTACTCTGAGCTAATGGCCCTGACTGGGATGAGCAAGTGGCAATTTTATCCATAGGAGCATCAAACCGTGCGACGAGATTTACAAGGCTTAGAAATTAGCAGAGGAGAACTCAGACGCCTCAGCGGGGTGTCCGTAGACGAGTTAATTCGACCTTCGACGATGGAAAATCCTAACAGAAGGTCAAATTTTTTATATAAAGAGACGTTACTCATTAGTTGTTTAACGATTATTTTATTTATCGCTCTCTTAGCCCTGGGAGATTGGATTGCCTGGGAAATTAGAGGAGTTCCTCTGGATTTAGCCTTTAATAATGCACCATCGTGGATTGTTTTAGGAACCCTAGCGAGTACCACCTGTATGAGTGCGATCGCCACCCGGTTGATGTGGCTGAAAAATAATACCCGGAAGGGGGATTCTCTTCTCGGGCTTCTTGATGATGTCGAAAATTATAATGATTTAATTAAGGCGATCGAACTGAATGACTCCCTGGAAGATGTGGGAAATCCAGGAGTCCGACTGAGCAACCGCGATGACATCATTGATGCTTTGAAACTCACCCGTCAAGATTTAATTCGCGCCTTAAGAACCGAACGGATTTTAAGAGAAAATCGCAACTTTATCGAACGCAATCCTGAATTGTTTGCCAACAACTTAAATGCGATCGAAGCTTTGCAAGTCAGCGACAAAGCCAGTGAACGCGGACGCTTGCTAAATGAAGCCTTGCAGATTGCCTTAAATACCCAAGGAGAGCTTAGAAAATTGCAAGATAGACGGCATCATTATTAACAGGTTTTAAATACAGATCCAAGAGATTTGCCATCTCAAACCCTCGGGTTTGGGTTGTTTTTGGGCCGATCACGTTGGATGGTGTCGCAGACTTTCTCCCCAAATTGCATCCAGATGTGGGGTTGAATCGCGATCGCCGGTTCCCCGAAGATGAGAAAATGGGAACAATCGCGTCAAAAGTAACCATGAACACTCAACCGAAAATTATCGTTCTCGATGACGATCCCACGGGTTCCCAAACCGTCCACAGTTGCCTGTTGCTGACTCAGTGGGATGTAGAAACCTTGCGCCTGGGGTTGCGCGAGGAAGTCCCTATCTTCTTCGTTCTCACTAATACGCGATCGCTGACCCCAGATCAAGCCGATGCCACCACTCGCGTTGTCTGCCAGAACCTCAAACAAGCACTCGCAGCAGAAAACATCTCAGATTTCCTGGTTGTCAGTCGTTCTGACTCTACCCTACGCGGACATTATCCCATCGAAACCGATGCGATCGCCGAAGAACTCGGTCCCTTCGATGCACATTTCCTCGTCCCCGCCTTCTTTGAAGGGGGACGCATTACCAAAAATAGTACCCATTATCTTATCATTGATGGTGTAGAAACTCCGGTTCATGAAACCGAATTTGCTAAAGATTCGGTATTCGGATATCAATATAGTTATCTTCCCGATTATGTGGCAGAAAAAACCAAGGGACGTATTCCTGCCACAGAAGTTGACTGCTTTTTAATCCGGGATTTGCGTTCCTCTGAAACCGGCACAAATTCTTCCCTTCAAGAACGGTTAATGCAGTTATCGGGTAACCGTTGTTGTGCCGTGGATGCAGAAAATCAAACGGATTTGGACAGATTTGCTGCGGAGGCGATCGCCTCCGCCAGCCAAGGGAAACGCTTCCTCTTTCGGAGTGCAGCCAGTCTTCTGACTTCCCTGGCAAATCTAGGACCACAACCCGTTCCCGCCACGGACATGGGTCAATTTGTGCGAGAAGCAAAACCTGGGGCTATTATTGTCGGTTCTCACGTCAAAAAAACTACCCAACAATTAAAACGACTACTGTTAGAAACCTCCGTCACCGGCATTGAAATTGATGTTTCTCATTTACTCGAAGACTCACCCACCCAACGGGAAAAATTATTACAAACCATTCTGAATCAAGTCCACGAAGCGCACCAGGCGGGAAATACTCCCGTAGTTTATACCAGTCGCCAAGAACTCGCTTTCCCTGATGTTCAAACCCGCTTAGAATTTGGCGTAGCCGTTTCTGCCTTATTAATGGATGTTGTGCGCGGGTTGCCCAAAGATATCGGATTTTTAATTAGCAAGGGAGGGATTACCTCCAATGATGTTTTAAGTACCGGATTAGCCTTAACCAGCGCCCGTCTTCTCGGTCAAATTATTGCCGGTTGTTCGATGGTTCAAACTCCCAATCATCATCCTTTATTTCCAAATTTACCTGTTGTTTTATTTCCGGGTAATGTGGGGGATGCCGATGGATTAGTAACGGTTTATCAGCGACTCACTCCCGCTTCTTAACCGAAAATTCCGAGTAGAATTCCCTGATTTCTGACTGCCGGGGAGTAAACTTCCCGGTGGTGAATGCTCGGAAATTTTTCGCAGTTGCTACTTTTTCATCCCGATGAATCAAATTCAGGCAATTTCTATGACTCAATCCGGACAACAAGCGACCTTTCTCTATCAACAAGCTCAAAGGCATCTCCAGCAAGGAAATTCCCACCAGGCAAGGTTACTTTTTCAGGAAAGCATCAAACTCCAGCCGGATTTTGCCCTCAGCTACCAAGGGTTAGGAGATATTTGGCGATCGCAAGGCAAACTGTCCCCCTCTGTGCGATGTTATCTGAAAGTCCTAGAACTCCAACCGGATTTAATTTCAGCAGATTTTTTCCTGGATTTAGGCAGTGAACTTGCTGAGTCTAACCAGATAGATGAGGCAATAATATGTTATAATCAAGCCTTAAAAATTGACCAATATCATACAAAATCTTACTTAAATCTGGGGGTAATGTGGCGAAAAAAAGGGGAGTTAAGTAAAGCGATCGCCTTATATCAACAAGCACTGGCGTTGCAGCCCAACCTACATTCTGCCTATTTTAACTTAGGCAATGTCTTTTTAGAACAAGACCGACTGGATGAGGCAATTGTGGCCTATCTTGAAACTTTAATGAGTCAACCCGATTTTGAATCCGCTTATCTCAATTTAGGACAAGCCTTAATTCGCAAAAATCGCATAGAAGAGGGGTTAGCCTGTGGGATTCATCTCATCACCAACTCGCTACTCACAGAGTTTATCACCGATGTCTCGGATGCGGCTATCTCTTCAAAATTTACCACTTACCGCTCTAGTAAATTTATAGAAATTAATCTCAAAAGTTCAGTCAAGCTTTTGCCACCTAAAACCTCGGAGGAGAAACTTCATTCCTCTTTTAATTGGCCGGTTTATCACAATCCCGAAACATTTGTCACCAGCATTCCTTCCGGACAGGCTTGGGGGGATTCCTACTCCACCGCAGTGATTAACGCAGAGGGTCGTTTTATCGATGAACTCTGTCAAGGCAGCGCCTCAACCCTGGCCATTTCTGAAAAATTACCCCCAGCCACTCCTTTAGAAGGAACGACGGCCTTTTTATCCGTGCGAGGAGGGAACACTTACTATCATTGGATGGCGGATTTATTGCCCAGGTTAAAGTTATTACAGTTAGCAGGCATTCAATTAGAATGGATTAATTTTTTTGTAGTCAATAGCTGTCATTTAGCCTATCAGCGAGAAAGTTTGACTCTGCTGGACATACCCCCTCACAAAATTATCGAGAATTCTAAATTACCCCATATCACAGCCCCAAACTTAGTGGTTCCGTCTTTACCCGGAGACGTGGGATTAATGTCTCCCTGGACTTGTCAGTTTCTCCGAGAGGCATTTTTAGACAAAGTAGCAACCCCGGGACTGCAAACCCCCGCACGCATCTATATCAGTCGTCGCCATGCCCGTTATCGCCGTATCCTCAATGAAGAGGAGACGATCGCCCGATTATCCCCCTACGGTTTCGTTCCCATTGTCCTAGAATCCCTCTCCTTTCTCGAACAAGTCGCCTTATTTGCCAATGCTAAAGCCATTATCGCCCCTCATGGGGCCGGATTAACCAATACAGTCTTTTGCAATCCCGGAACTCAACTGATAGAAATTTTCTCACCCGATATGGTGTCAGTGAACTACTGGCTCGTTAGCAATATTATGGGCTTAGACTATTCTTATTTAATCGGAGAAAGCTTAGACGAGTATAAAACTCCCACATCAATCCCAAGACGGTATTACAATCATCCCCTCTACGAAGATATAGTGGTCAATCTCGATTCCTTGGTACATCTGATGCACTTTTCAGGAATGATTTAGAACTGCAACCCTAAAGGCTGCCACAGGACCCATTGTTCAGGGTGACCCCAATCCGTGGCGATCGCCCCCAGGGAGAGCCACCCCACAATCCCCGACCGCTTAAGTCCCGTCAAATATGTTAAAATCCATGCGGATCAAAAGTACAATCCCATTCACGGGATGGCAATAGGCAATATTTGGCATGAGTTCTGATACGTCACTCTCTCCTATCGAATCAACCCAATCAACCGTTCCCCAGGAGGATCTGGCTGCCAACGCGGACCAGTCCATCCTGTCTGAACAGGTAGAGTCAAAAGAAACCCCTGCCGAGTCCACCGTTTCCGAACAGGTAGAACCCAACGAAACCGAACCCGAAGCGATTTCCGAACTCAAGGCGATCGCCCCTAATGCACAAGTTCGCTTTAAAACCCAAGAGGACGGCACCCTGTTACTCCTATTGCCCAACGAAAGTAGCAGTAACGATGCCAATGCCACAACCCAGGTGACTTGGACCGAAATTTTGCAACAGATTCGGCAGCGCCTAAATGCAGGCGATCGCTTTTGGCAAGCAGACACCCGGGTGCAGTTAATCGCCCAGGACCGCTTATTAGATGGTAGACAACTCCAGGCGATCGCCGAAGCACTCGCCGAATCTAAACTCAAACTAGAACGCATCGAAACCTCTCGTCGTCAAACCGCCGTTGCCGCCGTCACCGCTGGATACTCCGTCGAACAACGCACCACGGTTACTCCTTTTAATCCCAACCCCCTCGCCACAGGAAAAGCCCTCGCCGACCCCCTGTATCTGGAAACCACCGTGCGATCGGGCGTTGACATTCGTCATCCGGGTAACGTCGTCCTCGTCGGCGATGTCAACCCAGGGGGATCCATCATTGCCGATGGCGATATTCTGGTTTGGGGACGCTTGCGCGGACTGGCTCAAGCTGGTGCCAATGGCAACGAGCAATGTATCGTCATGGCACTCCAAATGGAACCCACCCAAATTCGGATCGCCGACTGGGTAGCGCGTGCACCCGAACCCCTCCCAGACTTTTATCCGGAAGTCGCCTACGTCTCTCCTGAAGGGATCCGAATTGCCAAAGCCGCTGATTTTTCTAAAGCCTAGTTGGAATTAAAATCCTAAGCGATCGCATTCCACTCAACCAAGGGTTCCGCGATCGTGCTAAATTAAATCGGCTCGTTCGATCATGACAGCCTTCCAAAAGGTCCGTCGCTTTGCCTCTCTTCTTTTAAGATCCCGGAGAGTCAGACATACCAACCGATCCACTAGCAGTTACTTGTAGAGTCGTCTTCATTACATGAGTCGCATTATAGTCGTCACATCGGGTAAAGGGGGAGTGGGCAAAACCACCACCACAGCCAATCTAGGTATGGCTCTAGCCAAACGGGGTCGCAATGTTGCTGTCGTGGATGCCGATTTCGGCCTGCGAAATTTAGACTTGCTTCTGGGATTGGAAAACCGGATCGTCTACACTGCCGTCGAGGTGCTCGCCGGTCAATGTCGGTTAGAGCAGGCATTAGTCAAAGATAAGCGGCAGCCCAAACTCTCATTATTACCGGCAGCCCAAAACCGCATGAAAGATGTGGTTACCGCCGATCAGATGAAGCAAATTGTCGCCCAATTAGTCGGAAAGTATGACTACATTGTGATCGACTCTCCCGCTGGGATTGAGATGGGCTTTCAAAATGCGATCGCCGCCGCCACCGAAGCCATCATCGTCACCACCCCCGAAATCGCCGCCGTTCGCGATGCCGATCGCGTGGTAGGCTTGCTCGAAGCCAATGGGGTCAAGAAAATTAACCTCATTGTCAACCGCATCAAACCCGCAATGGTCGAAGCCAATGATATGATGTCTGTCGAGGACGTCCAGGAAATTCTCGCCGTTAACCTCATAGGGGTCATTCCCGACGATGAACGAGTGATTGTTTCCACCAATCGCGGCGAACCCTTAGTATTAGCTGATCAGCCCTCCGTGGCTGGAGTTGCCTTCGACAACATTGCTCGCCGCTTAGAAGGTGAAAAGGTTGATTTTCTCGATATGCGCGTTCCTCAAGAGAACTTTTTTAGCCGTCTGCGGAAACGGATTTTCGGGTAAGATAATGTAAGGCTCTACCACACCCCAAGCACCATGATTAGCGAACTTATCGAAAGACTTTTCCCTCGAACTGGCGACGACAATAGTCGTGAGGAGGTCAAGCGTCGTCTGAAACTGGTGCTGGCTCACGATCGCGCTGACCTCGACCCGGATACCGTCGAGGCAATGCGAAAGGAAATACTCCAGGTGGTCTCTCGCTACGTCGAACTCGACCTCGAAGGGTTGGATATTTCCCTGGAAAACAACCAGCGTGCCACAGCCTTAATTGCTAATCTCCCCATCCGCAGAGTCAAAGAGGAAAACTCATCCCCCCCACCCCCCTCATCTCCCGAATCCCCCCCATCCCCCCCATCTCCCGAATCTACCCTATCCCCCGAATCTACCCCCTCCTAATCTCAACCTCTCCCTATTCCAATGGGCGATCGCATCCCCCTCCCAGTTGGCCTCTTGATAGAGACCCGCTTTTTTTTAGTCTCTATCAGCAGGATTCATGATTCTCTATCTTCTTCCCATCCTGTTAGCTTCTGATCACAGTCTTGACCCACATCCTCCCCTCCCAAATTCCCCTGATAGAGCACCTCTGGCAGCAGTCTGAGCAGAGAATTGAGGAGTGGGAGCAAGATGCTCCCTACTCCTGACTCCTGCTGTCACAGTCTTTACCCAACTTCGCACCGAATTAGGATAAAAACCTGGGTTCTTGTCCGAGCCACCTCATCCTGTAGCAATGCTCCAAAAGCGGATTCAGTCTCGGGATGGAGATTTAACCCGATTTGAACTCAGCAGAACCCATCCATTCAGGCCAGCATTGGGTAGGCTTCTTCTCTCAACTTTAAACGAATTTCAGCCTGAGATCTAGGATCCGGTGGATTCATAAATCATCAACGTATAGCGAGTCTCTCTCCATCATTCTGAGAAGAAAATTAAGGAGTGGGAGCATCTTGCTCCCTACTGCTAATTGGGAGCAAGATGCTCCCACGGACAAAACTGTAAGCGAATAACAGCGGGAATCGCTATATTGAGGGCTAAAACTCAATAAAAATTGGCCTCAGTTCTATTAAGTTGAGAGGACCCTCCAAAATCCGAGGGACAAAAGGTTTTTAAAAGTGGCCACAGGGTAGGTGAGCATTCTTTCTATAGCTACCCTCTTTTCCCTTTAAGATGAGCCTATTTAATCCACAGACAGTTCTCAACAACATCCTTAAACCCTCCCCTTTTTATTTCTCGTCTTACCCGGATTTTTTAAAGATTCTGTGAAGACTTTAAATCACCCCTTCGATGGACATAGGTGGACATTAAACTAAGCCGGGGCAATTCCCAGAGGCCCTGTCCTCCATTTTGTAAAGTTTTGATGTTGCTATTATATTTTTTTTGTAAAGTTAAGACCGAAAAACTCTAGCGTGCAACTCCGTATTTTCCCGGAAATATGAAGAAAAGTAAACTTTTCCAGACCAATTTTTTTTTTCCTTAAAAGGACACTCCCTCAAAGCCTTCTCAATCCAAGGTTTGAACTGAAATCCCTCAAGTGGGGATAGTTTAAGTTACGATCGAGGTGGGAAACAATTCACCCAACCTTTAATTCTCAATCTCAATCCACAAAGGGTGTGTCAACAGGTATCCCAGGTTTCTGTGAGTTGCCACACATACTATCTGATGCTTCCACTTTTACTGTCTACCTGGCTCCTGATGGGTTTGGGGGTAGATGAACCCAACATCAAACTCTGCTGGTCCGATTGGCATCAACCCCAACTGGATCACCCCTCATCTTCTCATCCGTACATCGAAGAACCCATTTCTTCCCACTATCGCGGCAGTGCTAGGGATCGCGATTAACTCGCCTGTTTTGCCCCATTTCGGTCTCGTTCCGTCGAGTATCACTGTCACAATCCCACAGGTTAACCCCTTTTTCCACCGGCCATCTCTCTAAAACTGGAGGGTTAGAATCGGTTGACTCTGACATCAGATCCGAATGATAACTGGGTCAAGCCCGCTAACCTTTCTACATTCTTAAATTTTCAGTAAATCTATTGAGTTTGAGGTACACTAAAATTAACCCAAATTTGAGTCATCTATTCCCCAACCCTGATCATGAATCTTTACAGAAACTTTACAATTGGATCAGCAGTTACATCAATCGCTGCTATCACGCTCTTGAGCCCCTCGGCTATAGCGTTTACGATTACTCCCAACAATCATAAAGACCTGTTGTTGGAGGCACTGCTTGGCACAACCTATGGATTGAGTAATTTCTCAATGGAGATTAAAGCCAATTCAACAAAAATGGGTTTAGAAGCCATAGGTTTATTTGAAAATGACCCATTTGGCTTAGGTTCAGGCATCGTTTTAAGTACGGGTCGAGTGAAGGCAATACCAGGCGAAAATACCCGAGATGGCCAACTCCTCCCCTCGGATGATAGCTCTCCTCACGACCTGAGTACCGCTTTTATCTCTTCAGGCAGCCCTGACTCCCTTTCTCTACAAATTAGCTTTGATGCTGACCAGACTGCCAGTAAGTTGTTCTTTCAATATGTGTTTGGTTCTGAGGAATTTGTCGAATTTGGAGGGGATAAATTTAATGATTCCTTTGAGTTGTTGCTTAACGGAATCAATCTAGCCAAGCTGAGTGATGGTCAAAATGTCACGATTAATAATCTAGTGCCTAACCCGGCTGGGCCTTTTCACCGGGACTATATCAACAATCCGGCTGGACCTGGTATCTTAACTAAACTGGATGGCTTTACCCGAGCCCTGACCTTTGAGGGACTGCTGCGGCAAAATGCCCCAAATACCCTCACGATTAATATCAAAGATGTCGAGGATGGCCGACTGGATTCTGCTGTTTTCTTGAAGGGGGGGTCTTTGGGAACGGCCCTACTCCCGGACCCGGAGAAAGTGCCGGAACCGGGTTTGGCGATCGCCTCCTTGGTTATGGGGGGTCTCATCCTCCGCAAGGGTCGCAAATCCTCCTCCCGTTCCCGGGACTAAAATACCCTATCAATCTGAGTTGATAGTTAACGGTTGAATCCACCAGGGATTGCTTCATCTCTCAGGGTGCAACAACTATTAAGGGGTGATTTTTCTTAGGGTTTCAGTTCAGGGCGATCGCACTCCTTCCCATCTGCTCACGTTCTAAGTCATTGTTTCCCACAACACTCTCATAACCCACCGCAATATCCAGACGCTCCAGATCTAAGCTCCGATTTCCTCTATTTAAACTATTTATTGACTTGTTGTATTTCTAATTAATAACTTGCAACACTTGAGTGCCACCCCCCGAAATATGCCCAGCCCCTTGGTCCTTACCCGGACTAAAAAAATGACTTTAATTCGCCAAAAATATCACCAAAAATAGAAGTGTCAGGCGATCCCAATTAGTGATACCCTTGAGGATGGCAAAAATAACGCTAACTCAGAGCGTTCAGAGCGGATCCCTTTAGCTAGAATTATCGAGAAAGACCCAAGCATGGTAGCCACCGCAGAAAAAACCAACGTAGGACACATCACCCAAATTATCGGTCCCGTTATAGATGCAAAATTTCCCGCCGGGAATATGCCACAGATCTACAACGCGCTGAAAATTTCGGGCAAAAATGATGCCGGACAAGAAGTTGCCGTCACTTGCGAAGTGCAACAGCTACTTGGTGACAACCAAGTTCGTGCCGTTGCTATGAGCGGAACCGACGGATTAGTTCGCGGCATGGAAGTCGTGGACACCGGCAAAGCCATCAGCGTTCCTGTAGGAACCTGCACCCTAGGCCGCATTTTCAACGTCATTGGCGAACCCGTAGATAACAAAGGGCCAGTCAATGCCGAGCAAAGTTTATCCATTCACCGTTCAGCCCCCGCTTTCACCGAACTCGAAACCAAACCTTCGATTCAAGAAACGGGCATCAAAGTCATCGACTTACTCGCTCCCTATCGTCGGGGTGGAAAAGTCGGTCTGTTTGGTGGAGCCGGAGTCGGCAAAACCGTGATCATCCAAGAGTTGATCAACAACATCGCCAAAGCCCACGGCGGTGTATCCGTCTTTGGTGGGGTGGGTGAGCGCACCCGCGAAGGAAATGACCTTTACAACGAATTTATCGAATCTAAGGTCATCAACATCGATAACCTCCCCGAATCGAAAGTGGCCCTAGTGTACGGTCAGATGAACGAGCCGCCGGGTGCCCGGATGCGCGTCGGTCTCTCGGCCCTGACGATGGCGGAATATTTCCGTGACGTTAACAAGCAAGACGTGCTGTTGTTCATCGACAACATCTTCCGCTTCGTGCAAGCCGGTTCCGAAGTGTCCGCCCTTCTAGGCCGGATGCCTTCTGCTGTGGGATATCAGCCCACCTTGGCCACGGAAATGGGTGAACTCCAAGAGCGGATTACCTCCACCACCGAAGGTTCCATCACCTCGATTCAGGCGGTTTACGTCCCTGCGGATGACTTAACTGACCCCGCACCGGCGACCACCTTTGCTCACTTAGATGCCACCACCGTGTTATCTCGGGGCTTGGCATCTAAGGGGATTTACCCGGCTGTGGATCCGTTGGATTCTACCTCCACCATGCTGCAACCCAGCGTTGTGGGTGCAGAACACTACGATACCGCCCGTGCTGTCCAAGCCACCTTGCAGCGCTATAAAGAACTGCAAGACATCATCGCCATTCTTGGTTTAGATGAATTGTCTGAAGATGACCGTTTGACTGTGGCTCGTGCTCGGAAGATGGAGCGTTTCTTGTCGCAACCGTTCTTTGTGGCAGAAGTGTTCACCGGCTCTCCGGGTAAATATGTGAAACTGGAAGACACCATCAAAGGATTCCAGATGATTCTGTCAGGAAAATTGGATGACCTGCCGGAACAAGCCTTCTATTTGGTGGGCGATATTAACGAAGCGATCGCCAAAGCCGAAAAAATGAAAGGCTAATTGCTCCAACGCGCGCTCTTGCTAGTGGTTAATAACCGTTAGACGCTATTAACCATTAGCTCGGGTCAATTCGCGAGTAACTCTTGACAATTGAAAACTGGAATATGACATTAACGGTTCGCGTGATTTCCCCAGATAAAACGGTCTGGGACTCTAAGGCTGAGGAAGTGATTCTGCCAAGTACCACAGGGCAACTGGGTATTCTCAGCGAACACGCTCCTTTGCTAACTGCCCTCGATGTGGGTGTAATGCGGGTTCGTGCCGATAAAGATTGGGTGGCGATCGCCCTGATGGGTGGTTTTGCTGAAGTGGAGCAAAACGAAGTCACAATCTTGGTTAACGGTGCTGAACAGGGCGACAAAATTAACCTAGAAGAAGCTAAAAAAGCTTATTCAGAAGCAGAAACCCGTCTGAATAGCTCGACCACGGGTAGCCGTCAAGAGCAAATTCAGGCCAAACAAGCCCTTAAACGAGCTAGAGCTCGGGTCCAAGCCGCAGGCGGCATGGTTTAACAGCTTAACGGTTTAACTGATTCAATCAAAATCGATTGGGGTGAAGGCAGCAACAGTGATGACTGGCTGCTTCACCCTTCACCTTTTTTATACCCTAAATTAGACTCCCACACTGTCGAGTAAAGGCTGAATCGTCTCCCAAGTCAGTCCTTGTTCAATATAGTCGGGGTTTTCTGGATTTAAGGGACTTTTGATGCGATCGATTTTAATAATTTTACCCGAGTCCGGTAAGATTGGCACATCGGGATCGAAAGCTGTGGGACGGGTTAAAGAACTGGAAAATCCCTTAAAAATTGTAATTTCATCGAGTTCTTGATCAATTTCTGCCGTCACAATCAAGACTTCCTGGGGACGTTTTTGAGTATATTTTTCGAGACGTTGACCCGCAGAGGGAGTGATTGCCATCGTTCAAGTTTCAGTCGAGTTGAACATCAGTGGAGTTTTCAGAATCATCTTGAGGTGAGCGCCAGGGGAAAAATCGCCCCTTGCGCTACAACTCGGTCCAAACCAGCCAAAACAGCATTATTGACCTGTTGCCGATCGCCCTTGCTTACCCAGACGAATCAGGACAAAGTAAGCAAAACAAACCACATAAATCACTAAACCCACCAGTCCCCAAAACCCTAATAAACTGGCGTCGCCATTGGGATGTAAAATTTGTTTAAAACCCCAGGGGGGATCGAGCCAAACTCGGCAGGAAGCGTTATTTAGGAGTGCCGATTGATTAGAGAAGGCACAACCTAAAAAGGGGATTTGAATTAAAGTGCCGACTGCCATATAAATGGAAATCGCCCAACGCCAGGAGGTAAAAACTAGCTTTAACGGAGACTGGGGGCGATCGTCCAAATCTTCATTGAGATCGACCCAAAACCAGAGAGAAATCGGAATCAAAAAGCGAGCTGCGAACGCCGAAATAAAGCTCAGAGGCACTGCCCCAATCATCAGATAGACCGTAATGGCAAGTAAGCTTGAAACCCGCCAATAAATCATCATTAACCGCTGAATGGAATCTGCATTCTGAGTCAAAGACCAGATTAGGAGAATCAGCGGAAGGATTACGGTAAATAAGACAGCTAGTCGGTAATCCATCCAGACTAGCGGTTGAAACCAAGGTTGCTCCATTGTGGATTTGATGACCATCGAACGTTAGCATTGTACCGTTGGTTAAGAGACGACCCCGGGCGATCGGCTATTTTTAACACCAACAAGCAGAAGCAACTGGACCCTCTAGCTAGAGAGTTCCAGTTGCGAAAAAAAGAAATTGCAATCGAGGTTAAAGCCCTTTATCCAGAGTTATTCCCTTGCAAACCCTCATTTATTCATCATAGATCCGGCATTCAGCAGCATCCGGGTTGTCATCACAATACTTCTCTAATGAGCTCTTGGGTTTTTGTTGGCGCTGATGGGCGGCTTCTGCTTGCACTTCTTCAACCGCATCCCAGGCTGCCGCACACTCTTGGGAGTTAGATCCACTGGTGTCGCAGACAGCGCGGGCATTTTGAAGCTCTTGTTCGATTTGTTCTTTGATATTGCTCATAGCTTTTGTTTTCTCAACAACTTTGGCACTTTTGGCACTATATTCAAGGTTTCCGCTCAATCTTAGCGCTAACTTCTTTGAGTGGGTCTAGTAGAGGGCCCGGGACCAACAGGGGACCGCAGAAGGGGCCTGGTTTGGACAGAACGCTAATTTCTTTTACCAGAGATACAGGAAACCAGGTCGGTGTCATTGTATCCGTTGTTATTTTTTAAGATTCTGCGGTTGGACCCATTTCCCCCCCAGTAGATACTCTACTGTCTTATTCCCTAGAAATGTTAAATTATTTTAACACAAGCCTCGATAGCCTGGTTGATCGGAGCTTGGAGGGGGCGATCGCCACAGGTCAGTGGGTTCAGGTAGCCGCTTTAGGGCAGTTGGCCCCCCAAAATCCGCTAAAAAATAAATATCTTTAACATTCAAAGTTTGAGCAGTCTCGCAAAAAGGTGGAACCCGTGGCAGACCAGATGAAGTGGGCCAATGCATTGTCAACCCGTCCTTCATTGGAAGGGGCGGTATTCGAGGTCGTAGAGCGATCGCAGCAGCTATTATCAGCCCCAGCCGATCTTGGCTTTGTATTTATTTCCTCCGCTTTTGCCAGCGAATATTCGCGGCTGATGCCCTTACTGCAAGAGCGATTAGGGGTTCCCGTTCTGATCGGCTGTTCCGGTAGCGGCATTATTGGCATGGATGGACAAGACGCCGCCAGGGAATTGGAAGAACAGCCCGCCTTGAGTCTAACCTTAGCCTGTTTGCCTGGAGTCAAAGTCGAAGCCTTTCATCTGGATGGGGAAGAACTGCCGGATTTGGATAGTCCTCCCGATGCCTGGGTAGAGGCCATTGGGGTCCCCGCAAGTAGTCACCCCCACTTTGTCATTCTGGCTGATCCGTTTACGTCAAAAATCAATGACTTATTGCAGGGGTTAGATTTTGCTTACCCTGGGTCGGCTAAAGTCGGGGGATTAGCCAGTGGGGGAGCGATGGGAAACACTATGGCATTATTTAGCGGCGATCGCCTCTATCGAGAAGGGGCGGTTGGCGTGGCCTTAAGTGGCAATATTGTCTTAGAAACCATTGTCGCTCAGGGTTGTAAACCCATTGGCCATCCTTTTACCGTCAAAGAGTGTGAGCGCAATATTCTCCTCGCCCTCGATGACGGTCCCTGCGGTTCAGGGGTATCCCAAAGACCCCTAGAAGCCCTCAAAAGCGTCATTGAAAGCCTCAGCGAATCAGACCGGCAGTTGGCCCAGCATTCCTTGTTTATTGGCATTGCCCGAAATGAATTTAAAGAGGAATTGGAACAGGGGGACTTTTTAATCCGCAATGTGCTCGGAGTAGACCCCAGAGAGGGAGCTATTGCCGTGGGCGATCGCCTCCGTCCCGGCCAGCGCATCCAGTTCCACCTCCGGGATGCCCAAACCTCTGCCGAAGACCTAGAAATGCTCCTGCAACGGTATCAGAGCAGTGTTTCCGCTTCAAATTCTTCCGTGGGAGCATTAATGTTTGCCTGTCTCGGGCGCGGTGAACAACTCTATGGTGAGCCTGATTTTGACTCTCGTCTGTTTAGGCAATATGTCGGGAACATCCCCGTGAGTGGCTTTTTTTGCAACGGTGAAATTGGCCCAGTGGGGGGTGGAACCTTCCTTCATGGCTATACGTCCGTATTTGGAATATGTCACCCACTCTAAAATCTGTCGATTAACTGAGTGTTCGCTCACCCGTTAGGGGAAACGCCATTGCAGTTCTCGATTTCTTGAATGCTGACTGGGGCTGACCGTTATTGCATTCCTTCAAGGGAGGCAAATTCTGGCCATTAGAGCAATTCTTTCACCTCTTTTCTAAAGTCAAGTTGGGAAATTAAGCGCAGGAAACGGTTTGGACACCATTTGGGTAGGAGGGTTTACTTTTTTAAGTCTCTATACTAGGGCTAAAAAAAAGAAAACCTGCCTAAATTTACGGAGAGTTGAGGAGACAAAAATTAACAAAAAATTTCAGGGTCAAAAAGAACATTGGGTCGATTCGTTTTGTGCTATGTTAGCGATTAGCAGATAAAGATTCTGCTTTCAGATTCGTCTAGGCAACCCGCATTGATCCGGGAGTTTAAGTTTAAAAAAATAAAAAAACTCTAGGATTGGCATCCCTGTATTGGATGTCCGGCTTTTCTTTCCCATCCATCCCATTCTGTGATCCCATGCTGTGGATTTGTCTGCCAACCCCTGCCTTTTTAATCCAAACCTGGGGGGGTGAAAACGATTTCAAGACAAACCAATGGGAAACAAATGAGCAAGTTTCCTCATCGAAAATTTTATGAAGATTTGCCCTGTCCAACCTGCGATACTCGCGATCGCATTATTAGGACCCCTCGGATGGACCACCGGCGCGATCGCGCAAACTCTAAGCCCCTTAGACCTTGACGCTCCCACCGAGGACTGTCAAGCCTGCTTACTCGATCGCCTGACAACTCCCTCCCTGGGTTTCCCCCTTGCTCCCAATCATACCGAATCATCCTGGACCGATCCGGAGATGATTTCCCAAACCCCAACTAATTCCACCGCCCAAAACGTCAGAGCCCAGACCCAGCAACTTCAGCAGCGCCTACAAACCCTGCAAGAAGTGCCACTGCAACAAATCTATTTGGGCGCACCCGGAACCAGTTCCAATACCCCCACCGCTTATGGGGGAAGCTTTGGCTCCGTGGGAGTGGGCTTTAGCTATCAACAGCGAACCCGCTACACCGACGAAAGCGATGGCACCACCGGACTCGTCATGAGTTTTGGAGACCCCCAGAACCTCGTTGGCCTTGATGTCGGCGTGACCCTCTTGGACTTGTCCAGCATCAACGATCGCGGAGGGTTTGGCGAACGCGGCTCCTTTAACTTCAAAGCGCACCGGGCCTTTCCCGGTGATTTGGGCGTCGCAGTTGGACTGGAAAACGCCTTAATCTGGGGCTTTTCCGATGCCGATACCAGCGTTTATGGAGTCGTCAGCAAACGATTTCGCCTCAGCGAAAATAGCCAAGACCCCTTTAGCCGACTCTCCGTCTCTGCTGGAGTCGGAAACGGACGCTTTCGCACCGAAGACCAGGTGCAAGAAGACGAAGGGAGCATCGGCGTATTCGGTAGCGTTGCCGTGCAAGTCATCCCCCCAGTCAGCGTTTTCACCGAATGGACTGGCCAAGACTTAAACATTGGAGCATCAGTCCTGCCCTTTCGCAACCTGCCCCTTGTGATTACCCCAACCCTAAGCGATATCACCGGAACCGCTGGTGATGGCACTCGCTTTACTTTAGGTGTTGGCTACGGAATGTCCTTTTTTTAACCCAAACTCAGGAGGGTGAACGTGAAAGTTCTCTATTTCTTACTCAAAACTGGTCTGTGTCTGAGCCTGCCTCTCGGGTTTTCCCTAGCGGCCACTCTTATCGCCCCAATTCCAGTCCAAGCACAAACCAATCAATCTGATATTACCGGCGACGGGAATCAAAATGCCGGCTCCGGAATCAATATCAACTCCAATATCAACGTCATCACCACCATTATTACCAACCAATCCGATATCACGGGGAGCAATACAGTCTCAAACGGGACAACGATTGTTCGAGAAATTACCGTTTCGATTACCCGGATTTTAATCGACAGCAATTTGAGCCTGCTTTCTCCATTTCCAACCCAAACCCCTCCTGGGGAAAGCACACCCATTGCTACGCCAACGCCAACGCCAACCCCCACTCCCCCTCCGACCATTGAGCAGGTTCCTACCCCGGAACCGGCACCCGTTCCGGAATCCACGGTTCCTGAACTCCCCCCTCAAGCTCCACTACCGACAGTCCAACAGCCAGAACCCCCACAACCTGTTCCTGTTTCCACGAATCAATCGGATTCTACAGGAAATACTCCGACACAACCCTCTGTCCCCGGAGCAGGCAATCCCCAAAACCCCGCGATTCAAATTGTGGAACTGCCCCTAGGACCTCAACGGTTTGTGATGATGATACCTTCAGGGAACAATGGACGCGGCAATGCTTTCGGGACCCTGGTTGCATTGGCTAACTTAGGCGAACAGGCTCCCATGCGCCTTTTAGCACGTTGGACCTGGGGTAGCTGGGGGGGAATGCTTGTCCGCATCGGCAATCAGCGGGTGTTTATTAGCCTCGCCGGGATTTCTCCGGGTTCCTCTCAAAATAACCCAGTGTTACCCGGTGGTATGGCCAATGGAGCCTTTAGCTTTGTGGGCGTAGTCACTGGTGCTTGGGTTGACCCGCCGATCGCGGAAGGATTCCGCTACACCATGAACTCGGATTCTCTGTTTACGGAGATTCAAGACTTCCCCACAGGTTTCCCCAATCCATTTACTGTCTCGGTCAATGGTCAAGAACTGGGTGAATTTGGTCCTGGCGACTCGGTAGATTTTACCCAGTTTCCCGGCGGTGGCGTCAAAGAGTTTACGATCACGGGTCTAACCCCCTTAGTCGATCCAGAAAACCCAGTGGCTTTCCCCTTGAAAGTTGGGTTTAATACCGAAACCGCTGATTTTACAATGGGTGCAATTCTCGATCCCGAAGCGGTGGCGTTCTATGAGGAAAATCCGGTCGGACCGCAACCTTTCACCTTTAATATCCTCAGCGATGGCGGACAGATGGAAATCGTCCCGGCTTCTACATCGGAAGTCTTGCGGGAAAATGCCGATCGCATTGCTGAGGGAATCACCGATTCCAGCAAACGTCAGCAGTTCTTAAGCACTGTCGCATCGGTTGAAAGCGATTTGAACCAACTCTCCTCCACCTTCCAAACCTTGTTACCTGTTGGTGGTGGACTCAATGCTCCGGGACTGAATCCCTCGATGACTTCAGCCGGCCGTCTGCGTCAGTCCCTACCCCTGTTGCTGGAACAGTTGGGTAATCTCTCCGATGATGCTTCCGAATCTGAGGCAGTGGCGATCGCCAATATGGTCAACGAAGTCGAAGGCATGACTACCTTGCTCGAAGCCGTTACCCCGATGCTGTCTCAGATGCGCGAGTCCCTCGCCATTGCTCGCTAGGACAAAAACCGGGTTTTTGTACCAAAAACAGTTGCTCAGAACTGGCATTTTTGTCAACAAACCCGGTTTTTCTGACTCTGAGGATGCCCGAAACTAGGGATTCTCTGGACAGGATTCTGGTCAAAGGATCCGCCAATGAACGGCTTTTTTCTAAAAAGTGGGTTCATTGGCGGATTCTCTGTAGAGATGGAAAATTTCCCCTCCCTCTCCAGAATTTACGGTCTAATTGGTATTTCGACTCATGCTAAATTCGACAAAACTAGGGTCCCGTGGTTGTCCCTTGCCCCAAATTGTGGGGAATCTGCCCGATCGCCATTTTGGGAATTTCCCCCTGCACTAAAGCTTTGAAAATAGCGACGGACCTGGGGTGGAAACTCGGGAAAATCAAAACTGCCATCTCCACAGGCAATATCTGCCCAAAAATAGCGTAAAGTTGGGGCTAAAATTTCCGCTTGAGACTTGGGTAAATTTAGCGGGGAAGCCATGAGTAACTGCATCATAAACGGATGAGAGCGATCGCCCATCCACTCTCGCGACAGTTCCAGCAATTGCGGCCATCCGGGGACCGCCTCAATCCGATGGGTGCAAATATCTAAACAATGCTGTCCTTCCTTATCCGTGCGATAGTGAAACACTCGGTAGGGGTGAGGATGACTCACTAAAGACCCAGTCGTGATATCATAGATGCCATGATCCGAGGCGACATCCTGGACGTGCAAATGTCCCGTTAACACAAGCTGTACCCCTGCCTGTTGCAGCATTTCCACCAGAGTCGGTGCATTGTCTAACATATACCGCTGTCCCATCGCGTGTTGGGATTGTCCGGGTAAATGTTCTAAAACATTATGGTGAATCATCACCATCACCTGTTCCTCTGGAGTAACCTGCTCCAATACCCCTTGCAACCATCGCAATTGCTGTAAATCCATCCGCCCGAGTTGCTTGCCATTTTCGTCAAATTGGTTAGAATTAAGACCAATGAGGCGGACTCCAGGTAAGACTTCATGGCTGTAGTAAAGTTGCTCGGGATTTTGATAACCGAATTGACGATAATAATAGGGAAAATCAGCCAGACCAATCGACTTTTTATCTGCGATCGCCACTGGCACATCATGATTTCCGGGAACTACATAAGCAGGAAATGGCAATTTTGTCAAGCGGTCTGCTAACCATTCATGATTGGCGGGTTCTCCATGCTGAGTTAAGTCCCCAGGTAGGAGTAAAAAATCAAGATCCAATTGAGCTAAATGGGCCAAGGCAGCTTCTAAAGCCGGGATACTCACTTCAACCAAATGAAACCGGCTGGGGTGATCTAAAATGGTTTCCGGAACAGCAATGTGCGGATCGCTGATCACGGCAAATTTAAAATCTCGAACTGTTTTCTTGTTCAAAAATTTCCCAGTCATAAGTTATAAAATAAAAAACACAGAGTTGAAAAATAGAGGAATCAAAAAATGGCTATCACTTTCCCAGGGGATTGACCTCTAATTCAGGTTTTTAAGGACCCTTAAAATTCGGATTCCCAGGCCCAATTTTGTTGTTTTCCCCTGGGTTTGATAGCCTCCAAGAGGAACTCAACTGGAGTTTAAACTGTATTTAGTTTACCAAGGAAAGCAATGAGTGACGCGGAAAATCCCACCAACAATAACCCAGAACCGATCGCACCCCAGGAATTGAGCCAGATAGAACCGGCGTCTCAACCGAGCGATCCCATCGTCAACCCGGAGATATCCCCCAAGGATTTAGGCCCAGAAGAAGACTGGGAAACCGTAGAATTTCCCAATGCCATCAGTATTGATGCCTTATTGGTAAACAGTGAGCAAGAAGAACCAAGCACCGAGATCCTGAGAAATGCAGAATCGATTGGGGAGGCGATCGCCCGCATCAACGCCCCCTCTGTCTCCTCAGCAGCGTCACCCGAAGGGGTACTTGTAGAACAACTGCAACAGGAAAACTTGGAACTCGATGGCAGAGTTGAACAACTCGAAACCCTGCTGCATGAATGTAGACAATCCTTGCAACAGCAGCGATCGCAAGCCTTAGATCGCCAAAAACTATTAGACCGGCGTACCCTAGAACTCAAAAGTATCACTGGACAAATCGAGCATTTGTCTGAACATATCCAGTCAGCGACCAAACAGATCCAACAGCAGCAACAACAAATTGCCTATTTAGGGACTCAACTGCAAACCAGCCAAGAAATTAGAGCGAAATTGGAACGGGAATGCGCCCTCACCCAGCAACGGTATCAGGAACAGTCGCAGATTTTAGTTCAAACCCAAACCACCTGTCAGGACCTGCGAGCTCGCCTGCATCGCCAGCAACGCCACACCTTGCAATTTAAAGCGGCCCTGGAAAAATGTATTGAGACCCCCCTAGAAAAAGCCACTGCGATCGCCTCCCTGCGGCAGTCCACCCTAGAAGAACCCACGGATGTTGTCGAAACCGCAGCAAAAGAAGCGATCGCCAACCCGAATCCCGCCAACACCCTATTCCCGAAAGCGGACCCTATTAAACCTTGGTCCATTGCGGATGCCGATGAAGCAGAACCCCGTCGGCAACCCATCCCCGAAGTCAAATCTGGGCCAGACTTATCCAAAATTCGCCTGCCTTTGTCCGCCAAGGCAGAGCATTTGCAACCCTTTCCCACCCACATTCCAGCCCCGGAACCTATCCTTGGGCAACCTTCTACTCAAAACGGAACCCAACCCAAAAACGCTGAAACTGAGCAACCCGTTTGGGAAGATTTAGATTCGTTGATTGAGAAGCCTCATTTAGAACCCAAACGCGATCGCCCGGTGATTTTGGCCCCGGCAACTCCTGCCTTATCCCTGCATCTCCCCTCAGTCCCTGTGGTTTCTCCCTTAACCGACAGAATAGGCGATCGGGCTACCGAGTCCAGCATCAAGGGTTCTCAACCCCCGACCCCTGTCCAACCCGAACCCCTCCTCACCGGCAACAGCGAGGTGCAACTGTTGTTACAAGCTAAAGCCTTCTCGGAACAATCCCAAAGCCAGACTCCTCCCCCCATCCAATTGCCTGGGGAATCCCCTCAAACGGGGCAGGAACAGGCCCATTTAGGGTCAAATACCCCCGGGGGAGGGTCAACCGAATCCAGTTGGCCTGCACCCATCGTCTATCCGGTGCGATCGGCCCAGAAAAAACGGAACTCCTTCTCAGCGGTAGAATTACCCAGTTTTTCCAATAAAAAATAAGCAGCAGATTAGATTGACTCAGGTGCAAACCTTCACTGGGTCAAGGTAGTTCAATCTTGGAGCCTCAATCAAGGAGTCACTACGAACGTTCGTAGTAACCCCTTTAGGGGTTAAATCTTAAAGACTCTGGAAGGAGTCACTACAAACGTTCGTAGGAGTAACGTGGGCCGGGGCCACCCGACAAGGGCACCTGGGATGACACCTTGATAGGGCTAGAGTTCAAACCCCCGTCACCCGTCACCCACTCACCCCTTCTTCTACCGTGTGATTTTTTTTGCCCAGATTCCAGCGTTTTAACTCACCCTGGGGGCGTCCCAGTCCATCAGTTAAGGCATAACTTTTGGCTAATAACCACAGCCATAACCCAGGAAATCGGGGTTCTAATCCGGGTTGAATATTACGGACAAATCCCGGTAACCAACCCAATAACCAACCGAGTAGAGAAATCAGAGTAAAGTACAGATAACTGCCCACCCAGCGCAGCAAATCTTTCGGTCCCGCTAGTTCCCAAATCCACAATAATAGGGATGGGTTTTGCCAAGCGGCTTTGAGTGCGAGTCGATGAAAAGTCAGCCAGTCTACGCGGTCTTTAATAAACGTATCAGCCACGGGTCCCGGTTCACCGGCTAAGACTCCAAAAAATGTATTCAACATGGAGTTAATCCGTTCGGGGGGTAAGAACCGACCCGTGGGTACCATCATGCCTTTAGAAAACAGCCAAGTTACGGCAACATTGCTCTGAAAGGCGCGAATTTGGTTTAAGTGGCGCGACTCCAATAAATCATGTTTGAGGGCCGTATCCAGCAGCGTAGTTAACCGGGCCATATTGCGAACCAGGGAACCAAATCCGGTGAAGACGAGGGGAGATTGCAACGAGGCAGCATCCCCGATCGCCATCAACCGATCCACGGCCACCCGGCGATCGTGACTCGCCACACTAAAATATCCCGGAATATAGCCAAAGGTGGCTTTTTTCCACTCTAGGCGATCGACATCGCAGCGTCGATACTCCGGTAGAATAGTAAAAAAGTCCTCATACATCTCTAATAACGAACCCGGGTTATCGGGGTGAACCTGATGGTAGTGAAACAAATAAAAGGTGAGTTCTGAACCTGCTGCGGGGAATAACTCCCAAATCAGTTGTCGTCCCCGGGAAATATCCCCATGACTGTTGAGCACATCTCCATATTGGGAATCCCAGACTCCCGGTTCAAACCCATCAGCAATCACCGCACCCACCGTGGGACAGACACTATCAAAGGTGCGACTGCCATTGAGTTGCCATGCGATCGGGGAAGCCGTTCCCATTGCATCCACCAACAGGCGACCCCCAGCCACTCGTTCCGAGTCCGTCGGGAGATGTTTTGCCTTGACGACTGCTTGCTGGGGTTCAATTTCAGCGGTGAGAAATTCCGTTTCATCCCAAATTTCTCCCCCCGCTTCCCGGAGTTTGGTGCCACAAAGTTTCAGCAGTTTTTCCGCATCGATCGCAATATTCAGAACCGTCGGCGTATGCAGAATTGCAGCTTTACATTGGGGGGGATTGTTGGCATCAAAAAATTTATGAAACCCATCTTTATATTCACAAGCAATCACACTTTCAAATTCTGTTGGGGTGAATAAACCCAAGTCAATCAAATTTTGAAATTCACCCCGGGAAATATTCCATTCCCGGTTCATCCGACCAAACGGTAAGCGTTCCAACAGCAGGACCCGATACCCCAGTCGCGCCATGACTGCGGCATGAATCACCCCCAAGGCCCCGCCAATGTAAATTAAATCGTAGGGGGGAGGAGTTAAAGATTCACTTTGGGGTTTTTGAAACAGCACCTGTTTGGGTTGTTGGGGATTGCGAACACCTTCGCGCCACCGTTGTTCCCACCAGTAAACTCGTTTGAGGTCGTATTCTCCGTTGGGAATTTTTTGAAAGTATTTAGCCGTGAGGGGGTAGTCTGAGGCTAATGCTTCAAAGATAGTTTGCTTGGATAAGTCGATTTCCGGGGGTTCGGGATAGTGGCAGGGAAACCGATGTCTGATCTGGCGAGTCAACCGGGCTATGATTTGTTTTTCCCCGGCAATGGGTCGTTCAGACCATCGGAAAACTTTCAGGTAGGCGGTTCTCTGAACCGTCCAGGTAAAGATAGACAGTTCCGGCGGATCTCCCGGTTCTGTGGCGGATGGGTTGAGCTCTTGACAAAATTTGATTCTTATGCCATCACGGGTAAGGAGTTTTTTTCCGAGGTCTGGAGTAAAGTCCTGGTGCAACCAAGTCCGAACGGCTGCGATATCCGGTGTGGGAACTTCTAAATAGAGGATTTCTTTCATGATCAGCGATATTTACTCCGATAAATCGGCTAAAAATAGGGTTGACAAGGGGGAAAAGTGCGCTAAGATTCCGGTTACAGAATTAAAATTCCTTAAAAAAAGTTAAGAAACTCATCCTATTGATTGATACCCAGGAGATCTGCGGATTAACCATGAATTATCCCATTCCCACGAGTCCACAAGAACTGGTTGCGCTGCGGCAACAGCCCATTGATGAAGAATTAGTGGCATCAGCGATCGCGGGGGTGATAAAAATCGCACGAGCACAGGGGAAGTCCTTGGAGGAAGTGACGGCAGAAGTTTTAGCCGACGACTCGCTACTCGACTTACATCAGCGACGGTGGCTGAGTGAATTAGTCTCTCAAGCCTGGGATAGTCTAGGGTAGCTAGAAATACTACCCACCTTTACCCTATTTTAGGTCGCAGGATGACCAAGGGTCTCCCCCATCCGATTCCGGATGTCTAGCGGGTGGACCCTGAGCCTTGCCGTTTCCCTTGTTGTCGCCCTAGCCTTCTTCAAGGATTGTGATCCGTTAGAATAGCTGACTCTAGTTGATTGAACAGACTTCTGGGTTCGGTGTCAACTGCAACCCGCCAGAGTTCTACAGAATACCCGCGATCGCAGCACAAGGGCGATCGCGGGTATAATTTCATCCCCCATTCAGCATAAAATCATCTCCAGTTCATTCGTTCATTAGACAAGATCCGACCTTGGATAAACTATTACGCCTATCCACCCTGATCGATCGCCTGAATGAATATATCGGACGGTTCATGAGTTGGCTGGTCCTGTTGATGGTCCTCGTTGGCGTCTGGAACGTCGTCGGTCGCTATCTGGGACGTGCAGTGGGTCAAAATTTGACCTCCAATGCCCTGATTGAAACCCAATGGTATATTTTTGACCTGATTTTCCTCTTAGGTGCTGCTTATGCACTCAAACATGACGAGCACGTTCGGGTTGATGTTTTTTATAGCAATTGGCCACCCAAACGGAAAGCCTTATTAGACTTAATCGGCACCCTGTTATTCTTGATCCCCTTCTCCATTCTGGTGATATTTTTCTCCTGGAATACCATCGCCGCATCTTGGGCGATCGGTGAAATTTCCCCAGACCCCGGGGGATTACCCCGCTACCCCATTAAAACCGTTATTCTAATCAGCTTCTTCCTGCTGATTCTCCAAGGAATTTCCGAAGCGATTAAAAAGTTTGCTATTTTTAAAGGCTGGCTACCCCCCCACGAGGAACGTCATGAATCTGAGTTATGACTATCAATGGCTAGGCCCTGCCATGTTTGCTGGTGCCTTAGTCCTCTTATCCTTTGGCTATCCCGTCGCCTTTTCTCTCGGTGGCGTCGCCATCATATTTGGGCTAATCGGGATGGCTTTAGGTGTTTTTGATCCAGTCCTGTTAAATGCGATGCCCTTGCGAATCTTTGGCATCATGGAAAACTATACCCTCCTCGCCATCCCCTACTTTATTTTTATGGGGGCGATGCTGGAAAAATCCGGCATTGCCGAAAACCTCTTAGAAACAATGGGGATTCTCTTCGGGCGTTTGCGCGGGGGATTAGCCCTAGCCGTCGTCTTAGTCGGGGCATTATTAGCCGCCACCACCGGAGTTGTGGCTGCAACAGTCGTAGCGATGGGATTAATTTCCCTGCCAATTATGCTGCGATATGGCTATAACAAACAACTGGCAACCGGGGTCATCGCCGCCTCGGGAACTCTTGGACAAATTATCCCCCCTTCCGTCGTATTAGTAGTCCTTGGGGATCAGTTAGGAATTTCCGTCGGTGATTTATTTATCGGCTCATTAATCCCGGGATTAATGATGGCCGGGGCTTTTGCCTTGCACGTGATTATCATTGCCTTTTTACGGCCTGATTTAGCCCCCGCATTGCCCGCAGAAGTTCGCACCATGACCGGGACAAAATTGTTGCTGCGTGTCGTCACCGTCATGATTCCCCCGACGCTGTTAATTTTACTCGTTCTCGGGAGCATCTTTTTTGGAATTGCCACCCCCACCGAAGCTGGGGCCGTTGGTGCATTGGGTGCAGTCGCCCTAGCCGGGGCCAACCGCAGACTCAGTTGGGCATCCGTCCAAAGGGTTTGTGACATCACCCTCCGGACCACCACAATGGTGATGTTCATCCTCATTGGATCTACCGCCTTTAGCCTAATTTTCCGAGGCTTACATGGGGATAGTTTTATGTTTGATTTACTCACCAACTTGCCTGGGCAAACCACTGGCTTTTTGTTGGTCAGTATGCTGACGGTTTTCATCCTGGGGTTCTTTATCGATTTCTTTGAAATTGCATTTATCGTGGTTCCCCTATTTGTCCCCGTCGCCCAAACATTAGGCTTAGATTTAGTCTGGTTTGGAGTAATTTTAGGCGCAAATCTCCAAACCTCTTTTCTAACTCCCCCATTTGGTTTTGCCTTATTTTATCTGAGGGGGATCGCCCCACCGGAAGTCACCACGGGAGATATTTATCGCGGGGTCATACCGTTTATTTTGATTCAGATTTTTGTCTTGATTCTATTGATTGTCTTTCCGGGGATTGTTAACTTTTTACCCTCTCTCTCTTAAACTGTTATCTTGAACTGGAGTGCGCAAAAAAAACACCCCCAAAGGGGTGTTTAAAACTGTTAAAAATTGCTGAATCTAGTTCAGGAACCTTTGATTAACTTAAGGAAACGGAACTGCGGGAATAGGAAGCTCGAAAAGTCGGATGAACTTTGCCTTGGATGCGATTCCAGTAGTTGGAAATATCGGTAGATAGTCCCACTTCAGCGGCCACTCGACCCAGCATCGCCTGTTGACGTTTCTTGATAGCAAGGCCATTGGAAAGGGTCAAAGCCCGAGCTTTTTCTTCTAAATTCGCCACCCATAATTGATCCACAGGTGCGGTGGGAATGCAGGCGGGAGTCTCGTAGCTTTCTTTAACAACCACTTCGGCAGTGCCTGTAGAATAGGTGGCACCGCGATACATCAGTTCAGCCGTTGGTTCTTCCATCGGATACGTTAGGGCATTGCTCAACCGCCAGTGTACGCCTCGATATTGACCTGTCAGTTCCAGTGGGGTCTTGTTGGGGGTGGGAACGGGGTTGGATTCATAGCTAATCCCACGATAGGTAAGTTTCATGCGCGTCTTCTACTCCTAAAACAGTGTCGTGATTGAGTAAGCCGCGTTCCTTCGGGACAACTCCCTACTTCCGTCCCTGCCGGGGATCTAACAATCAGGTAGTTCGCAAAGCCGGTAGAGATGAACGGATCAATAAATTCTGTATTAATTTTTACAGTTTTGCAAGTCGGTGTCAAGTATTTCAGGATACCTTTACAAAACTTGACGAGACCCAGTAGGGGGGAGAACCGGAGCGATCGCCCATTGCCTCTGTCTTGAGTCATTTCCAGTTATTCCGCCATAAAAAAGACACCCTCGGCAGGTGTCTTTTTTAAACGAGAATTGCAGCGACTCAGACTAATTAGTGCGCTGATCCGTTCCCATGATAGTTATCAGAATCGTAAAAGCCGTTTTTGGTGCCAAAAAACAAGCAGGATACGATAAAAACAATGCTCAGAATCGGCAGAATTAATTTGATATCCATAAATTTCCAATCACAACAAACCAGGATGAATGAAACCAAGCATGACTATTGTAGAACCTGAATGGCTGGCCCGTCCATCAACCGAAGTCGCACCGGCTTTAATCGGTTGCGCTTTAGTCCGGCAACTGCCCGATGGACAACGAATTCGGGGGACAATCGTTGAAACTGAAGCCTACGAACCGGGAGACCCAGCTAGTCATGCCTACCGACGGCGCACCCCGCGTAATCAGGCAATGTTTGGGCCACCGGGCACGATTTATGTCTATCTGATTTATGGAATGTACTACTGCCTGAATATTGTCACCGATCGCCCAGAGGTTGCCAGTGCAGTCCTGATTCGCGCCTTACAACTGGATATCATGCCCCCCGGGTTCCAGACGAAGGAAAAATTAGCTCGGATTGCCGCAGGACCGGGTAAACTCTGTCGCACCCTGCAAATTGATCGCAGTTTAAACGATCGCCCCTTAGAGCTAGAGGGTCCCCTGTGGTTGGAACATCGGACCCCGGAATTTCAGCAGCAGTTAGACCAGGGGACCCTGAGCTTAGTTCAAACCTACCGGATTGGCATATCCGTAGGAACCGACTTGCCTTGGCGGTGGTACTTAGCAAATAGTCCGGCAGTCTCCAAACCTTAAAGATTTGATGAAGAACCGGACCACCACAAAAAAACCGGGTTGCTGCGAAATGGGCTCAGGACTGGACCCAACTCTCAATTCAAAACCCCGGTTTCCTCCTTGCTAGACTAGCCTGAGTCTTAAATCTCCAAGGGTTCTCCGCGCTCAGTAAATTCCACAGTCTCAATTTGCCACTGGGGATTTTCCGTTAAAGTTCGTTCCAGACTGCCGAAGAGGGACAACCGCTCACAACTAGACAAGGAGACAAATTGCCGTTGCGAATTCGGGTCGGCCCGCAGATCTACCGTAGCAACTCCCGTGGTGTTATCCACCGTGACCCGATAACCGATGATATCAAAATCCACCGTCCCGGCATTTTGAATCACTTCACCGACTGCCGCCTCAATGGGGCGATCGCTGGGAACCGACACCGTTTGCGGCAGCAATTCTTGACACTGAGCGTCCGCTTCGTAAATCGTTACGTTCGCCCTCGCCACAGACTGGGGTTGTTGGGTATCGGGAGATACCGCCCCATTGGAAGGGGATGAGGGCATCCCCGGGTCCGTGGTGGTGGGTGGCGTCCCACACCCCGTCACGGACAATAAAATCACGAGAGTGATGCCAACGATCGGCTGGGCTATATATTTTTTGATGATAGAATTCGAGTGAAAAACTTCTTGCATGGCTACTACCTGGACTCGCCGCCACATTATTTCTTTGGCTGATTTTGTTTCTTCAGAATACGATACGGTGCTGCAAACTGCCGCTAGTTTTGGGGAGGTCCTCTCCCGACGGATGAAAAAAGTGCCGACCCTGCAAGGGCAGGTGGTGGCTAATTTATTTTTTGAACCCTCTACTCGCACCCGCAGCAGTTTTGAACTGGCAGCCAAACGACTTTCCGCAGATACCTTGAATTTTGCTCCCGGATCCTCTTCTCTCACGAAAGGGGAGACGATTTTGGATACTGCCAAGACTTATTTGGCAATGGGAACGGATTTGATGGTGATTCGCCATCGGGAGGCGGGAGTTCCCCAGGCGATCGCCACGGAAATGGACCGTCTGGGTTCCCGGGTGGGGGTCCTGAATGCCGGGGATGGGCAACATGAACATCCCTCCCAAGGATTGCTGGATTTGTTTACTATTTGCTCCCTGCTGGATCGGGACCGCCCTCGCCTGGAACTGCTGCAAGGGAAAAAAATTGCGATCGTTGGGGATATTCTACATTCGCGGGTGGCGCGATCGAATATTTGGAGTCTGACGGCAGCTACAGGGGCTGAACTGCATCTGGCGGGACCTCCGACTCTTCTGCCCCAACTCTTTGCAGAAATGGGAGTAGGGAGAGCGGGTCAGTTATTGTTGCATTGGACTGTAGAAGAAGCCCTGGAAAATGCCGATTTTGTGATGACCCTGCGATTACAAAAAGAGCGGATGAGCCAGCATCTGTTGCCCAGTTTGCGGGAGTATCATCAGCATTATGGGATTACCCGCGATCGCCTCAAACTCTGTAACCCCAATGTGAAAGTGTTACATCCGGGTCCCGTGAATCGAGGGGTAGAAATCAGTTCTGACCTGATGGATGACCCCCAGTTTAGCCTAATTTCCCAACAAGTGACTTCTGGGGTGGCGGTTCGGATGGCGTTGCTCTATCTGATGGGGGGCGGCAAGGTTCAGTAGAATGGACCCGGGGAATTTTAAAATGAGGGGTAACTGACCCTAAGAAATTGCATCAACCATGACCAACCCAACGTTATCAACCCCGGTCCCGGATGCGATCGCCTCCCCAAAGGGCGATCGCTTTGCTCTGACTTTCGCCCCCTTATCCCTAGAGGAAGTTTATGCTCTGGCTGATGACCCTGGCAATGGGGCGGTAGTCGTCATGAGTGGCATGGTTCGCAATCAAACCGATGGGAAACCCGTGGTTGCCCTGGAGTATCAAGCTTATGCACCAATGGCGGTGGCAGTTTTTCAACAAATTGCTGCCTCGATCCGGTCTACTTGGCCCGATGTGAAGCGGGTGGTGATTTTTCATCGGACTGGGCGCTTACAGATTGGCGAAATTAGTGTCTTAGTGGCAGTGGGTTCTCCGCATCGCGGGGAAGCTTTTGAAGCCTGTCAGAATGCGATCGATACCCTCAAGCACAACGCCCCCATCTGGAAAAAAGAACATTGGGCTGATGGTTCTAGTTCTTGGGTCAGTATTGGGGCTTGTGAAACCGAGGAGAAGTAAGCAGAACTCCGGTTGTTAAGAGGATACAGAAGCGATCGCAGTTTGGGATCGGGGTTTTCCCGGATAAATGGTTCTGAGCGATCGCTGAACATTAAGAACCCGGGGAAACAATTGACTTGTTCAGGAGTCTTGCACTCCATAGAGACAAAACCAAAAGTGCCACTCCCCCAACTCCCGGAAACGGGAACTTTTGCTAGGATAAAAGCGTCTCCAGTACCTGGAATGTTATAGCACTCATTCCAACGCCATCAGCACCCTTTCAGACTGGAAGGGGCTTCGGGCAATCATCCGGAACTTAAACGCTGAGAGTGCAAATCATGCCGTTACCGGGTAAACAGTTGATGAATACCCCCGTAATTCGGAGGATGTGAAAGTCTGAATTGCCAGACTCGTCTAAAAGGCGGACATCACGGTAGCGGTCAGCAAAAAGAGCACCTAAGGGTTTCGGAGAGTTCCAGCGGATTATGATTTATCCAGGAAAAAAACTCTCCACATTCTCGCCGTAAATGACGGGGTTTCCGACCCGTTTTTAATAGATGAGTTACACTCCTTCTACATCCTGGCAAACGGGTGAGGCCACTAATTCTCAAGCCTCAGTGCAACCAGATAAACTGTCAAATTACGATTTAGTCCTGCGCTGTCAGGAGGGCCTGAGCCCTGACCGTTCTGCGTTTGCTGAACTGCTACGCCGTTATCAGTCTCATGTGGATAAAATTTTGTACCACTTGGCTCCTGATTGGCAAGACCGGGCAGATTTAGCACAGGAAGTTTGGATTCGGGTTTACCGGAATGTCAAACGGTTAAACGATCCGGTTAAATTCCGGGGTTGGTTGAGCCGAATTGCCACCAATTTGTTCTACGATGAACTCAGGAAGCGCAAGCGGGTGCGCGACCCCCTCTCTTTAGATGCCCCTCGGATGTTAGAAGATGGGCAAATGGATTGGGAAATAGCGGCGGATGAGCCCGGTCCCGAAGATGACTTGACTACTCGCGAATTTTACGACCAATTACGCGCCGCGATCGCTGATTTACCTGAAGTATTCCGCACGACTATCGTCTTGCGGGAAATTGAAGGATTAGCTTACGAAGAAATTGCTGAAATTACCGGCGTTTCTCTCGGCACTGTAAAATCCCGAATTGCCCGCGCCCGTCAGCGTCTGCAAGTTCAACTTCAAAGTTATTTGGACAGTTAGGCGTCGGGTTGCGGTGTTGTTTTAAACGCCTGTTTCTCATGTAACTTAACGTTGTATTTCTCAACGTTAGACGCCCAATCTATTCAGATATGATTATTACTAAACAAGCTTGCAGTTGTGATTATTATTCAGGGTGCATTATCCAGTTTGATTTGGTGGTGGTGTTGACATGAATCCTAACTATGAATCCCATCACGCTCCCCAAAAACCAGCCCTAGGGGGTTCACGATTTTTTAACTTAACCGATCGCAATCAGCCAATGGCACTATGGAATTCCGTGACCCCAGATTCAGCCCAGCTCGACGATGATCTCACCGCCGATCAATTTGAATTACTCAGTGCTTATCTCGACGGTGAAGTAACTGACACCGAACGTCAGCAAGTTGAGGGCTGGCTAGAAAATGATGGCTCACTCCGAGACTTACATTCGAGACTCTCAACCCTGCATCAGGGATGGACGTCCCTCCCGGCACCGCCGGAGAGCCAGCCTGTAGATGCCTTGCTCAAGGGTGTTTTTAGTCGGATTGACGAAATCGAACAACAAGAATCTTTCACCGCCATCGTTACGGATCACACTGTTGCCGCTATTTCTGCCGATCGCATTGAGTTGCTGAGTGCTTACCTCGATGGTGAGGTTTCTGAAACTGAACGTCAGCAAGTGGAAACTTGGCTCTCCACTAATGCCTCACTCAGAGACTTACATTCGAGACTCTTATCCCTGCATCAGGGATGGACTTCGCTCCCAGCACCGTCAGAGGTACAACCTGTCGATTCCTTGCTCAATGGTGTCTTTAGTCGGATTGAGGAAATCGAACAACAAGAAGCCGTCACGCCTTTTGTTGCCGATCGCCCGGTTGCCGCGATTCCTGTAGATCGATTTGAGTTACTCAGTGCTTACCTCGATGGTGAGGTGACTGAAACTGAACATCAGCAAGTCGAAGCTTGGCTCTCTAGTGATCCTTCATTCCGAGACTTACATTCGAGACTCTTATCCCTGCATCAGGAATTCGTCTCCCTCCCGGCACCGTTGGAGGCGCAACCTGTCGATGCCTTACTCAATGGCGTCTTTAGTCGGATTGACGAAATCGCACAACCAGAAGCCGTCACCCCTCTAGTTGGCGATCGCGCCGTTGCCGCGATTCCTGCAGATAGATTTGAGTTGCTCAGTGCCTATCTCGATGGTGAGACAACACAGACTGAATCGGAACAAGTTGAAAGCTGGCTCTCCAGTGATGCGGCACTTCGTCAGGTCTATGCGGGACTCTTAACCCTGCATCAGGAATGGGTTTCCCTCCCGGCACCGTTGGAGGCGCAACCTGTAGATGCCTTGCTCAGTGCGGTCTTTAGTCGGATTGACGAAATCGCACAACCAGAAGCCGTCACGCATCTGGTTGGCGATCGCGCCGTTGCTGCGATTCCTGCGGCGCAATTTGAGTTACTCAGTGCTTACCTCGATGGTGAGGCAACTTATGCTGAATCTCAGCTCGTGGAAAGTTTGCTCTCCAGTGATGCCACATTCAGACAGGTCCATTCGAGACTCTTAAACCTCCGTCAGGAATTAGTTTCCCTCCCGGCACCGCTGGAGGCACAACCTCTCGATTCCTTACTCGCTGGGGTCTTTAGTCGCATTGATCAACTCGAACAATTGGAAGCTAAAATTCCGATGGTTTGTGAAGGAGAAAATGTGGCACTTGCTGCGGGACGCTTTGAATTGGTCAGTGCTTATATCGATGGTGAAGCAACTCAGAGCGAACGTCGTCAGGTTCAAGAGTGGCTCGCTCGCGATCCCGAGGTGAAACGCCTGTATTTGAACTTGATTAAACTGCGTGAAAGTGTGCAAGTTTTGCCAGTTCCTGCGCCGGTGCAACCTGTGCAAGAAACGGTGCAGAACTTGTTCCGACGCCTCGATCGCCAGCGTCAGCGGCGGGTTTTATGGGGTGGGGTGGCGATCGCTGCCTTGGTTTTAGCAGGGCTATCGAGTCTTATCTTCCGAGATCGCACCTACAGCCCTCAAATGGCAACGGTCCCAGCAGAAACCCAAACGCCTTCCGAACGCTTGATGATTGCCTTGAATGGTTCAGTGGTCGAAATTCCGGAAGCTCCGGAAGCCACAGAACCCAAACCCATTGAATCCCGCGCTCTGTTTGTGGAATAATGGGATGCGCTCCATCGGTTGACTGAGGTGTTTCCACCGGATGATCAACATCCCGAATCTGAAGGTTAATTCTAAAGTGGATTACCCCAGGGCTCAGGTCTCGTTGATGTGAAATGGGCAAAGATAATACAAAAATACCAGAGATTGGGTGAAAAGAACGAATAAAACGGGTGTTCCGATCGGCGATCGCCCATAGCTAGAGCTACTCCCTTCTTCAAAGGATGAGGCTCGATCTAGCTATGGGCTTTTGCTTGAAACCCTCTATACCACCCCTAAATCCCAGGGAACATTCGGGAGGGCCAAAAAACCCCCAGAATTTGTAGGAACAATTTGATAAAAGATACTGACCCGAATGATTGAAACTTGTTATAACTCCGGTTTCTTCCCCTGTCTAAGCGGCTGGATATTTTTTGTAGCACCGTCAAACCAGAAGAGTTTTCCTTAGAGTTAGAAAGGAATCCGATAGGAGAAACCGAACTATTTATCTAGGCTCTCCGTACAATCTCGGAACCCAGTTTTGGGATGAAACTGAGGGATGACAGCCAAAAACTGAGGGTGAAAACTGAATTGCTAATTCCTACGAAATTTTAGGATACGGATAAGAGAGTGCGTCAGAAGAGGAAAGGTTAGAAACCTGGTTTCTTTACCCAGTCTCGACCCATTCGCCACCCAATAGGACCAGAAGGCCAGTTTCCGGTCCTCTGAATTGAAGAAGCCTGAATTAATCCCCTAAAGCATCGGTTCAGCCATTAGAAAAAATCTGTCTTAACTCCTTCATGAGCTGCGATGAAGGGTTTTTTCTCCGTAATTTCACGGAAGCCCTAGCGCTCCCCAAACCCGAAGTCTAAACCGACTAATCCGGGTCAATGGAATCCCGACCCGGGGAATATTCCCGGAGAGATTTACCCTCTGTAGATAAAACTTTACCCAATTTTTATTCTTCCTGCTTCTGGGTTCATTGGTCCTTGCCCGGTCCGGTTATATAAATTGTTTAGAGGGAATCCATAGAGCAGTAACTTTACTAAAGATTTACACACATTTCCCTGTTATATAGGGAACAATAGGATTGATATCATATCAATGACTTTATAGCATCCTCCTTTAGAGATAAGCTCTAAATGGGAATTGCACCGATTGTAGATGCTCTACAGGGGATGACGATCGTAGATCTGGAATCCCATACTGTAAAGAAAGCGAAACCCTTACAGAGGTTTTCCGTCTTCGAGCAGGTAGGGGGGGAGTTTAGGGGTGATTGGCTTTCGAGATCTTCCGTTTTTGGAGGGATGGAGAGTCATAGAGTCATCGAAGCATAACCCGTCTGAGTCTGAGTTACCCGGTTACATCCAGCAGTTTAGAAACCCTTCCTCGCCGATAGAGCAATCACTCTGGCGATCGCGATTATTCCCTCGCGGACCAATTTTTTGAGGGGGCTTCATAAAAGTTAACCTCCGGTTGAGGGAGACTGGAGAAATTGAGGGGTGAAGTTCCGGATAATTTTGAAGCATTTAAACGTCATTCTATTTAGTCTATAACAGGAGAGGAACCCATGAATCTTAAACAGCTATTACAACTCGCGATCGCTGGGGTTGTAGCAATCTCTGTTCCCCTGATCAGCGCCCAAAAATCTGTAGCCCAGTCGGGAGCACCCTTGAGTTCCTTTCAGTGTCAGATTTCTGCGGATCAACTCTTCGTCACCCTAGCGGTTCGCCAAAATGGACAGGTGTCTGACCCCATGATCGTCTGGAAAACCGAAGAATTTAGTGGTGCAGGATACACCCCGGAACGCCGCTGTACAGAAGTCACGAACCGTCTCAATTCCTTGTTACAAGAAAATAACCAGAGTTTACAGGGACTGTACATGACCGCTGGATTAGTTAATGGTGAGGCGGTCCTCTGTGCCGTTAGCAGCACCCGAGCCGGTTGTAATACCAGAAATGTCCTGTTTACCCTCAACCATGCCAACCGTCGCAACCCCAGCCAAATGTTAAGAAATCTGGCAAGTGCGGGGGTTGTGGGTAGTGGGAACGCGATTCAAGAGTCCGGAGGACAACCCTACGTTGATTTAGATATCTTAGTCAATCAACTCTTCTAATCCTCCTATTCTTGGAACTTGTACAAAGTATTTTGCTGGAAATCGCCGAGGCTTGGCGAGCTGGAATGGCAAGATTTCAGTGGATTGGTCCAGTCAGGAAAGAGAACCAAATTATGAGTCTGAAAAAAATGGGCCGATGGGTTGCAGCCCTTTTACTGGCAACCCCAGGAGGTTTACTCCTATCCCCCAGCAGTATGGCGTCATCCCCCACTTCAGTGGTGTCTTTTGAATGCCAGCCCTCGGATAACTTTTATACGATTCGAGCGGTCCGAACCGATGGTTCTGTCTCAGAGTCGATGATTTCTTGGAAAAATCAAGACTATCGCAGTTCCGATGAATCGCGGGCAACCTGTCAGCAGGTGTCAAACCAACTGAATGCGGTGTTGCGTAATAATGGCAACAGCCTGAGTGGGTTATATCTCACCGTTGGACGAGTCAATGGGGAGATGGTCGTTTGTGCCGTGAATGGCACTGATGTCGGCTGCAATCGCCAGAATGTTTTGTTTGCCTTCAATGGCAATAACCGCGCCGAACCCGCTAGATTGTTGGCGGGATTGCTCGGGACCGAAAGCTTAATTAACCTAGTCGTAGTGGGGAATTTGTTGCAGGATTTTTCCCCCCTGCCTACGCTAATTTCGACCGGGTAGTGGAGATTCTGTTTGAACCCCAAGGAGAAAAGAAGTGAGGAAAGCGTATGAGCTTTATCCAGATAGCCCGCGATTTGTGCGGAACGCGGCGCGATCGCCAAGCTTTGCACCGCCCGATCGCGCCGGTTGGTCACTCCTTGAGAGTGCCTATTTGTAAATAACCTAGAGAGAGGTGAAACTTTCTCTAGGTTTTTTATTCAGAAAAATAGAGAGAAAATATCAAAGGTTACCGGAGCAATTCACGCTCTCGGCAGATCCCATCACCAAAGCGCTATCATCCTTCAGGTTCCCCCCGGATTAAAATTCCTGTGCCGGGGTCTAACCTATCAGGAAAACATGGGCTTGAAGGGTTAAAAATTCTCCGGTCAAACCGCTCGATTCAAAACTCGATATTACCCATTTTTATGCTATTATTTGGTCGATTTCCGACTTATTTGTTCGCCACAACTGGCGCTCTGGCGATCACCTTGGCGGTGCGGATGAACCTGGCCCTCCCCCTAGTGGCGAGTCGCTCTTTAGCCCCGGAACAGGTGAATGCGATCGCCTCCCAAACTACGGTGATTATTGCCCAAGGTTTACAAGAAGGAGACATCGAAGCCCGCCAAGAATGGAATCCAGGATCTGGGGTGATTGTCGCCCGGGATGGCAATACTTACTCCGTCTTAACCGCCCTCCATGTCGTCAGAACCCGCGAAGTGGTTTATGGGGTCAGGACCAGTGACGGCAAAGTGCATCAAGTGGATGATGTGGAGACCCAACGTAATATTATTCCCCTGGGAGAAGAACTAGGGGAGTTCGGCGAGACGATTCAGGGACTCGATCTGGCGATCGTCACCTTTACCAGCACTCAGGACTATCCCATTGCGGTGATGGGAGACTCCCCCCACATCGATCTCGGTGCACCCGTCTATATCTCCGGTTGGCCGAATCCTGAAGACGAAAGCGCCCGCCGAGTCCGTGAGTTCCGGGAGGGAAATCTTACGGACATTGCCAATCCTCCCTCGGATGATGGGGGATACAGCTTGCTCTATACCAACGAGACGAAGCGGGGGATGAGCGGAGGACCCGTTTTTAACCAAGAGGGCGAGTTAGTCGGCATTCACGGACGGGGACGCGCTCAGGAAGACCGCTATTGTGTCGATCCCGAGTTAAGCCAAAACAATAGTTGCGGGATCCAAACCCTGCATTTTATCGATCGCGTCCAACGGGAGCAACTGGCCCTCTCGTTTGCGGAACCTCCTGTGGATCCAGAGGTGATCGCCCACGGGATGACCAATATGGAAGAGGCGGACACGATTGAAGATATTTATAAAGATTTTACTTTCTTGCGATCGCTCCTGCGGGATGGCCCCTCTGGGGGTTGCTCTAGCCTCTTACTGGGAGAACCTTGCAACTGAGACGCCTGAAATTTCCCCATTTTGGGACTGCTTCCGAGAGAATGAGATGGGAAACACCCTACCCCCTTTCCTCCCTTTATGTGGCATTTTATCCCAGAGACCTTATCCACAGCTTGTTTTATCTGACTCGCATGAAAACCGCTATTGCTGGTGTTGTCGTCTTTCTCATTACGTTGCCCTCCATTAGGGCGATCGCTTCTCCTGCCTTGATGCTCAGGGTAGAACCCTCCCAGGCAAAGGACCGGCAACGGATTGAACCCCCAACAGAAAGTCCCAACGCCCTAGCAAACAGCCGCACCCTAAAGGGTGGGGCTATACAGACGAAGCCTGCGAAGGCAGGCTCATGGGGAAAACAGGTCTCTGATGACTGGATTGGGGAGCAACTCCCCCTCTCCCAGGGACTTGTGGATGGGGACCCAATGGCTCAAACGACCTCAGTCTCGCAACTCTCCGATGTTCAACCCACGGACTGGGCATTTCAAGCCCTTCAATCCTTGATTGAGCGCTACCGTTGTATTCAAGGGTATCCCGACGGGACTTTTCGGGGAAATCGCGCTTTAAACCGCTATGAGTTTGCTGCCGGGTTGAATGCCTGCCTGGAACGGATGAATGAGCGGATCGCCAGTGCAGGGGAACTGATTTCCCGAGACGATTTAACGGTCCTCGAACAATTGCAACGGGAATTTGCCGCAGAATTGGCGACGTTGCAAGGGCGGGTGGAAAATTTAGAACTGCGAACGGCTCAATTAGAGTCCCAACAATTTTCCCCCACGGCAGTGTTGGGGGGAGAAGCAATTTTTGCCTTAACGGGAGGAAGTGGGGGAGAACCGCCAGGAGAGGGAGATAATAATCTAGTTTTTTCTTATCTTGCTCGCGTCGGGGTGGTGGCTTCTTTTACGGGGAGAGATAGACTCCGACTAGAGTTATCTTCGGGCAATTTTAGCGATCGCGGTTTTGCCAATCCGGAGTCTTTTAATACGGATATGGCATTGCTATCTTATCAAGGTGGATTTAGCGATCGCGTGGTTTTGGATAAGTTAGAATATCGTTTTGCCCTCAGCGAGCGCGCGGTTGTTACGCTGCGTCCAGTGGGCTTTAGTTTAAGTAGTGTTCTGACGGCTAACTCCGGCTATTTTGATGCCGGTCGAGGTGCGCTGTCCCGGTTTGCCGAAGCGAGTCCGATTTTTAAAATTGGCAGTCTCGATGCCGGTGCCGGGGTGGATTTGTTACTGAGCGATCGCGTGCGACTACAGGCCGCTTATGGCACGCGCAATAGTAGCAGTCTCACCGAAGGCGGTGGGTTTGTCGGCGCTGACCATAGTGCGACGGGGATACAACTGCTCCTCAAACCGACCAATACTGCGATCGCTGGTTTAACCTATGTGAATGCTTACGCCAAAGATGGACGCCTGGATACTTTCACCGGCAGCTTTCTGGCTGATACGGGCGGGTTTATGGATGAACCGGCCCAGATTAATGCGATCGGGGGTTCCCTGCAATGGCGCTTTCATCGCAATCTCACCTTTGGTACTTGGGGAGCCTGGATGTTCACCAACTCCACCGTCTCCGATGCCTCTGCCACTACCACCACTTACCTGTTTTCCCTGGGATATTCCGACCCCTTTGGCAGACCCGGAGATTTGCTCGCCTTGCTCGTCGGTCAACCCCCGAAATTAGTGGATAGCACCGATTTATTTTTAGAGGAAGACCCGGATACCTCCTTGCATTTTGAAACCTTTTATCGCTGGCGCGTCAGCGATCGCATTTCTATTACCCCCGGCATTATGTACATCACCAATCCCGAACATAATGCTAATAATGAAGATATTTTTATCGGCACCATTCGCACCACCTTCCGCTTTTAGGAGACTCCTGATTATGTCTAAATCCGTTTCAAATTTAATCCTTTCCTTAACTGTATTCCCCGTCCTGCTGGGCATCCTGTCATCCACGAGGGTGATGGCCCAAGAAACCGAACCCTGTCTCGTTGAAGCGAGACCCGGCCCCAGTCTTGTTCCCGCTTGTCCCCCCAGACTCCGCACTCCTATTCAACCTACTTTTTCCGAAGAGGAAAGACGCGGATTTGAACAGCGCGGATTTGACAATTTTTTACGGGATGCTCTGAATGGAAATAGTGACCCGATGGGTGGCGGAACGATTGGTGGGGCAGTGGAAAGTGATGGGGGACTTGTACCGATTTCTCCTGAATCTCGGGGAATTGGCCCGACTTTTGACCCGACTGATGTCATTATTCCTCGCGGTGGGGTGAGGGGACGGTGAAATTTTTAACCACTGATTTCACCGATTTTCACTGACTTGTTGCAAAACTTTACAAAATTTTCTTTAAAAAAAGGGAAATCGGCTTGACAGGGGGGATTGACTCTGATAAATTTTTAATTATAATCGGAGGCTTTGCATAATTATTATTAGAGAGAATATTTCCATTATGAATATAATATGACATCAGGTCAAGAATTGCAATACCCCTCCAGCAATTCTCATTTTGGCAAAAACTGTTCAAATCCCCTTGAGCCGTGTATGGTAATGATATCTGCAAAACCCAAGA